>DATDHZ010000030.1:0-6399 GCA_036521315.1 Acidobacteriaceae bacterium
GGCGGGCCGCCGTCGTTGTCATCGCAGTCCTGGCCGCGGAGGAGCGGGATGCCGAGGGTGTGAAAGTAGCCGGAGGAGACGACGTGAGTGGTGGCGATGATCTTATGACTCTCGTCCTGTTCCCCTTCAACAAGACTTAGCTCAATCTGGGCCTGGCCGGGCACGCCGGGCAGGCTCCAGCCACCGGCGGCCGCACCCTCCACGCCGGGGATGGAGCGGAGCGCGTCGAGATCGTGGTGGATGCGCTGGGTAAGGCGCTTCATGTCGGCGGTTTCGCCCCAGCCGGCGCTGATCTGGAGGGTGAGGACGTGGGAGGCATCGAAGCCAGGGAAGACGCGGCCGATTGCCTGGAAGCTGCGGAGGAGAAGTCCGGCGCCGACCAATAATGTCACTGCGAAAGCGACTTGTGCGCCGACGAGCAACCATTGCAGGCCGCCGCGTGCGGAGATCTGCGTACGACCGCTCTGCGCGAGCGAGCGCGCCAAGTCGCCCCGCGTGGCGCGTAGCGCGGGGTAGAGGCCGGCCAGCAACGTGGTGACCAGTGCACAGGCGAAGGTGTAGAGCATGAGGCGCCAATCGATGGCGATCTCCGTGGCGCGCGGCAGCGAACCAGCATAGTGATGCAGCAGCGCTATGGCGGCGGCCGCCAGCGCAGTGCCGAACACTGCGCCAATCAGAGCGAGCAGCAGCACCTCGCTCAGTAGTTGCAGAACGACGGTGCGCCGGGAGGCGCCGAGCGCAAAGCGTAGGGAAAGCTCCTGGCTGCGACCGGCGGTGCGGGCAATCAGCAGAGCGGCGATGTTGGTGCAGGCGATGAGCAGCAGCAGGATGACGGCGCCGTAGAGCAACCACAGCGAGGAGCCGATGTTGCCAATGATCTCGGATTTTAGGGGCTGGACCCGCACAGCGAGATCACGGTCGGTCTTCGGAAATTGCTGGCCAAGCTGGCGCTGGACAGCGGAGAGATCGGCGAGGGCCTGCTGACGGGTGACGCCGGGCTTGAGGCGGCCGACGACGGTGTACCAGGTCGACGCGCGATCCTGCGCATACGGCGCATCGGGCGGGCTGGGCATGAAGACGTTCACATCGTGATCAGGAAAAGCGAAGGCAGCAGGCATGACGCCGACAATGGTGTCGGCTTCGTGGCCGAAGTGGAGCTGTTTGCCAATTACGTTGGGGTCGCCGTGGAAGCGGTTCATCCAGAGACGATGGGTGATGAGCACGACGTTCGGGCCACCATAGTGTTCCTCCGCCGGCGTGAAGCCGCGACCCAGCTCAGACGCGACGCCCCAGACATCGAAAAAGCGCGGCGCCACGATCGCATTGTCGAGATATTCCGGCAGGGGCCCGGAGGTTTCCGACCTGTTTTCGGAGTCGTAGCCGGTGAGCGCCTGAAAGGTGTGGTTGAGGCGATTCCAGTCTTCGAGCCGCGTGGGCGCAACAAAGGTTACAGGCGACTTGCCCTTAGTGTCGTACTGCTCGATGGTCATGAGCTGGTCGCCCTGAGGGAAGGCGAGCGGGCGCAGGATGACCGCATCGATGGCGGAGAAGACGGCGGTGTTGGCGCCGATGCCGAGCGCGAGCGTGAGGATAACGGCGGCGGAAAGGCCGGGAGCCTTGCGGAGAAAACGGACGGCGGCGCGGGCGTTGACGCGGATCGCTTCGCGGAAGGCGGAGAGGTGGACTTCGCGGATCTGCTGGGTGATCTGCTCGCGACCGCCGAAGTCGATGCGCGCGCGGCGGCGCGCTTCTTTGGCGCTCATGCCGGCGGCTTCATAGTCGCGGGCGAGGGCGTCGATGTGGAAGGCGACCTCGCGGTTTAGATCGCGGTCACGATTGCGAAGTGTTGATGAGAACCATCGCATACGGATCACTCCTAGCGGGCGGTTTCGAGCACCAGCCCTATGGCTTCGGAGAGGCGACGCCAGCTTGCCTCTTCTTCAGAGAGCTGTTTCCGGCCTTTGGCGGAGAGGCGGTAGAACTTCGCCTCGCGGCCATTTTCGGATTCCCCCCACTCGGAGAGGAGCCAGCCGCGCTTTTCCAGCCGATGAAGCGCAGGATAGAGAGAGCCCTGCTGCACCTTGAGTACATCGCGGGAGACCTGGCGGATGCGGAGCGAGATGCCGTAGCCGTGAACGGGGCCGAGAGCGACGATCTTGAGGATGAGCATGTCGAGCGTGCCCTGGAGGAGGTCGGACTTGTCCTGCTTGTCTTTTTCGGGTTTGTCTTTTTCTAATTTTTCGGGTGGCATGGAAGGCTTCCCTCTATGACGTTCTACATATAAGCATCGCGATATGTAGGATGTCAAGGAGAGAGGCTCACGATTAGAATTGCGGGCATGATTCGGAATCGATTGCTAAAAGTGCTCGGACTGGCGGTGGTATTGGGCCCGATGGCTGCGGTGACGGCGAGCGCGGCGGATAAACCACCCATCCCGCCGCATGGCCCGGCGGAGGTGCTATTCGATGGGCATGGTCTGGATGCGTTCGACAGCTTCCTGAAGACGAAGGGGCTGAACTCCGATCCGGAGCATGTGTTCACGGTGGAGCATGGGGTGATCCACATCTCGGGCAAGGAGATGGGCTACCTGATCACGAAGCAGCCGTTCCACGATTACTACCTGCGCGCGGAGTTCAAGTGGGGCGAGGGCACGTATGGCGAGCGAGCGGGAAAGGCGCGGGACAGCGGCATCCTTTATAACGTCGAGGGCGAGCAGAAGGTGTGGCCGCGGTCGATCGAATTCCAGGTGTGCGAAGGGGGCACTGGCGACTTCTGGATGACGGATGGCGCGGCGCTGACCGGGCGCGACGGCAAACGCGTGACCGGACCCGAGGGGAGCGCGCTGCTGATTCCGCGCTTTGACAAGGCGCCGTGGCAGAGTGTGGAGGGCTTTCGGTCTCCGACGGGCGAGGTGGAGAAGGCGCACGGCAAATGGAACCTGCTGGAGCTGGTGACCGAAGGCAACACGGTGCGGCAGTACGTGAACGGCAAGCTGGTGAACGAGGGTACGGACCCCTTCCCGAAGCAAGGCAAGATCCTGATCCAGTCCGAGGGCGCCGAGGTTTACTTCCGCAACATCAAAATGTATCCGCTTCAGTGACGTAAACCGATGACGACCTTTCCTGCCACGGCTGCGCTGTTCCTGTTTCCCGCCATGTTGGTGCTGCTGGAAGCGGGCCGGCGAATGCGCAGGCGGCACGGCACCGCCGACAGCAGCAGCGCGATTGGGGGAGCGATCTTCGGCCTATTCGGATTGCAGCCGGAGTTGCGGCAGCTTTTCCGCGATTACACGACCTCGCGGTTGCATCTGTTCGATGCGGTGGGACCGGAGATTTCGCCGACGAGCGCGGCTGCAGCTCGCGATATGGCAGCGGTCGCTGGCGGCAGCTACCGCGCAGGCGCCAATCCGGATGCGGTGAAGCTGCTGGTGCCCGCGCTGAATGACATGATCGACATTACGTCGACGCGGCAGAATGTCTTCAACATGCATCCGCCGGGGTGGTGTACTGGCTGCTGTTCGCCTTCAGTTGCGGGAGCGGGAGCGCGCTGATGGCGGGCTACAGCATGAAGACAGGGCCGCGCGACTGGCTTTATATGATCACGCTATCGGCGGCCGTCACACTGACCGTGTACACAATCCTTGATGTCGAGTATCCGCGGCAGGGACTGATCCATCCGCGGCACATGGATAAGTCGCTGGTCACGCTGCGCGATTCGATGAAGTAGCGCCCAAGAGCCGATCGAAGAAGGCGCGGTATCGTTTGAAGCCTTGGCGCAGGTCTTCTGTAGAAACATTCTCGCCACGGGTCCATTGCTTCTCCAGCTTTGCACGCTCGTCGGAGAACTGATCGGCGATGCGCTTTACGACGGTGCCGACGAGGGCGTCTGCCTGTTCGACGGCGTGACGCGGCTCGTCGACAAACGAGGTCTGGACCTGGTCCCAGCGCGCACGGAAATCACGCAGCTCTTCGTCCTCGAAGAGGTGTGTGTCCTCGCGCCCGGCTTGCGGGGATGCGGCCTGCGGCCTCGGAGTCTGATCGGGGCCCGACGCGCGGGGCTTTTGCGGCGGGGGAATCTGGTTCGTCCGGCCGGTTTGGTTTGTTTGATCCGTTTCATCCACTTCATCAAATTCGTCTACGGTCGAGTTCAGGATCTCGCCGTCGTAAGTGTCGTCGATGGCTCGGTCGGTGCCGTCGTCTGTCACCGGGGCGGCGGCGGGTTGCGGCGGCCGGCGAGTTGCCGGATCAACGGCAGCTTCGTCCAAAACATCGTGACGGGCTGCCCCAACCGAATCGCGCTTTTGGCTGGCGGCATCTGTGGTGGGAAACGGTTCCTGCTTACGAAGCGCGCTCATGGGCAACTCCTTTGCGTCTGTTATTGATGGGTTCGACCTTGGACGACTCCGCGGGTGCGAGCAACTCATCGAAGAGAGAACGGTAGTGGACCATGGCCTGGCGGAGTTCTTCCGTGGTGGCATGGCCATCGGTGTGACGCAGCACGATATCGTGCGCGGCGCGATAGTTTTGCACAACCTGGGGATAAGTGACGGAGATATCAGCGGCGCGCTGATCGAAGTCGGTCATGGGATATCCGCGATCGGTCATTACGCGGCTGACCAGGCGGTCTGCGGTGCCGACAGCGGCAGATGGGTCATCGACGAAGCGGCGCTGCACCGTGGCCCACTCCATGGCGTAGGCTTCGCGGTCCACCGGGGTGAGGCTGCGAAGAGGGAATGTTTCGACGCGCTTTTCGCGCTCCACCAGCGTCTCTTCGGCGCGGCGCGAGTCGCCACGTTGCTGGACTACGGTGCGGTCGTACTCCGGTCCGAAGCGCTGCTTGAGCTGATTGCTGCGCCGGCGGCGCGCGAGGAGTGCCACCGCGATGACGACAATGACGGCGACGATTATGAGTGCGGGAATGAGAATCCGGGTGTCCATCGTACTGACCTCTGACAGACTCTGATGCAGCTATGTGCACTGGATGATGTCGGAGGAGTTAGCACGAGATAGCTTCAGGCATAACTTGCAAGCGACTGCACCTGCGACCCGCAGGAAGGTTGCCTCGGGCGGGTAGTTTTTACCTTTGATTTTGACGCCGACGGCGCGCGACGAGGGTGACCGCAATTGCGGCAAGCCAGCCGAGGGTGATGAGCGCGGGTCCGATGATCCAGCTAAGCATTTGGCACCTCTGCCTCATCCTAATCCAGATGCGGTCACCCGCGCCGCGCGACGGCGGGAACCGAGAAATGAGGATGGTTCAGCGAGGGCCAGTGAGCGCGTTCTAGAAGTGGGTTGCATAAAGGGCGTTTGCGGCTTCGTCCGGCAGCAGGAGACCCGCTTTGGCGGCGGGTCTCATCCGTAGCCCACTCAACACTGCTGGTTTATGCAACCACTTCTAGCCGCCGGCAATGGCGCCGAGGACGATGAGGGGCTCGCGGCCGGCGAGGACCGGCCCGGGCAGCGGAGTATCGGGCGGATCGTGCGAGAGGTCCTGCTCACAGGCGAAGTAGCGGATGAAAGCGCGGCGCTTGAGGGTGTCGTGATCGCGGATGGTGCCCTGGAGCATGGGATAGCGCGCCTCCAGCGCGTCCAGCGTGGAGGCGATGGTCACCGGAGCGGGAACGTCTACGGTAACCTCCGGACCGGTGCGGGCGAGCGTGCGCAGGTGAGCCGGCAGGGCGACGCGGATTGCCACCGTCTGAATTACGTTTTCGGGGGTCACGAAAGCGTCTGCACCTCGACGGAGAGGACGGCGGGCAAATCGCGCACGATGGGCGCCCAGGTGTCGCCGGCATCCGCGGAGCCGTAGACCTGCCCGCCGGTGGTGCCGAAGTAGATGCCGCAGTCGTCCATGGTGTCGACGGCCATGGCGTCGCGCAGCACGTTCACGAAGCAGTTGCTCTGCGGCAGGCCGTTGGTGAGAGCTTCCCACTCGTTGCCGCCGGTGCGGCTGCGATAGACGCGCAACTGGCCGTCCGGCGGAAAGTGCTCGGCATCGCTCTTGATGGGGACGACGTAGATGGTTTCCGGATCGTGCGCGTGAACATCGATGACAAAGCCGAAGTCGGTGGGCAGGTTGCCGCTGATCTCGCGCCAGTTGTCGCCGGCGTCGTCGGAGCGCATGACATCCCAGTGCTTCTGCATGAAGAGTACGCCGGGGCGGGTCTTGTGCATGGCGATGCGATGGACGCAGTGGCCGACCTCCGCGGTGGGGTTGGGGATGTACTTGGAGTAGAGGCCGCGGTTGATGGGCTTCCAGGATTTGCCACCGTCATCGGTACGAAATGCGCCGGCGGCGGAGATGGCGATGAACATGCGATTGGGATCGCTGGGATCGAGCACAATGGTGTGCAGGCACAGGCCGCCCGCGCCGGGCTGCCAGCCCTTGGCGGTATCGTGT
>DATDHZ010000031.1:0-2340 GCA_036521315.1 Acidobacteriaceae bacterium
CAGATACAGAATCGGAATATTCAGCACGCGAAACAGCGCGTTGCGTGCCGTCGCCTGCCCATCGGCCATGTCGATGCGTCCCGCCACGATCACCCAGTCCGGATGCGGCAGCCGGCAGGAGGTCATCGTTCCCCCCACCACACGAAACTCCTCCGGTCCGTTCTTGATCACCACGCGGCCGGTGAACAGGAACGGGTTCGTCGTGGTGTAAATGATTTTTTTGCGGTTGGCGTTCTCCCGCACGCCCACGCTGCCGGTCACGTTGTAAAAGCGCCCCGTGTCCAGATCCAGATTCATCGTCGCGTGCTCAGCCAGAATGTGCTCGTCCGCCGGGCCGCCATCCAGCTCCACGTGCCCTTCGGCGCGCGCCTCGCCGGTGTCCTCGTTGTAGTTCATCCGGTCCGCGTGGATCACGTAGTCCTTGTAATGGACCTCCACATCGCCCAGCAGCGTGTAGACCGAGCCGTCCTTGCGCTGGGTGTTCGCCGCAATGTGCACCGGGACCATTTTCTTGCCCGGCCCCGGAACCGGCTCCAGCCGCGGAATCTCATCCGCGTCCGGCACATCCGGCAGCGCCCCGTCTGCCGAACCGGGCGGGGAGGAGGATGCAGAAACCGGCGCGGAGGGCGACTCTATTTGCGCTGCCGGTACCGCGCTTGATTCCGGGTGCCCGCTCTGCCACGCCCAAAGCGCAGGCTGCGGATGACAGAGCCACATCACCGTGATACATAGAAAACTGCGCAGGTTTTTCGGCACGGGCAAGGCCAGAATAGAGCATTTTCCCGCTGCGAGCAGAGCGTTCCGCCATCGGAGTGTGCCCACGTCTGAAATACGGGTGACTCCGCCCGGAGTTTCGCTTCACGCTCGAGTAAGAGAATGTATCGAGAAACAGCCTTTGCTCCGTCTCGCGGAAGCCCCGCTGCTCTGGCTCAAGACGCCGCTGTCGCCTCCGCCATTTCTTCGCGCGAACAGGCAGCCGCGTCGCGACGAACATGTATGAGCGCAGCAGTGCGAACGACGCCGGAGTCAGGAACGAGAGCGATGGCAAAGTTTGTGCCGGATGATGTGCCGGCCTGGAAGATCGAGCTGACCGAGAAGCTGGCCGCCAGCCGAGCTAAGCGATCGGGACGCGCCACAGGCCAGCCTCGCCTGCCGCTGGAACACTCCTCCGCAGACGCCGAGCCCGCCCGCGCCAGCGTGCTCGCCGCCGTCGCTGCGCGCTATGCCGCCCGGCCCAGCTATCGCGAAACGCTGGAGCGCGAAGCCGAAGAGGCTGCCCTCGCCGCCGAAAAGGCGCTCATCGAAGCGCAGGCCGCGCAGGAGGCCGTGCGCCGCCGCCTAGAGGACGCCCGCGTCGCGGAAGCCGCCGCTGCCGAAGCCCGCGAAGCAGAAGAAATCCTCGAAGCCGAGCAGCAGCGCATCGACCGCGAGGCCATCGAAGTCCGTTACGACGTCGACGACCGCACCCGCCGCCAGATGCAGGCGTACGAAGCGCGCCGCTCCGGGCAGGCGCGGCCATCCTCGCACCAGTCCACTCCGCCGCGCATCCCCGAGCTTCCTCACGAGCTTTCCGATCCGCTCGAAGAAGAAACCGTCGCGCCGGCCGTTCCTCTCGCTGCCAATCTCATCGAGTTCCCCCGTGAGCTGGTGGCCACCCGCAAAGCGCGTCCCCGCTTGGCCGAGGGCCCGCTGCGCGATGCCGAACCGCAGCAGGGTCAGTTGCGCATCTTCGAAGTCGAGCCGGAGACTATCGACCATCGTCCCGGCCCAGCCGCCAGCGCAGGGCTCGACTGGTCCGCCATCCGCCTCGACAATCCCAAGCCCGAGCCCCCGCCGCGGCGCAGAACGCAGGCCGCGGCAGAAGCTCCCGCCATCAAGCCTGCGCCGCTCGAAGACCGCATCATGGCCTCGCTGGTCGACGTCGCGCTCAGCTTCGCCGGCTTCCTCGTCTTCGTCTTCGTCTTCAACTCCTGCACCGCCCACCCGCCCGCCGGCAGGACCGCGGTCATCGCCGCCTCGCTCGCCGTGCTGGCCACCTTCATCGCCTACCAGTGGCTCTTCTTCCGCTTCGGCGAAAGCACGCCGGGCATGATGTACGCGCGCATCGCGCTCTGCACCATGAACGACGACAACCCCACCCGCATGGCCCGGCAGCGCCGCGTCGGCGCGCTGCTGCTCTCCGCACTGCCCCTCGGCCTCGGCCTGCTCTGGGCCATGTTCGACGAAGACCAGCTAGGCTGGCACGACCGCATCAGCGGCACCTATCAACGTTCCTACAAATAAACACCCAGCACGCGCGTGCCCCATCCTGATCGGACCGGACTTCCCAAACTGCGCGCT
>DATDHZ010000032.1:0-55616 GCA_036521315.1 Acidobacteriaceae bacterium
GTCGGGGTACTTGTCGGGCTGGAGGATGTAGTCGAGGACGCCGAGCTTGGACTCTTCCTTGGTCTTGAAGGACTCGGGGTCGTCGAGGACCTCGCCGTCGCGGTTGCCGAGGATGTTGGTGGAGTACCAGCCGGCGACGCCTAACATGCGGGCCTTGAACGCGGGGGCGAGAACGGTCTTGAGGAGGGTCTGGCCGGTTTTGAAGTCCTTGCCGCAGATGGGCGCGCCGGTCTGGCGGGAGAGCTCGATCATGCAGGGCAGGTCGACGGTGAGGTTGGGTGCGCCGTTGGCGAAGGGCACGCCTTCTTTCAGAGCCGCGTAGGCGTAGATCTGCGACGGCGCGATCGCGGGGTCGTTGTCGACGAGGGCTTTCTCGAAGGCTTCGACGGAGGCGTGGCAGGGGGCCTGCTCGAGGAAGATCTCGGTCGAGCCGCACCAGATGACGACGACGCGATCGACCTGGGAGCGGAACTTCTGGATGTCGGCGCGGACCTGCTGGGCGAGGTCGCACTTGGATTTGCCGGTCTTGACGTGGGTGCCGTGGAGGCGCTTGACGTAGTACTGGTCGAAGACGGCGGGCATGGGCTGGATGGCTTCAAGAAAGGGCTTGATGCTGGCCAGGTGGTCGCGGTCGAGGACGGCGGCGTGGGTGGCGGCTTCGAACATGTCCTCGGGGAAGATGTCCCAGCCGGTGAAGACGATGTCGTTCAGGTCGGCGAGAGGGACGAACTCTTTGACCAGCGGGGTGCGGTTGTCGGTGCGCTTGCCGAGGCGGATGGTGCCCATCTGGGTGACGGAGCCGATGGGCTTGGCGAGGCCCTTGCGGACGGCTTCGACGCCGGCGATGAGGGTGGTGGCGACGGCGCCCATGCCGACGGTCATGACGCCGAGCTTGCCTTGGGCGGGCTGGATTTTGCCCTTCGGGGCGGTGTCTTTCTGCGATGGCATTCTGTAACGGCCTTTCAATGGAGGAAGGTGTTGCGGAACCAAACAGATCAGTGTCGCTTGCGGGCGGGGGGTTGCGCAAATGACCGCGGTTCAACCGCGAAAATTCGGGCCCGAACGGCGATCACGCTTCGCTGGGGCGGACGCGGTTTTTCCAGTGGGTCCATACGAACCAGACGATGGCGGCGAGGATGAGGATTTCGACGCCGAGGTGGAAGCGGTGAAAGAGGGCCTGGAAGCGGGGGTTGGTATTGAAGGAAGCGCCGAGCTTCATGCCGATCCAGGCGAGCACGTAGCACCAGGGGAATGAGCCGATGAAGGTGTAGATGTGGAAGCGCACCTGATCCATTTTGGCGACGCCGGCGGGGAAGGCGATGAAGGTGCGGACAATGGGCAGCATGCGTCCGATGAGGACGGTGATGGAGCCATAGCGAGCGAAGTAGTGGTCGACGCGGTCGAGATCGCGGCGGCTGAGGAGCAACCAGCTGCCGTAGCGCTCGACCATGGGGCGGCCGCCTTTGGCGCCGACCCAGTAGGCGGGGATGGAGCCGAGGTTGGAGGCGAGCGAGGCGACGGTGGCCAGCAGGACCAGCTGCATCTGGGTGTGGCAGAGCGCGTAGCCGGCCAGCGGCATGATGACTTCCGAGGGGATGGGGACGCAGGCCGACTGGATGGCCATCAGCAGGATGACCGCGCCATATCCGCCGGCGGCGATCAGGCTGACCAGCAGGGCAAGGATTTTTTCGCTCATGGGAACTCTCAGTGTAGATGAGGCGATTGAGAGGCAGAGCATGCTTGACAATCTCTACCGATATGATAGACATTGTAGGAACCGGAAGAGCGGTTGAAGCCGGCGGGATTGGATCTCCGGGAGGCTCTCACGCTGATAGACTTGCCTGCGATGAGGATCTCCCAAAAAGGCCTGTATGCTTTGCAGGCGCTGACCGTGCTGGCAAAGCAGTATCCCGACGGTGTCGTGAAGATACGCGATATTGCTCAGGAGGAAGACTTGCCAGAGAAGTTTCTGGAGGCTATTTTGCGAGACCTCAAGCGCACGCGGGTGGTGAAGAGCCTGCGCGGGGCGAACGGCGGCTACCAATTGAATCGGCCACCGGAGAAGATTTTCTTGGGTGACGTGCTGCGGCGGATCGATGGGCCGCTGGCGCCGTTTGAGGACGCGGAGTCGCTGCGGGAGCGGGTACGCAACGACGCGAAGCATCGGCGATTGTTCAAAGTGCTTCTCGACGTGCGCGATGCCACGGCTCGCATCATGGATCACACCTCCGTAGCTGATCTCTGTCAATAGAACGCGGTTGAAGTCGCAGCAGGTTCTCGGCTGGGAAAAGCAGTTTCCAGGCGGCGGCGGACGTGTGTCTGCATTCTGTGCGCGCCGGACGGACCTGGCAAAACGGGCCGGAGGAAGAGAAAGCACATGGGCGTCGAGAAAATTTCCGGAGGCGGTATGAGGCGGTTGAGAGCACCGGGTATTGCGAGTTCGATTCTGGTTTTGGCCGGCATCATGGTGGGCCTCACGTCTGGGTCCGCGCAGGTGGTGGGAGGCACGATCGACGGGCTGGTGAAAGGCGTTCAGGGCGCGCCGCTGGCGGGGGCGACGGTGACGCTGCATAACGTGAGCACGGGCCTGACGCGGGTGCTGACGACGGGCGCAGACGGGCGGTTCGCGGCGGCGTCGCTGCCAGTGGGCACGTATTCGGTGACGGTGGCGCGCACCGGTCTGGCGAATATGGTGCGGGACGGCGTGCGAGTCGCGGCGGGCGAGCGGGTGGACCTGCCGTTTGCGCTGGGAGCGAGCCGCGCCGTGACAGGCGCGACAGGGACGCAGGGAAAACAGGTGAATACGACGACCCATCCGCAGGCCGGCGTGGTGGGCGAGGGGCAGGTCAGGGACTTGCCGTTCGAGGGCGGGGGATACGACCAGCTCATCACCGTGAATCCAGCGACGGCGAATTACGCGAGCGAGCGCCTGGGCGGATCGGGAACTTCGAGCGCGGGCGTGGGCAATCAATACACCGTGGTGGGGCGGCGTCCGCAGGACAATCTTTTTCTGCTGAACGGGATTGAGTACACGGGCATGTCGTCGCAGACGGTGGCGCCGGGCGGCCTGAGCGGGTCGCTGCTGGGCGCAGACTCGGTGGAAGCGATGAACGTAGTGACGGACACCTATGGCGCGAACTACGGCAAGCGCGACGGCGGCCAGATCAGCATCGTGACCAGCTCGGGCAGCAATAGCTGGCACGGCGATGTGTTCGAGTACTTCCGCAACAACAATCTCGATACGCGCAACTATTTCGATCAGGCCGGCGTGCCGCAGTTGCAGCGCAACCAGTACGGGGCGTCGCTGGGCGGGCCGCTCGAGCGGAACAGACTGCTGTTCTTCGCGAACTTCGAGGGCTTCCAGCTCAACACGCAGCAGACCGCGGTGACCATTGTTCCGGACACGCTGGCACGGCAGGGGTATGTGCCGGATTCGACGGGCGTGGAGCAGAACCTGGGAGTCGCACCGACAGTCGGCGGGCTGCTGACGCTGTGGCCGGCGCAGAATGGGCCGGAACTGACGAGCGATGGGCTGGCGACGGGCCTGGCATTGACCTACAGCGACCCGCCGCAGCACATTCGCGAAGATTTCGGGACGATGCGGCTGGACGACAATCTGGGCGAGAAGGATCTGCTGTTCGGCGTGTACACGGCCGATGACAGCGACCTGGATGGAACGACGCAGAACCCGCTGAGCCTCATCAACCAAAGCCTGCGGGCGCAGGTGGCGAGCGTGCAGGAGCAGCACGTGTTCTCGTCGTCGGCGCTAAACACGGTGCGGATCGGGTACTCGCGCGCGACGTTCACGAACTATTCGTACAACAACGAAAATGTGCCGGGATGGGTGGCGGGACGGCCGGTGGGCGCGATCACGATCAGCGGCAGCACGGCGTCGAATGGGATTTCGCAGGTGACCCAGGCTGGCGACAACGTGGGCGGGAACACGTGGGCGGCGCGGAATCTGTTCACCGTGGACGATCACGTGTACTGGACGCGGGGCAAGCACCAGTTCGAAGCGGGGTTGTGGGCGCAGGACATCGAGTCCAACGACTTCATGGCGCAGAACCAGTACGGGCAGGCCTCATTTGCGACGCTGACGACGTTTTTGCAGGGCACGGTGCAGAGCCTGACGGTGGTGCCGCAGCCCTCGGAGATGGCGTGGCGGTCGTTTGAGAAGGCGCTGTTTTTCGAGGACATCTGGAAGGCGACGGCGCGGCTGGAAGTGCGCGCCGGGCTGCGCTTTGAGTCGACCGATGGGTGGAACGGCGTGAACCAGCGCGCGGCGAACTACGCGATCGTGAATGGCGTGATGTCGTCGGAGCCGTTCGTGGGCAAGTCGCCGCTGCTGGCGAATAACGCGGAGTTCCTGTGGAACCCGCGGGTGGGATTTGCCTGGGACATTTTCGGCAACGGGAAGACGGCGCTGCGCGGCGGGGCGGGGATGTACCACACGCTGCTGGACGCGCTCGACTACCGGCTGGACCAGACCGCGCCGTTCAACACGGCGAGCACGCTGAAGGGCGTGGCCATCGGGACGGTGGCCATCAGCCCGAGCGACAACATTCCTGCGGGGGCGGTGGTGACGCCGGGCACGGTGCAGACGAATCTGTTTACGCCGGCGGTGGTGGAGTGGCGGCTGCGCGTGGAGCAGCAAGTGGCTCCGCGGACCACGCTGACGGTGGGGTACGCGGGGTCGCATGGGTATCACCAGATCCTGTCGGAGGATCTGAACGAGCCGGTGCCGAGCTACACGTCGACGGGGCAGCCGTATTATCCGTCGGGCGTGAAGAACGCGAACCCCACTCTGTCGAAGTCGACGTCATGGGTCTCGGAAGGCGTGGGGATGTACAACGCGCTGGAGACGGATGTGCGCGGCAACGTGGGCGGCGGGTTGACGCTGCGCGGCACCTACACGTGGTCAAAGAATCTGGATGACGGGTCGACGTGGACGAGCGCGCAGAGCCTCAACACGCCGGGGTATGTGGAGTTTCCCGCCGATCCGAAGATGGACTGGGGCCCGGCGGTGGGCGATGTGCGGAACGCGGCGACAGTGAGCGCGACCTGGGCGCTGCCGCTGGGGGCAAACCATGCGCTGCTGTCGAATGCCTCGGGATTGGGACGGACGGCGGCGGCGGGCTGGACGGTGGGCGGGATCGTGACGGCGCAGTCGGGGTTCCCGTTTACGCCGCAGTTGGGCTACAACCCGACCGGGAACGGCGACAGCCGCAACCCGATCCGGCCGAACTGGAATCCGGCGTTTACGGGAACGCTGTATCCGCGGACGGCGACGCAGTGGTTCAATCCCAATGCGTTTGTGCAGCCGGCGGCGGGGTATTTCGGCAACGTGTCGCGTGACTCGCTGGTGGGGCCGCGGCTAACGGACTTCGATTTTTCAGTGGGCAAGGACACGGCGGTGGAGAACTTCCACGTGCAGCTGAAGGCGAGCGCGTACAACGTGCTCAATCACGCGAATTTCCGTACGCCGAATGAGATTACCTACGCGTCCGCGACGTCGATTGCGTCACCGACGGGTGGACTGATCACGCAGACGTCGACGACCTCGCGGCAGATTCAGCTGTCGGCTAAGGTGGTGTTCTGAAGAGCAGGGCTCAGAGCTCAGAGCACAGAGTCCAGAGTGCGGAGACCCGGGGGCTCAGGCTACAGGGGCGCGGCGGCGGCGGCTGAGGCTCGCGGCGCGGTTTCCAGGCATGGCGCGAAAGTGGACTTGCTCTGGCTGGCGGGATTTGTAGAATACTGCCAGCCAGGAGACCCCATGCCCCGGGACGAGAAGCAAGCCATTTCTGTACGGAAATCGACCGTGCCCGAGCGGATCGTGGGCGCGCTGCTCCTGGCCGTCATCACGGTGGTGTTTTTCGGCATTGCGGTGAAATACCTTCCTGGCAGCACCATGCTGCAGGAAGTGACGGCCTTTGCCAACGAACCGGCGCAGTGGGCGACCACGCAGATCTTTCCCTATGGCCAGCACAGCGGGCCCGGCGAGCAGTACTGGGACTACGTGTACTGGGCAGCCGGGATCCTGATCTACACGGTGTTCTGGTTCTTCGTCGTGTCGATGATGTGGTCGACGCGGCGGAAGGTGTATTCGCGGGGCAGCGTCTAGCCGAGTCGCTGGCCCCGGGTAGCAGCCGATAGCCGACAACAGAAAACCCTGAGGCGCTGCGGCGCCGATTTTCTTGCTGCCGATATGCGACTAAATTTGTCGTAATTTTCCTCAGATATCGGACTGAATTTGTCGTATATTGCGGTTTTGGGGAAGCGGCGCGCCGTTTTTCGCTGACCCAGGGGCCAGGGCAGAGGGATGCAGCTGTGTGACGAAGGTCACATTGGGAGGTCTTCGTCTGCGCTTAAATCGGACCAACGAGGTCGTATATGCGTGCACGTGGCGTTTGCGAAGTCTCCTGGCGGTCGCGGCGGGTCCGCGCAGCCGGTTCGTTGGCGGAGGAAAGACGATGCAAGATTGGCTGATGGGGCGAAGAGCCCGGCGGTGGGCGCTGACGTTGCTGGCTCTGGCAGCGCCGGCGGTTGCGGGCCGGGCGCAGGAGCCTCCCTACTTTGTGACGTACTCGCACGTGACTGGAGGAGCCGGGCAATCTGGAAGTTGAGCTCAAGGGAACGGGCGCGGCGCCCAAAGGCGGCAGCGGCTTTGCCGGAAGCACGATGGAGGTGGAATACGGGGCGAAGGCGTGGTGGACCACCGAGGTGTATCTGAGCGGGCAGACGACGCCGGGGCAGGACACGGTGTTCACCGGGTTTCGCTGGGAGAACCGGGTGCGGCCTTTGCTGACGGAACACGCGGTGAACCCGGTGCTCTACGTGGAATACGAAGACCAGAACGACGCGGACCGCAGCTTTCTCGAGGTCTCGGGCAACGACGGCATCGGCGATCTGGCGGGGAGCAACGATGCGGCGCGGAGGACGGTGGAGCGGGAGATGGAGCTGAAGCTGATCCTCTCGAGCAACGCGCGGGGCTGGAACTTCTCAGAGAATTTTCTGACGGAAAAGAACATGGCGGCGGCGGACCCGTGGGAGTTCGGGTATGCGGTGGGAGCCGCCCGTCCCCTGGCGCTCGCAGCCGGCGCCCAGCCGTGCGTGTGGTGCCGGGAGCGCTTCAGCGCGGGCGCGGAACTGTATGGGGGGCTGGGGACTACCGACGGCGTGGGCCTGCACGACACCTCGCATTACGTCGGGCCGCTTTTGGGTTTCGATGTGCCCAATGGACCGACGATCCGGTTCTCGCCCAACTTCGGGCTGAACAGCAACAGCATGGGCGTTCTGTGGCGGGTGTCGGTGTCGTACGAAGTGCAGCAGGCTTTCAGCCGCTTTCGGCGAGCCGGGAGGGTGCAATGAGGCGGGTATGGATGGCGGCGGGCCTGGCGCTGGTGACGGCGCTGGCTGCGGCAGAAGTGAACCAGAGCTGGCTGGGAAAAGTGCCGGCGGCCGAGCGGGCGCGCGTGAATCCCTATGGCGGCCACACCGACGCGGTGGCCGCGGGCGGGCGCTTGTATGCGGAGCACTGCGAAGCCTGCCACGGCGCCGACCTGAATGGGCGGCGCGGCCGGCCGTCCCTGCTGGCGCCGGTGGTCCAGGGCGCGGCGGATGGAGAATTGTTCTGGCTGCTGCGCAATGGCGATTTGCGGCACGGGATGCCGTCGTGGAGCGGACTGCCGGAACAGCAGCGCTGGGAGATCGTGGCTTACATCAAGGCGGCCGGGGCGGGGGCGAAAGCGCAGCAACCTTGATGGTGAGCGGAGCCTGGGGCGGAAGCGAAGACGAACCAACCGGCGCGCCAGCGCTCTGACTGCGCGCGAAACACGGATCCGAGCGCCATGGGCGGTTCAGCGGGAATCGAACCGCGGGCTGCCCGATTGGGTGCGAAGCATGCGCGGCACCATCAGCAGCGTGACGGCATAGACGAAGATGGAGGCCGCAGTATAGCCAAGGTGACCGTGGCGGAGATCCTCGAACAGCAGCTTGGCGGCCAGCAGGAGCAGGCCGGTCCACGCCAGCCAGACCATCTCACGACGACGCCGGCGAGCGCCGAGCCAGGCGAGAGCGGCGGCGAGCCCACAGCCGGTGAGCGTGCGGAGGACGGCCAGATGCCCAGTCCCGGCCGGAGTGACGAGTGCGGTGGCCCGCGCCAGCGCAAAGACCACCAGCGCCGCGAGAGCGCCGGCAGCGAGGGCTGCTTCCAGAAGCCGCAGCCCATGCGGCCAGCGCTCGCGTTCGCGGCCGGGAGCGATGGCGCTGTAACTCGCCATGGCTGCCGCGGCGGCGAGGCAGATGATCCAGCGCGGCGCGGCCGGCAATCCGTCGGCCAGAGCATGGCCGATCCAGGCCAGCAGACCTGAGGAGGCCGCCGCGGCGAACAGCCAGGCGAGTCCGTGGAATTCAAGCGTCCGGACTGCCAGTCTGCGGCCCAGCAGCGTGCCGGCAACCGCCAGCAGGCTGAAGCTGAGGGGGAGCCAATCGCCGGAAAGGGACAGCGAGCATCCGGCCAGAACGAGCGCCAGGCTGCCCGTGGCGTAAACGTGATAGTTGCGGGCCGCGGCCGGGGACCTGAACCGGCCGAAGGCCAACCCATAACCGCCGGCCGCGGCAACCAGACAGAGAATGGCCAGACCGCGAGCGCCCGATTCCGGCCGGAGCGACAAAACTCCCCAGAAGGCAAGCAGGAAAGCAAGAAGCGACTGCGCCGTTTCAAAGAAAGAAATCCGCCGCCGCAGGATGAGGGTTTGGGTGGTCGCGCCGGCAGCATAGAGGGCGAGCATTCCAGCGCTGAGGGCCAGCGCAGAGCCGGCAGCGGTATGATCCTGGCCCGACGCAGCCGATCCGGCGCGGATCCAGAGGATTCCAAACATCAGGACGTCCGCCGCGGCTGCAACCAGAGCGCGGACGTGCAGCCTGCGGCCGCGTGCCGCTGCGATTTCTCCCATCAGGGCGATCAGCAGAAGCGCACCCAAAAAGGGGATGAGGTTGCGGGTGGCCAGAGCCAGCGCAACCGCTCCGGCGGCGGCGGCCGTTTCCACCACCGAGGCGATTTCGGTGAAGCGGTAGCTCCATGCAAGGGCCGAAGCCACCAGAACAAAAGTGCAGAGGACGCCGGCACTCGCGGCGACGGGCAGAAAGCTGAAGCGAACCGTCAGCTCCCAGAGCATGGGGAGCAAAATCAGAGCGGAGGTTCCAGCCCACGCCACGGCGGGCAGCCAGCTTTTTGCGCCGCGGGCAGGGATCAGCCAGAACAGGGCGTAGGCGATGGCGAGAGCGACGACCGGCGCGCGCGGCAGCGCATTGGATTCCGCCAGCGCGCGGAGAAGGTAGGCTCCGGCGATGCCGAGCATGCACTGGCCGAGCAAGGAAGAGACCTGGCCTGGCTGCGCGGGTGCGAGAGCCAGATGGGGTTCCGCGACGGGCAGCGCAGACAACGCAGCTGCCGGATCGGGCAAGGTGAGCGCGGGACGCTCGAGCTCCGAAACACGATGCTCCAGGACTTCAAGCCGGAGGGAGAGCTGATCGACAGTTTCGGAAAGATCGTTCATGGTCCTCACCGCCTGTTCGCAGACCAGGCGTGATGACGCGCAGCTAATCTCCAGGCGCGGCCGCGGGCGCTGGATGTTGGTCAGACCAGGGCGGCAGCAGCTTCACCAGGACCGCAAGGATCACCAGCGGCAGGATGGTGAGAGCGATGGAGACCAGCAGCCCTTCGCGGGTGGCCAGGGCCATCTTGTAGGTCGTATAGCCGAGAAAGCTCCTGGAAAAGAGCTGGCCGCCAATCACCACGTTCCAGCGCATGGCCAGAATGCCGATGAGCGCGAGCGAACCGGAGGCGACGTAGATGCGTTTGCGGGCCTGCTCGGGCAGGCGGGTGACCTGCACGATGGCCAGCAGCAGGATGGGAACCAGAGTGCCGAGAGAGATTTGCAGCACCACCTGGGAAAACCACAGCCGCGTATGCACCATGAAATCGAGGCTGCGGAACGATTCATCCGCCTCGTAGATGCGATGGATGAGATCGAGCATTTCGAGGGCGAAGTCGATGATGAAAATGTAGAAGAGATACATGGCCACGGTGTCGACGCACTTCATGTCGATGGGCCGCCGGCGCAGGCGCATGGAGAGCATGTAGAGCAGCAGGACGGCGGCAATGCCGGAAACCATCGCCGAGAAAATGAAGACCACCGGCATGAGCGGAGAGGACCACCACGGGTTCGCCTTGATGGAGCCGAAGATGAATCCCACATAGCCGTGGAGCAGGAATGCGGAAGGGATGCCGATGACGGTGATGATCCAGCCGGCGCGCTCATCGATGTGCAGCGAGCGCGGGCTGACCTGATCGGACCCGAGCGTCATGGCGAAATAGAGCCAACGGCGCCATCCCCGGCTGGACTTGGAAAGCGCGACAATGTCGGCGCGATAGTCCAGCCAGATTTCGACGACGAGGACGGCCATCAGGTACCAGAGGTAGACAAAGCCGAACATGGCCATCGCCGAAGTCCGGTTCGGTGTCATGTACATTTCCAGCGAGCGCTCCGGATGTCCCAGATGGAGCTGCAGCGGCAGCGGCGCGACCAGCAAAAAAGACAGCGCGGTGAGCAGGGCGAGGCGATACGTGGGCGCGACTGCCTGCACGCGGAAGACGCGCACCAGCGAGGCAAGAATGAAGGCGCCCGCCACGAGCCCCGTGATGTAAGGGTAGAGAACGATGAGCACGCTCCAGTAGAGCGAAACCTCGTTCGGGTACATGAAACCGTCCACTCCGGGCATGGATCTTTCTCCTTCTAGCGCACCGATCCGTCGAGGCCGTTGTAGAAGACCTTGGCGCCGGTGGCCATCTGCGGTTTCAGAACCTGGACGCTGTGGGTGCGCAGGAACGCATGAATCGGGTCGCTGGGATTCTTCAGGTCGGCGAGCTGCCGCGCGCCGGTGGGGCAGGCTTCGCAGCAGGCGGTGGTCAGGCCTTTGGTGATGCGGTGGTAGCACAGCGTGCACTTGTCCGCGACTTTCTTCGTCGGATGAATGTAGCGGCAGCCGTAGGGGCAGGCCTGCACGCAGTACGCGCAACCCAGGCAGTACTTCTGATCCACCAGAACGACGCCATCCGGAGAGACGAAGGTGGCGCCCACCGGGCAAACCTGCGTGCAGGGCGAGTCCGCGCAGTGATTGCACATCTTCGGGACGAAGAAGTATTTGCCGCCGTCCGCCGCGGCTGCGGGAAAGCCTTCCTTGCCGCCGTCCGGCGAGACGACCTGGGGATTCGTCAGATGCCAGTCGTCCACGTGGTAGCGCTCCACCCACGTGCGGAAGAATCCGTCGGGGACGTCGTTTTCCGCCTGGCATGCGCGCACGCAGTTCCCGCAGCCAATGCACTTCGGGATATCGATGAGCATGCCCCACCAGTGATCGGTCTTCGTGTAGTTCGGTGAAGCTTCCGGTGTCCCGGCGAGGATGGATTCCCAGGCCATCGCGGCGGCGGGCAGCAGGATCAGCAGATGCCGGCGGGTTATGTTCATTGCGCCCCTCCTGCGCCGATGGCTGGACTGTGCGGCTGATGACAGGTTTCGCAGGCCACGCCGCCGGAGTGTTGCGCGGCGTCCACCTGCGGGAACGATGGGGGCCTGGCCGCGCTGGCGGCGTGGCATCGCACGCAGAGGACCGCGGTGTCCGGCTTGCCGGGATCGATGGAAGGATCGTCGGCGTGGTTCGCCTGGGGGCCGTGGCAGGCTTCGCAGTTCACGTGCGCGTGCCGGCCGAAGCTTTTCGTCCGGGCGATATCCGCATGGCAGGTTTCGCAGGCCTGATGCCCGGCGAAACGAGGAGAGCGCGCCGCGATTTCGGCGATCGCCGCGCCCCGGTAATGTCCGTACTGCCCGAAGCTGCGCGGAACAACCAGTGCGCGCAGTGCAAAAAAAGAAAGCGTTCCGATGACAAATAACAGGACCAGACGAAACAGATGCCCGGTATCTTTCACGATGCTCATTGAACCCCTGCCTCAGCGAATGCCACGGAAGTCCTGGCGGGAGTCCCGAAGCACAGAGTCTCAATCTGTGCTCATTTTTTAAGGAGAGGCCCCAATGCTTGTATGTGCCGCACATCACATGGCGCGACAACGAGCCTGCCGCACGGAATGCCGAGCGCCGCGGCAGGGCTCGAACTGGGCTAAAACCCGGCGATTGACACAAATTCCGACGTGGAGGCACACTCTACTCCATCGGTTTCCCCTGCTCCTTTCAGGCTCATCGCCTCGTGACGCAGTTTCCCGGCGCCGCCGTACGCAGGATCGGACCAATCTCGCAGTGAGGTTTTCCGGCGCGTGCGCAAGCTGGGGCCCTAAAGTCTGAAGGCGCCATGGTGTGCGTCGAGGTTGCGAGATGCTTGCGCGTGTTTCAGCTGCCAAAAGCTCGTCTCCTGGGAAGACGGCTGACCCGGCGCGGAAGGCTGCGCGCGCACAGAACTCCGAATCTTTCGCCGAGGAGGAACGCCCGCGGCCCGAGGCCCGAGGCAAGTTCTCCTGGAACATCGGCAACATCCCGCTGCACCCGCCGGATGACCGCAATCAGCCGAATTCCGGTGAAGATGGCAGTTCCGGAGCAAAGCAGCGTGCAGGATTTCTGCCCTGGCCCATCCAGACGAAGCTGATCCAGGCGAAGCTGGAAGTGGGCGCCGCGGACGATCCTTTGGAGCGGGAAGCGGACCGGGTGGCCGCTCAGGTGCTGCGCGTGCCGGACACCGGCGCTGGCGGGACTCCTGCGGTGGCGAGCGACGGGCCGCCCGGCGTGCAGCGCAAATGCTCCTGCGGCGGAACGTGCGCCCAGTGCAGAACGGAGCATGGGGATGGGGAGCATGGCACGGCGCAACGCAAAGCGGCCGCGCCGCAGATTTCGAGCATGGGCGCCTCGACCGCTGGTTCGCGCAAGACCGCGCCGCCCATCGTGCAGGAGGCGCTCAACTCCCCTGGCCAGCCGCTGAATGCGGCAACCCGCGCCTTTTTTGAGCCAAGGTTTGCCTATGACCTGAGCCGGATACGCGTGCATGCGGATGACACGGCGGCCAGGTCAGCGCGCGCGGTGAACGCGCGCGCCTACACCGTCGGTGATCAAATCGTCTTCGGCACGGAGCAGTATTCGCCGGAAACGGCAGACGGAAAGCGCCTGCTGGCGCACGAGCTGACACACACGATTCAGCAGGCTTCCGGCTCAGAAGAGAGCGGCGCTGGCCGCCCAGGAATCATCCGTAGCGCTTCCGGCACGCGCGTGATGTGCGACCCTCCGCACCAGGACTCGGTGCACCCGGCTGTCATTGGGGACATCCAGGCCAAGTTCGATCAGTTGTATGCAAAACTCAGCCCCAAGGCGCGTTACCGGCTGTATCGGAACATCACCATTGCCATTGGAGCGGTCACCGAAGAAGACGACACGCAAGCCAACTCTCCGCGCCTGGTCTACACGCTTTCAGGCAATGCATCGAGCAAAGAGATCGACGCAGCAGCCGACGAAATCGGATTGACGCGGTGGAAGCCGTCGGCCCGCGCGCCGGGCCGCGGCGACGTGGGCGCGCCCAACGACGCTGAGCAGTTGCTGACCGAGGGCGCGGAGACCAATCACTACAAGCTTTGGGCCGCTGGAGTGAACCGCACCGTTTGCGCCGACTGTGAGGTTCATATGGAACACGAGGGCGTGCAGGTCCAGGCCTTTCCCGACCGCGCCTTTCGCAAGGGCGGGTCGTTATTTGGATACACGCCCCCGCCCGCGGCGAACGACCCCGACGTGGCCGCTCCGCCCACCGGCGGCGCGGGCCAGCAAAACCAGGGGGGTACACCCGCGAAGACTCCGGGGACGGGCGAAACCACGGACGAGGGGAATACCCCGCCCCCTGGTCAGGGCGGAACCAAAGCGCCCACCCAAACCGGCGGCACGCCGGCCGACGAGGGCGAAGGCCAGACGGGAACTACGGCCACCACACCCGCCCAGAAGGCCCCGGGGACTCCGCCGGCGACCGGAGGGGGCGGCGAAGTGGGGATCCAAATCGCCACAGGAGTTGTCGGACTGGGACTCGGCTGGCTCAGCGCGTATCTCAAAGCGAAAGTCGATCAGAAGATTGCGCAGGAGCAGATCGCAGCCTGGATCGCGAAAGCGAAGACGAAAATCAACGATAACCCCGACGAAGCGCTGAAGAAGATGATGTTCAATCCCGATGGGACGCTTTACGCCTGGGTCCACCTTGACAGCTCCGTGATCACCACGTTTGAGGCCAACACGGGACCGGAACCGACCACGAGCAGCTCGGCCCCGATGATCGACCTGGGCCCGATTGAGTATCAGTGGCAGCCGGTGGACCAGTCCATGGTCGATAACTACCCGAGGATCAGCGGAGGAGGGCGCCATATCACCATGGTGCGCACCATCATGATCGACCTTCCGCTCAAGACGCCACCCGTCGAGCAGATGATCGAATACGCAACGAAGCGCAACCTGCCCATGAACGATCTGCTGGACTATGCCCTGTATCGGCAGCAACGCGCCTTACTGACGTATCAAAGCATCGAGGCCAGTTATCAAAAGGCGATCGCCGATTTGGAGATCGTCCACATCGCTTTTGAAGAGCTGCAGCGGTATTTCAAGATTGCCCAAAAAACCAATAACGTCGAGCTGCAAAAGTCGATCGCAGAGAAGATGCAAACCAACGCTCAGGGCCAGCAACGCATCGTTGAGCTGCAAAAGTCGATCAGCGCACAGCTGCCTAAGCCCCTGGGAGAAGCGAAGTACTGGAAGTTCATCGCCGACCTGATCCAGAAGGGTATGCCGAAGCCCTGAAGGCGATGGCGTGAGGCGCTGCCTGGGGGTCCTGGCAAACCGTCTCCGGCGCCGGCCTTGCGGTTCGGGGCCGGATTCCCATCGGTAACCGGAATGACGCTACCGGGGGATTGGTGCAGGTGACCAAAGTGAGTCACTATTGCCTCAGCCGTTCCCCCAAGGATTGTGCAGAACCGCACCTATCATCTCGTCCGCACCGGCGCCATCACCGCGACTGTGCTGATCCTCGTGCTGTGCGCTGGAGCGTTTCGCTTTGCGCGCCAGTACGTGTGGGCCAACGACTGGGTCAACCACACCTCCGACGTCATCGACGAGATCCGCGCCGAACGCATGCTGCTGACGGGAACCGTGCCACTTTCCGGTTCGGCCCTCGAGGCAAAATCCGCGACGATCCTCACGGAGCTCGACCGGCTGGTCCAGCTGACCCAGGACAATCCCGACCAGACGAAGAACGCGGCAGAAGTGCGCGCGATCTTCGCTGATGCCCTGAGCGGAAAGAAAACAAAGGTCGACGGATCGGATATCGCCGCAGCGAATCTCATCCTGGAGCGCATGGAGCAGGAGGAGTACCGGCTCCTCACCGACAGGATCAAGGTCCAGGCAGCCGCCACGCGCAGCGGAACCATCGCGGCCTGCGGACTGTGCGCCGCTCTGCTGTTGCTGGGAGTCACCACCGCGCTTGCGGCGCGCAGCGAGTTTTACCGCCGCGCACGGGCCGAGCAGGCGCTGGTCGCCGACAAGGACGAGCTGACGCGCCACACGCGCAATCTGGCTTTGGTCTCAGCGGGAAGCGAACTGATCCAGGCCGCCCCCGACGAAGCGCAGGTGAATGCGGCGGTTGCGCAGGTGCTCAGGAATCTGCTGCCCGATGCCCGCGGCTACTTCGGCATCGTGAGCCCGTCGAACGACCTCGTGGAAGTGTGCGGAGCATGGGGCGAGGGCATGCGGACCCATCCTTTCCCTCCTTCCGACTGCCTCGCATTGCAGCTCGGGAAGACGATTCACCGCAGCCAGTATCCATTGCAGGCGAACTGCGCGCACAACCGCAAGACCGATGGCGATTCGATTTGCACGCCCATCCGCAGCGCCGCGGGATATCTGGGAGTTTTGCACGTGGAGACGGATGGGCCGATCAGCCGCAGGAACGCCGACGTGATGGCCGTCTTTGCCGCGCACGTGGCGCTGGGGCTGACCAATCTGAGGATGAGAGAAGCGCTGCGGCACCAGACCGTGCGCGATCCGCTGACCGCCCTGTTCAACCGGCGCTATTTCGACGAGGTTCTTCCCCGCGAACTGGCCGGCGCAGCTCGCCGCGGTTCGCCGGTCTCGGTGCTCATGCTCGACGTCGACCATTTCAAGACTCTGAACGATACCTACGGGCACAGCGCCGGCGACGATGCCCTGATCACCTTCGCGGAAATCATTCGGACCATGTTCCGCGAGACGGACGTGGCCTGCCGTTACGGCGGCGAGGAATTCGCCATCATCCTTCCCGATGCCGGTGTCGAGGACGCCTACCGCCGGGCAGAAGACTTCCGCCGCGCCGTGGAGCAGAGGGAACTGAGCTCCAACGGCAAGAGCGTCGGGCGCTTCACTACTTCCATCGGCGTCGCCACTTCCACCGACTTCAGCCATCCCGCCGAGCTGGTGCGGGCAGCCGATGCCGCGCTCTACCGCGCCAAGCGCATGGGCCGCAACACCACCTGGTTGTCCGGGGAGAGCGCCAGCGAGATTCGCGAGTCGGCGGGCCGCCCCACCTATGCCCGGGTCCTCGCCTGAGCGAGAGACGATCGGTTCACCGCGACCTTCCTCGAACCCCCATCCCGCGCTTGCTGCCGCAGTCGGCCCCCTCCATCTGAATGCCAAAATGCAGCCACCCGCGCTCCGTACACGCCGCCACCACGCCCGCTGCGCCCTGGCCCGATGCTTGCTGAGTGCGCCGGAACAGCCTGTCAGCGATTCGGTCGAGCGGCTGATGGCCTTTCGGCGGAGACTCCCCGCAGCGTGCCGCGAAGACAATCAGAGGGCGAGCCGGTCGCGCAGCTGTTTGGCCTGGCGCCGGGATACGGCGACATCAGGGCCGTCGCGCAGGGCCACACGGTAGCCGTCCCCTTCCGGAGAGATCCCTGCAATCCAGCGGAGATTGACGATCTGAATGCGATTGGCGCGGAAGAAAAGTCCAGGATGGAGGCGGGTTTCGATCTGGGCCAGCGAACGCGGGATCAGCGGCTGGTGAGTTTGAAAGAAGACGCGGGTGTAGTTGCCTTCCGACTGCATCAGGCGAATCTCCTCCACACGGACGAGCCAGCACGCATCGCCATCGCGAACGAAGACGCGTTCCATCACTCGATCCGCGGTTTGAGCGGGGCCCTCGGCCGGCTCAGTGGCTGGGGGCGCCATGCGCAGGCGGACGCGGCGGAGCGCCTCGCTCAGGCGCTCAGCGAGGATCGGCTTCAGCAGGTAATCCACCGCGTTCAGCTCGAAGCCGCGCAGGGCGTATTGATCGAAGGCCGTGGTGAGGATGGTTTGGGGAGGATTCTCGCACTGCTCGAGCATGGTCAGGCCGCTGCGGCCGGGCATCTGGATGTCGAGGAAGAGGAGATCCGGTTCGAGACGCTCCAGCAAATCCTCGGCTTCATCGGCATTGCGCGCTTCGCCCTCGACGGAGACGTCGGCGTGCGCCTGGAGGAGCCGGCGAAGTTCCTGGCGGGCGAGCCGCTCGTCGTCGACGATCAGGGCTCGCATGGGACCTCCTGCGGAACGGTGGGGACAAGCGCGGGCTCGAAGGGAATCTCCAGAGCGGCCTGCACGGTACCCGGCGGAGACTCGCGAAGATCAAGGTGAACACGGCCGCCGTAGAGGAGATGCAGGCGGGCGCGCGCATTGGCAAGGCCGATCCCTCCCTCGCTCCCCGCGCGCAGCGCGCCGGAATTCGTGACGCAGATTTGCAGGCGTTCGCCGGCCAGAGCGACGCGGAGCGTGAGATCGCCGCCGTCGCGCAGAGGCGCGATGCCGTGACGGACGGCGTTCTCGACCAGACCCTGGAGCAGCAGAGGCGGGATCGCGGCGGCAGTGGCAGCAGGATCCACTTCCCTGTGAACGCGCAGCCGATCTTCCAGCCGCACGGACTCGAGGCGCAGATAAGCGTCGACGGCAGCCAGCTCGTCGGCGAGGGGGATGGTGGCGCAGCGATCGCTGCGCAGGGCGGCGCGCAGCAGGCCGGCCAGTTCGCTGACCATTTCCTGGGCGCGGCGCGGGTCTTCGTCAATCATGCCGCGCAGGCTGTTGAGGCAATTGAAAAGGAAATGCGGATTGAGCTGCTGCTGCAGGGAGCGAAGCTGCGATTCGCGAACGAGGATCTGAGAACGCAGAATGTCGACCTCGGCGGATCGGCGGCGGCGGACCGACAGCACGACAAAGTAGATGGACAGCCAGAAACCGATGAGCAGAGCGCTGGAAAAAAAAGTCGCCAGCACGATGCCCTGTGCGGCTCCCGGGGCTGCGGAAGAGAATACGCCCTGGAGCCACAAGGTGCCGTCCAGGGTGACCGTCTGCAGCGCGCCCACGAGAAGAGCTGACGCGAAGAGCCGCGAGACGAGCCGGAGCGGGCGCATCTCGGTCCAGCCGCCGGCGCGCATGCTCGCGCGCAGGAGGTGAGTTCCGAAAAAACCAGCGACAGCGTAGACCAGATCGGCGAGGATGGGCTTCGGTCCGCGGTCATGAAAAGGAACGAGAACGGCGAGGTAGTAGCCGAGGCAGTAGCCGCCCCAGCCGAGGAACTGGCAGAGCCAGTACGCGCGGCCGGTGGAGGAGCGAGGCCCGAGAGCCTCGCTCGATGGGAGTGCCGCGCCGGGGAGCTCCGTCATTTCTGTGCTTTCTCCGCGCCGGCCGACCCTGCGGGGGACGAGGACGCGAGAAAATTATCGACCTGGCGATCGAACCAGACTGGATCGTCCCACATCACGAAATGCCTTGCGGTATCGGACATGACGAAGTGGAGATTCCTCACTCCTGCGTATTGCTGGTGAAATTCCTGGGCAACTTCGGCTTCGGTTACGCCGTAATTCTTCAGGCCGACCCAGGTGCCGATCACCAGAACCGGGGTCTGAATATCTTTTAACTCAGGGCGCAGATCGGCGCCGACCAGATCGAGCATAGCGTTCGTGACGGTCTTCTGGTCCGACGCAAGGCCCCAGTCGATGAGGGTCTTCTGGTCGGCGGGGCTGGTGGCCATGCCGTTCGTGCTGGTTCCGGCTTTGGCGTAGGCGACCCACTGCTCGTGAGACATGCCTTCCATGCCGGCGCGCATTTTGTCGATGGTGGGCTGAGCAGCGGCCAGCGTGTCCACCTGGAACCAGGCCTGAGCGAAAAACGGCAGCGAATCGACGATGATCACCGGGCCGACGAGCTGCGGGTTGCGCGCCGCGAGATCGAGGGCCACGAATCCGCCGAGACTGTGGCCCATGATGACAGGGTGATCGAGGTGGTTGTCGCGAATGTAAGCGGCGATCTGGTCCCGCGCGGTCGTGAGAAGAGGAGAGTCGATGGGAGGGACTCCGGCAAATCCGGCGAGCGTGAGCTTGTAGCACTGGAAATGCGGAGCCAGGTGCTCGGCGGTCGCGTCCCACGTGGTCCCGGAGGATGCGAGACCGGGGATCATGATGATGGGCCGGCCCCGGCCAACGATGCTGACGACGAAGGATGGATGGGCGCCTGCAAGGGGCGACGCGGGGTTCCCGCTCGCGGACGATTGCGCGCGCGCGGATGGGATGAGCAAAGCGAAAGCTGCGATGAGCGAAGCGGCGGTGTTGCGAGCCGTCATGGGGCATTCCTCCTGAGGCCCAGTTTCGGGCAGGCGCAGTTCCCGCCCGGGAAAACATGTCGAGCGGTCGAAGCGGCGGGTCGAGCGGCCGGTGGGTTTGAGGTCCAGCTCATGGCACGACGACCTCCTGGCCTTCCGCCCTTGCGGCGGTGCTACCGTGGAACCATCATGCGGGCCGTCGTGCAGCGCGTCTCGAAGGCTTCCGTGACCGTCGGCGAACGGGTGGTGGGCGCGATCGGTCCGGGCCTGCTGGTTCTGCTCGGCGTTGCGAAGAGCGATGGCGAGGCCGACGCCGGCTATTTGGCTGAAAAGATCGCGGGGCTGCGCATTTTCGAGGACGCCGAGGGCAAGATGAACCGCAGCGTGACCGAGGTGGGCGGGGCCGTGCTCGCTGTTTCGCAATTCACGCTGTATGGCGACGTCCGCCGGGGCAAGCGGCCCTCGTTTGACGCCGCCGCCCGCCCAGAGAGCGCTCGCGCACTGTACGAGTTCTTCGTCGCGCAGATCCGTCAACGCAACCTGCGCTGCGAGACTGGAGAGTTCCAGGCGACGATGTCGGTGGCGCTGGTCAACGAGGGGCCGGTGACGATCCTGCTCGACAGCGCCAGGCCGCCCCAGGGTGCGGGATGATGGCCCGGACCCGGCCGCAATTTCCATCCCTCGGGTGACCCGCATGCTCCTCAAGCCATTTCTCGGACTGATGCGCGACGGCCAGCTCCGCGCGCTCCAGGGCGTCGGCGCCGATCTGAAGTCCTTCTACCGGCTTACCTTTCTGGCGGCCGCGGGCGAGGCCGGGCTTCTGCAGCGGCTGGCTGCGGGAGCAGCCACGCTGGATGCGCTGGCCGGGCTTTATTCGGCTGACGGCCAGGGCCGTGAAGCGCTCGAGGCGTGGCTGCAGGTGAGCTTGCGGCTGCGCCTGCTGCGACTGGGACCGGATGGATATGCGCTGAGCGGGCTAGCCAAAGCTCTGGCCCGGCCGGAGAACGATCCCGCACTCGCCCTGGTGGAGGAAGTAGCCGGTCTGCACCACAAGCTGATCGCCGGGACACTGCCGAGGCTCCGCCAGGGCGAGCTGTGGGGGCTGGAGGACCAGGATGGCGAGCTGATTGCTCGGTCCTCACGGATCCTCGAGGCCTTCCAGGCGGAGGTCATTCGGCGGACATTTCCAGCGACGGGCCCAGTGCGGCTGCTGGAAATCGGCTGCGGCTCCGGCATTTACCTGCGCTATGCGGCGGAGAGAAATCCGTCGCTGACGGCGGTGGGTGTGGAACTACAGTCCTCGGTAGCCGAGGTGGCGCGGGCCAATCTGCGCAGCTGGGGCCTGGAGGGCCGCGTCACCGTCGAGGAGGGCGACATTCGGGCGAAGTCGCCCCAGGAACGGTTTGACATTGCGACCCTGTACAACAACATCTACTACTTCCCGGTTGCCGAGCGCGTGGTCCTGCTCGGACACATCGGAGGGTTCATCAAGCCGGGCGGACTTCTGCTGCTGACAACGTGCTGCCAGGGCGGCAGCCTCGGCACGGAAGCGCTGAACCTGTGGGGCGCGGCCACCCGCGGGGCAGGGCGGCTGCCGTCCGAGCAGGAGTTGGTGAGCCAGTTGCGCCAGGCCGGCTACTCCCGGGTGAAGCCGATGAACCTGATCCCAGGAGAGCGCTTCCTGGCCTTCCAGGCGTTCCGGAACTGACGAAGCGACCCCTGTTGGCGATTTGGTAATCAATGTTGACGAATGAATGAATCCCCCTCACTAAAGTCTTTGTTTTCAGAGAAGCGTTCCCGCGCTGGTAACGTGGCGCAGCAACCACGGCGACCCGTTCCCGCCCTAGAATGGCTCCATCGTGCTGACCTCGGATGAACGGGATCGACTGTGCGTGGTGCTGGTGCGGACCCGGAACCCGCTCAACATTGGTGCGGCTGCCCGAGCCCTGGCCAACTTCGGCTTCGGGCGGCTGCGGCTGGTGCGGCCATGGGAGCCGTCGTTTCGGGAGGCGCGGTCGGCAGTGGGCGCGGCGCCGGTGCTGGCGACCGCCGAGGAATTGGCAACCATCGCCGAGGCGGTCGCCGACTGCACGCTCGTGGTGGGCACGACAGCAGGGGAGCAGCGCACGCCGCCCGATCCGCTGGAGCGGCTGGAGAGGGTCGCCGGGCCAATTCAGGAACAGCTACGGGCCGGCGGGCGAGTCGCGATCCTGTTTGGCTCAGAAAAGGCCGGGCTGTCGAACGAGGAACTGAGCTATTGCCAGACGGCGGCGCGGATTCCGACGGAGCCGAATCAGCCTTCAATGAACCTGGGACAGGCGGTCGCGGTGACGCTGTATGAACTGGTCCGCGCGCCGAGCGATGCGACGGCGGAGGAGCCGGTTGTGGCGCCGGCAGCGACGGCGGCCGATCGGGAGCGGATGATTGACCTGCTCACCGAAGCGCTGGCAGCAAGCGGGCCGGCGGGCGATGCGGCGCGCGTGCGGCAACTGGTTCAGCACATGGCGCTAACGGCTGAGGACGCGCACGGGTGGATGGGCATTTTCCGCCAGCTGCTGTGGAAGCTGAAGAACACGGAATAGGGGATAAGGAATAGGGGATTGCCCGGAACTCAGGCGAAGACGACGGGCAGGCTTGACGGGCCGTGGACGTGGAGGGCATCGCGCGGGGCCCAGGTGCAATGGCCGGCGAGACGGATGCCCGGCAGGCGCTCCAGCAGGAGGGGCAGGGCGATGCGGGCCTCGAGGCGCGCCAGCGCGGCTCCGAGGCAGAAGTGGACTCCATGGCCGAAGGCGATGTGGGGATTCGGCGCGCGCGCGATATCAAACCGTTCGGCGTCGGGGAAGATGCGGGCATCGCGGTTCGCCGACCCGATGACGGGCAAGACGAGTGTGCCGGCAGGGATGGTCTGGCCGTGCATTTCGACGTCGACGGTGGTTGCGCGAAAGACCCACTGCACCGGGGAGCGGTAGCGAAGGACCTCTTCGAGGGCAGACGGCCACAGATCAGGCTGCTGCTCGAGAGCCTGGCGCTGATCGGGGAACTCGGCCAAACAGATCACCGCGTTGCTGATCAGGTTCGAGGTCGTTTCCTGGCCGGCTACGATCAGCAATTCAATGAAGCCGATGATCTCGCTGTCGGTGAGGCGCTCGCCATCGATTTCGGCTTCTACAAGCCGCGTCAGCAGGTCGTTCGCAGACTGGAGTCTGCGGGATTCGACGCGTGCGATCACGTAGGCAGAGAGCTCGGCTTTGACGGCTGTATATTCCGCGATTGCTTGCTGCGCTCCCGGGCCGGCAGAAAGGGTGTGGCTCAGCCGAAGGATGCCGTCGCTCCACTTGCGGAACTTTGCCCACTCAGCCGCGGGGATGCCGATGAGCTCGGCGATGACCATCATGGGCAGGGGAGTCGCGTAGGCGGCAACCAGATTCATGGCGCCGTTTCCGAGAGCCTGGTCGAGCAGCTGGCCGGCGAGGGCGGAGATGTGCGGTTCCAGCTCGGCAATCGCGCTCGGCCCAAAGGCGCGGCTGATGAGGGCGCGCAGCTTTGCCTGGCGGAGCGGATCCATGAAGATGATCCACTCCGGGTTGCCGCGGCCGGCATTTGCCATGTCGGAACTGAAACGCCGATGGTCGCTGAGCGCTTCCCTGACGTTTGCATAATCGAACAGCAGCCACGCGTCCGACTGGGGATCGTGCAGCACGGGTGCAGCGTCGCGCAGATGGGAGTATACGGGAAAGGGATTGCGGCGCAAATCCGGGGAAGCCAGGTCGATCACGGTGGACCTCCATCCGTGGATCAGGGCTCGTGACCACCATGTTAGGGCAAGCTGCGGAGGGAAGGGGGGAGTGACCAATAAAAGCCAGGAATGCGGGGTGCTCTCCTCGGCCAGGGAGAAGAATGGGAGCCGTCAGAGTTTGCAGGTGCAGTCGGGGCACTCGCGGATCGCGTTAGTGCCGCAGATGGCGGTGATCTGGCGGGCGACCGCTTTGCGCGCGCGATGAAGGCGGACGCTGGCGTTGTTGGCCGTGGTGCGCTGTGCGCGGGCGAAGGCCTCGACGGATTCGCCGCCAAGGTCGACCTGCTCGATGGCGGCGCGGTACTCGGGCTTGAGGCCGCTGACGGCTTCGAGGATGCAGGAACAGATCTCGGTTCGCAGCTCGGGTTCCCACGCTTCGTTCCAGTTCGCGGCCCACTCGTTCATCGCGCGAGCGCGGGTGCTCTGCTGGCGATAGTGGTCGACGATGGCGTTACGGAGGACGCGGTAGAACCAGGCCACGGAGCTTTCCGCATTGCGCAGTTGGGCGCTGCGTTGGAGAGCTTTGAGGTAGGCGGCCTGGAGGATGTCTTCGGCGGTGGCGAAATCGCCGACGCGTGCGCGCAGAAATTGCAGGAAGCGGCTGTGCTGTTCGGCGAGGCGAGCGGCGGTATCGCGAGTTGCGGGCGGGCTGCCGGTCATCGCGGAGGGTGACGGGAGCGCCGCGCGCGACGGCGCTCCCTGGTTTCCATTGTGAAGCCTACGCGGCATGACTTGCCTTACTGCCGGGGCAGCAGGGGCAGCACGGCAGCGGGCAAGCGCAGTCCTCGTCGCCGCAGGAGGTGACCGGGGTGGATGGGTTCTGGTTCATGGGGGCGTCTCCTTTCCTTTGCTGGTGCTGACGGGCGAGGGCGGAAAATCTTACAGGGGCGCTTGCGCCGTTATGCGATGAGGATCGGCTTGCCCTTGTCGCCCATTTCGATGTGACCGTATGGGTGGTGATGGTCGTGGGTGAAGAGGACCATCCAGCGCCCGGGGATGGCGCGGGCGTAGAAGCGGTGGCGCTCGGCGATGGAGCGGACGGGATCGAGATCGTAGCCCATCACCCAGCTGGGATCGAGGTGGGCGCTGGTCGGGATGAGGTCGGAGATATAGCAGGCGTGCTGGCCCGCGGACTCAATGTGGACGGCGAGGAGCTGTGCTGTGTGGCCGGGGAAGCACTCGACGGAGATGCCGGGGGCGATGGGAGTGATTTCTCCCGGACGCGTGGGCTGATCCGACCCGAGCAGCGTCATCTGGCCAGAGTCGATGAGGGGGTCGTAGTTCTCGCTGATGTAGCTGATGGCGTCGCGCTCGAGCTGGAGATGGCCGTGCTCGACCTCGCCGCGATGGGCATAGTAACGGGCATTCGGGAAGGTGGGGAAGATGCGGCCGTCGGGCATCTGCGTGGTGTTCCATCCGCAGTGATCGAAGTGGAGGTGGGAGTTGATGACGATGTCCACTTCTTCGGGGCGGATTTCGGCGGCGGCGAGGGCGCGCGGGAGTTGCTGTTTGGCGGCGTAAATATCGCGCAGTTTGGGGGTGAGCTTGTTGCCGATGCCGGTTTCAATGGCGATGGTCTGCCGGCCGGTGCGAACGATGACAGTATTGAGACCGAGCAGGATGCGGTTGTCGTCGTCGGCGGGGGCGCGCTTTTGCCAGAGCGTTTTGGGGACCACTCCGAACATGGCTCCGCCATCGAGCAGGTACCAGCCGTCGGAGAGAACGGTCAGCTCGAAATCGCCGAGGGTGGTGCGGGCGCGGATGAGGTCGGAGGAGTTTGGTTGTTCGCTGGGATGCATAGGGACAGGGGACAAACTCCGGGTTACAGGTTGCAGGGTGCGACGTTCAGGATGCGCCGTCCGCGGTGCCGCTCCCTTCAGCGGCGATGGTCGGGTTTGTCGTCGGTGTCGGGGCGCATGACGTAGCGCTCGAATTGGGCGACGATTTTGCTGAAGAGAATGGTGCGATCGTCGGGGCCGGAGATGGAGTGGGTTTTGCGCGGAAAGACGTTGTAGTCGTACGGGATGTGGGCTTTGATGAGCTGCTCGATGTACTGCATGTCGCCCTCGATGTGGACGTTGTCGTCGCCGGTGCCGTGCATGAGCAGGAGATGGCCGTGGAGGTTGGCGGCGCTGGTGACGTCGGAATCCTCGCGATAGTTGTTGGCGTCTTCGGAAGGCAAGCCCATGTAGCGCTCGGTGTAGATGGAGTCGTAGTCGCGCCAGTCGGTGACGGGAGCGACGGAAACGCCGGCGAGGAAGCTTTCGGAGTGGGAGAGGGCGAACAGGGTAAAGCTGCCGCCCCAGCTCCAGCCCCACCAGCCGAGGCGGTGCGGGTCAAGCTCGGGATATTGGCGCAGGACCTGATCGACGGAGGCCATCTGGTCGGCGAACTGCGGCGGCCCGAAGCTGTGGTAGCAAGCCTGCTCGAAGTCGCGGCCACGGCCGCCCATGCCGCGATTGTCGACATGGAGGACGGCGAAGCCATGTTCTGCGAGAAGCTGATCGAAGAAGAAGACCGGGCCGCCCCAGCTGTCGGCAACGGTGCCTACGTCGGGCCCTCCGTAGGGGTTCACGATGAGCGGAACGCTGTGCGGTGCGGATTTTCCAGCAGGCAGCAGGAGGGTCCCGTAGAGGGGAGTGGTTTTGTCGGCGGCCGTCAGCGTGAGGGATTGCGGAGCAAGGAGATGGTGGCCTTCGAGCGGTTTGGAGGACCAGAACGGCGCGCAGACGCCGGCGCCGCTGCAGGATGCGACGGTGGGCGGTGTGAGACGCGTGGAATAGGTGTCGATGAACGCGCCGGATTGCGGAGCGAAATCGGGATCGTGCACGCCGGGAGATTGGGTGATCTGACGTTGGTTGCTGCCGTCGAGCTGGACGGCCCAGACCTGCTGTTGTCCGGCAGCGCCGTCGAAGACGAGGTACCAGACGGTTTGGGACTGGGGATCAACGGCCTTCACGGTTTGCACTTCGTAGTCGCCGCTCTCGAGCTGGTTGGCGAGTTTGGCTTCCGCGCCGAAGGGGTTAGCCGGATCGAAGGTGTAGCGGTAGATGTGGGTGTGGCCGTCGCGCCAGCTGAGGACGAGGAACTGATGGTCGTCCACGAAGGTGACGTCGTAGGTGGTGTTGAGGTATTTCGCGTCAGACTCGGTAAAGACCTGGCGGATTTCGCCGGTGTGAACATCGGCGAACCAAAGCGTGCTGTGCTGTTGGCTGCGCGACAGGGTTTCCACCCAGACGACGTGCGGATTGAGCCAGCCGAAGCGGGGAATGTAGTCGTCGCCGGCGCTGACGGGGATCCTGAGCCAGCGGGTGGTGCCGCCGTTGACGCCGACCACGCCGACGCGCACGGCAGGATTGGGATCGCCCGGCTGCGGATAGCGCTGGGGATCGACGGTGGCGTGGACGAGGTTGAAGTCGACGAGCGGATAGACGGGGACGCCGGACTCGTTCATCTGGAGGTATGCGACTTGTTTGGAGTCGGGCGACCAGAAGTAGTTGCTGCGGACGTCGAGCTCTTCAAGGTAGACCCAGTCGATGCCGCCGTTGAGGAGGGTATCGTCGCGGGTGCTGGTGAGCGGGGTGGGCGGCGCGGAACCATCGATGCGCTGAGCCCAGAGGTTATGGTCGCGCACGTAAGAGACGTACTGGCCACTGGGCGAGAATTTGGGATCGTCGCCGCTCTGCATGCCGGTATTGCCGATCTGGACGCCGGTGGTGTTTTTGAGATCAAAGAGCCAGAGCTGGCCGTCGGTATCGAAGAGGAGGTGCTGAGAGTCAGGGGACCAGATGTAGTCGGGCTCGTCGTAGCGCTCGCGATGGTCGCGGTCTTTCTCGGAGATGGTCGCGTTGAGCAGCGCTGTAATCTTCTGCGCGGGGAGGAGCTTTTGGGGCTCGGCAGCAGGCGGCTGAATCTGCATCAGATTGCCGTCGTCGTCGATCCATGTGGCGCGCTTGCCGTCGGGCGACCAGCTGATGCCCTGCGGAGGCTCACCTGCCGAGACGCGGTCACGGCCAAAGATTTCTGCGACGGTCCAGGGGTGGCTGGACTGCGCCACCAGCGGAATAGCGAAGACTGAGGAAGCCGCTCCAAGGAGGAGCAAACCGAAGGGACGCACGTACCTGCATGCCAAAGCGAGACTCCAAAGGACCCGGAAGTATTTGCCGCGAGGCGGACTCGTTGGGTGAAAGAGAATTCTATCCCCAGCGGAGGGCCGCAAGCAGGCTAAAACCCGCTCCCCTGAAGGTGCTATTGAGCGGGCGACAGCGCTCCCCTAGCCTCCGATTGGACCTCCTGAATCCATTCGCGGCGAGCCATAACCGGCCGCTATCATCTTCTACGAGCCATGTTGCTGGAAATTCCCATGCTCGGGGCTCTCCTGTTCTTTGCGATCCTCTGGTTCGCGGCTCCGGGGGATCGCAAGCGGACGGAGATCATGCTCGCTACGTATATCGTCGCGATGCCGGTGCTCCTGTTTGCCGAAACCGTGCTGGTCTGGACGGTCACCCAGATCACATGGCTGCGGAAGGTGCGCTATGACCTGTACGCCTACAAATTCGATCAGTGGCTGGGAAGCCCTTCGTTTGTGCTGGGCCGATGGGTCGCGCGGAGCCGAGTGCTGAGCTTCGCGGCGGTTGAAATTTACGCGACGCCTCTGCTGGTGATGCTGGCGGTGTACACGATTTACTTTTACTGGGCGCCGCAAGAGCATCAAGCGGTGATCAGAACGTTCTTCATCAGCCTGTTTGCGCAGCTCCCGATTTATCTGGCCTTTCCGGTTTGCGGGCCAAGGTTCGCGTTTCGGGATTTTCCACGACAGCCGGGGCCGATTACGGCCCATCCCATCGTCTTCTCCGGTTGCCCCAACGGGATTCCGTCCATTCATGCCACGCTGGCGTTTCTGTGCGCAGCGTTTTTGTGGCGATGGAAAGCGGGGAAGGTGATTGGATCGATTTACGTCGTGGCCACGTTAATCACGATCATGGCCAACGGCGAGCATTACGCGCTGGACCTGATTTGCGCCGTGCCCTACACCTGGCTGGTTTGGAAGCTGGGGCACGGCTGGGGTCACCGAAAGGCTGCGGTCGTCTCCCCCGCGGTGGACAGGGATTCGTCGTCGGCGTGGAGTGAAGAGACAGCGGTTTCCACCTCCTGAGAACCTGCATCATCCGGATGCAGAGAGCCTGGAAGAATATTCGGCGCAAGCCTCGGCATGGCAGTCGCGAGGAACGCAGCGCGTCGCGGGGCAGTTTTTCAGTGCGCGGCTGCGGGCCCGCCGGTGCTCTTCTTCATGAAGAAGATGAGGGGGATCATGCACAGCGTGATGGCGGCAAGCGCGGCTATGACGTCGAGGTAGGCGATCTGGGTGCTTTGCCGGATGAGCTGCTGATAGAGGCTGTTGCTGGCCAGGTCGTGCGCCTGCGCGGCCGAGCCGGTGAGGCCCCCGGCGTGCTGATAGTAGCCGGCAAGGCCGTCGAGGCGCTGGCGGAGCAGGGAGCTGGAAGCGTTGAGGCCCATGGCCAGCCGATCCTGGTGCTCCTGGCTGCGGCGCGCGATGAGAGTGACGAAGAAGGAAGTGCCGGTGCTGCCGCCGATGTTGCGGGCGAGGTTCATGAGGCCGGAGACGTCGTTGTTTTTCTCGCGGGGAACGCCGACGTAGGAGATGGTGTTGATGGGGACGAAGAGGAACGCGAGGCCGGAGGCCTGGAAGACGCGCAACCACGCGACGTAGGAGTAGCTGGCCAGCGTGTCGAGGGTGTGCATGGTGAAGAGCGCGGCCGAGAGCGTGGCAAACCCAATCGCGATGAGCCATCGGGCGTCGTAGCGGCTGACGAGGAAGCCGACCAGGGGCATCAGGGCCATGACGGCGAGGCCGCCGGGGGAAATGACGAGGCCGGCCTGGGTGGCGGTGTAGCCCATCAATTCCTGCACGAAGAGCGGGATGAGGACCGTGGTGCCGAAGAGCGCGAACCCAAGGACAAACATCAGCAGAAAGGAAACCGCGAAGTTACGGTGGCGGAACATCGTGAGATCGAGGATGGGGCGATGGCCGCGGCGAATCTGCGCGAACTCCCAAATGATGAGGGTGATGAGGGCGGCGGCGCAGAGGCAGAAGAATGTGGTGATGATGTGGGAGCCGAACCAGTCCTTTTCCTGGCCCTTATCGAGAACGAACTGGAGCGAGCCGAAGCCGACGGCGAGCAGGCCGAAGCCCATGTAGTCGAGGTTGAGGCCGCGTTTGCGGGTGGCAGCGACTTCGCGCTGGATGTGAGGCGGGTCTTCAACCATACGCTGGCTGAGAAAGAGAGAAAGGATGGCGACCGGGACGTTGATGAGGAAGACCCAGCGCCAGCTGAAGTTGTCGGTGATCCAGCCGCCCAGGGTGGGACCGATGACCGGAGCGAGGACGACCGCCATGCCGTAAACGGCGAAGGCCTGGCCACGCTTTTTGGGCGGAAAGGTGTCGACGAGGATGGCCTGCTCGCTGGGCTGGAGTCCTCCGCCGCCGGCTCCCTGGAGGACACGGAAGAAAATGAGGAGCGGGAGCGAGGGGGCGAGGCCACAGAGCATGGAGCTGATGCCGAAGAGCGCCACGCAAATCATGTAAAAGCGCTTGCGGCCTACAAACGAGACCAGGTAGGCGCTGGCGGGCAGGATAACGGCGTTGGATACAAGATAAGAGGTGAGGACCCAGGTTGCCTCGTCAGGGGACGAGGCGAGGCCGCCGGCGATGTGAGGGATCGCAACGTTGGCGATGGAGGTATCGAGGACCTCCATGAAGGTGGCCAGGGTGACGGTGAGCGCCACGGCCCATGGATTGTGCTTCGGTTTCCAGGCTGCGTCGGTGTCCGGGGGCATCGATGGTTGTTTGAGGATAGCGCGAAGCAGCAGGATGCAGGAAAAAGTGGCGTACGCGGGCCCTGGTTCAACCTGCAGGCGAAAAAAGTCAGCGAATACTGAGCGGACGGGAGAGGGCCGCGTCTTTCCAGTGGAATGAGCCGCGGCGCAAGCGACGCGCGGCGGACATGACTTTTGAGGAGAGCCACACTATGCGAATCCATTGTTCCTCTGCCCGGCCGCTGGGCCGTGCGGTGCTGAGCGCGCCTGTTCTTGCCCTGATGCCGGCGCTGATCCTGCTGGCCGCGAGCGCAGTGGCGCAGGACGCGAAGCCCGACGCGGCGAAACCGCCGATGACGTATCAAACCTTCTATCTGCATCATGCCGTTGAACAGAATCAGGCGACCGAAATTGTGTCGGTTCTGCGCAACGAACTGCAGCGCTCGCGGATTAATTATGTCGCCGCGCAGAATGCGATTTCGATGCAGGCCACGGAAGAGGACATGGCGGCGGCGCAGAAGATCATCGCCGATCTCGATCGCCCGATTGCGACGTGGAAGCTGACGTACACGATCACGCAAACCGAGAATGGGCAGGCGCAGGGAACGCCGCAGCATGTGACCATCATCGTTTCGCAGGGATCGCGGACCCACCTGAGCCTGGGGAACAAGGTTCCCATCGTGACGGGGTCAACGGGGCATGAGAGTGCGGCGGAGACGCAAGTGCAATACCTCGACCTGGGCCTGAATGTGGAGGCGAAGATCGATGGGGCGTCGGATACGCCGCTGCTGGAGACGAAGGTGGAGCAATCGAGTGTGGCCGAGGAGCGGTCTGGCATTGGCACGCAGGATCCGCTGATCCATCAGACGCGGCTCGACGAAGAGGTCAATGTGGCGGAAGGGAAGACCGTGACCATCGGGACCCTCGATCTGCCGGGATCGACGAAGCAGGAAAAGATCGAGGTGACGGCGGAGCGGGTAAGGGAGTAGCGACGCCCCTCGATTCGGGACGTTCGACAAGGCATTGTTCAACTTTGCGCGAAAGTGGCGACAAGGTTCAGCGATGCCGCGCTGAGCGGGGGCGGGTGGTATTCTGCAAATTCCTGCTATGCGTCCTGAACTTGAGGCTCTGACTCGCCTCCAATCCATCGATCAGGAAACTGCGCAACTCCGCGCCGAGATCGCTGCGCTTCCGAAGCGGCTGGCGGCGGTGGAGGCGCGTCTGGCCACGGAAAAGTCCGCTGTGGAACAGGCGCAGAAGGCGCTGAAGGACGAAGAAGCCCTGCGGCGGCGGCTGGAGAGCGATCTGAAGGACCAGCAGCAGAAGATCGTCAAGCTGCGCGACCAGATGTCGTCGGTGAAGACCAATGAGCAGTATCGGGCGTTCCAGCATGAGATCGAGTTTGCCGAGGTGGAGGTCCGGAAGATCGAGGACCGCGAGCTGGAGAGCATGGAGCGGACCGAGCAGCGGGGAGCGCAGCTGAAGACGGCGCAGGCCGAACTGGCGGACAGCGCGAAGGCCGTCGAAATCGAGAAGGAAGATGCGCGGGCAGAATCGGCCGAGCAACAGACGAAGCTGGATGGGCTGACGCGGCGGCACGAGGCGGAACGGGCGGGGATTCCGGAGGACCTGCTGCTGGTATACGACCGCGTGAGCTCGACGCGCGGGACCGGGGTTGCGTTTGCGCAGGGACAGCGCTGCCTGGGCTGCCACATGGGGCTGCGTCCGCAGATGTGGAACCAGATTCGGAGCGGCGAGATTCATACGTGCGAGTCGTGCGGGCGGCTGCTGTATTTTGATCCGGCGAAGGAACCGCAACCGGAACCGGAACCGGAAAAGCCGAAGCGCGGACGACGCGCACCCGAAGCGGGCGTGGACTAGCCGGTCCAGCAAGCGAGCAGGTCAGCCAGTCAGCAAGCCAGCGCAAAAATTCCCCAGCACTACAGCCCCTGTCGAATCGTCCATGCCGCGGTGTATGCTGGTTTTCATTCCAGAAAGCCGGGGCCCCCGCTCGCATGGTCGCAGCGCTGCGGGGAGAATGAGGGTCCCCAGCGTGGCAGGTCAAACGCTTCACCCGCCAACGTCCTGACTTTCTGCGGGAGCCGAAATGAGCCAAACATTCTCCATCGGGATCGGTGGGGCCGCCGGTCAGGGAGTTGCCACTCCGGGCGACATCTTCGCAAAGATTTTCAGCCGCCGGGGCCTGCATCTCAATGCGTACAACGCCTATCAGTCCATCATTCGCGGCGGACATACGTTCCTCATGATTCGCACGGGCGCTGAGCCGGTGACGAACATGGGCGATACGCTCGAGCTGCTCATCCCGCTCAACCAGGACACGATGGACCGGCATCTCCGGCTACTCGGCGCCGGCGGAGCATGCATTTATAACGCCGACACGATCAAGCCGGGTGAGCATGCCGACGGCGTGCAGCTGTGCGCGCTGCCGGTATCGACGCTGGCCGACATTACGCGCAACAAAGTTGCGCAGAACACGCTGGCCATTGGGGCGGCGCTCAGCATGATGGGCATCGGGTTCAACGCGCTGGAGGGCGTGATCCGCGAACAGTTTGGCAAGAAGGCGGAGACGGTTGCCGAGGAGAACATCGCCGTTGCTCGGGCCGGCTACGACTTTGCGACGCAGCATTTCACACCCTTCTCCACCCCGCTGCCGATGACGGACACGAAGTATGCCGTGCTGAGCGGCAACACGGCGCTGGCGATGGGCGGAGCCGCAGCGGGGGTGAAGTTCTATTCGGCGTATCCCATGAGCCCTTCGACGGGCGTGCTGCACTGGATGGCGCAGCATGGGCGTAAGGCCGGCATTATGGTGCGGCAGGTGGAAGACGAGATCGGCGTAGTCAACATGGCGATCGGCGCGGCGCAGGCCGGCGTGCGGGCGATGTGCGCGACGTCGGGCGGCGGATTCGCGCTGATGTCGGAAGCGCTGGGGCTTTCGGCGATGGCGGAAATTCCGATTGTGGTGATCGACTGCCAGCGCGCGGGGCCGTCGACGGGCGTGCCGACCAAGACCGAGCAGGGCGATTTGTGGCAGATGCTGGGCGCGGCGTTTGGCGATTATCCGCGGGTGATTGCCGCTCCGGTGGACATCGGCGACTGCTTTACGCTGATTCCGGAAATTTTCAATGTGGTCGACAAGTTCCAGGTTCCGGGTCTGGTGCTCTGCGACCTGCTGTTGTCGGAAGGGCGGCTGAGCGTCGATCCGAAGATTCTGGACTTTAAGCCGCACATCGATCGCGGGGAGATGATCACGGAGCCGAACGGGCACCGCGAAGACGGTGGTTACAAGCGGTACCTGATCACGGAAAGTGGCGTGTCGCCGCGCGCGATTCCCGGCGTCCCCGGTTATACGCACGTGGTGGCCAGCGACGAGCACGACGAAGACGGCGTGCTGATCAGCGACATGTACACCAATGCCACCAAGCGCCGCGCCATGATGGAAAAGCGCATGCGCAAAGAAAAGGGCATTGCGGAAGCGGTGCCGCCGCCGCGGTTGCAGGGGCCGGCCGAAGCCGATGTGACGTTGATCGGGTGGGGGTCGACGCAGGGGGTCATCGAAGAGGCCCGGGCGCAGCTTGCGGAACAGGGCATCACGACCAACCAACTGCAGATTCGCTGGCTGGTGCCGCTGCACGGCGAGGCGATTCTCGAGCAACTCAGGAACGCGAAGCGCACGATCATGGTCGAGAACAACTACAGCGGGCAATTTGCCCGCTATTTGCGCAGTGAAACCAGCTTCGTCGCCGACGGGCATATCCGCAAGTACGACGGCGAGCCCTTCATGCCGCACCACATTGTGGAAGCGGTGCGCGAACAACTGGCCGGCGACGCGACGCTGTCGGTCCCCGCCCACGAAATCATGGTTTAGGAGATCAGAAGATGGCCACCATAGTTGAAACCCCGAAAGCCCTGACCATGGCCGATTTCAAGGGCCGCGTCGATCCCGACTGGTGCCCTGGCTGCGGCGATTTCGGCGTGCTCGCGGCCGTGCAAAAAGCACTGGTGGAGTTACAAATCCCGAACCACCAGATCGTGACCATCAGCGGGATCGGCTGCTCGTCGAACTTCCCGGGGTTCATCGAAACCTACGGCATGCATACGCTGCACGGGCGGTCGCTGCCGGTGGCTACGGGGGTCAAGATGGCCAACCCGGATCTCACCGTGCTGGTGACGGGCGGCGATGGCGATGGGTTCGGCATCGGCGGCAACCACTTCATGCACACGATGCGGAAGAACGTCGATTTGACGTACATCGTGATGGACAACCAAATCTACGGGCTAACGACGGGACAAACGTCGCCGACGAGCCGGCTGGGCATGAAGACGAAAAGCTCTCCGTTTGGGAATATCGAAGGCCCGATTTATCCCGTGACGATGGCGCTGACGGCGGGAGCAACGTTTGTGGCGCGCGGATTCTCCGGCGAGCAGAAGCATCTGACGGATCTGATCAAGCAGGCGATCCAGCACAAGGGCTTCTCGTTCCTCGACGTCTTCAGCCCGTGCGTGACCTACAACAAGGACAACACGTTCCAGTGGTTCCGTCCGCGGGTAAAGAAGCTCGAGGACGATGCGGCGTACGATTCGTCGGACTGGCTGGCGGCGGTGGACAAATCCACGCTGTGGGGCGATGAGATTCCGATCGGGAAATTCTTCGAGCGCACCGATCTGCCGGCGTTACATGAGGCGGAGCCGGTGACGCAGGGTGGCCGGACGATGCTGAGCTATCCGCTGCATATCGATGCGTCGGTGGCACAGGAGTTTGTCGAGGAGTTGATGTAGGGAAGCACAATGGGCCGGGCACGAGTTATCTGGGAATCCAGTGCGAACCGGATCTGGGTTGCTCTGGCGCTGTTCGTGTCGCTGATGCATTTGGCGGTGAAGCACACTTTTTCACAATTCACACCCCCAGCCAGCACAACGAAGCCGGAATGGATTCGATCCGGGCTTTGGTCTGAGCTTGCTTTTCATGTGGCCGTACTGGGGGCCGTGATCACAGCAGTTCGTAACCGAATTCCAAGCCTGAAGGAACCGGCGTACAGCGACGACGGCACTCTGAGCATCGGCTCCCCGCAGGAAGTAGAGCGTGATGCCAAATGGGGCGAGATCGCCGTAATAACAGCCGAGTTTGTTCTCTATCTTGCGGTTTGGGCTTGGCTGTACCGACTCATTTGAGCCTCAACAGCGGCAGATCGCTGACCTTGCCCATCGATTGCCAAGGACGGATCGCCGAAGCGCACGCCGGTATCGTCGACTGCGCACGGTTCGAGGACGATATCCGCCGGTTGCTGGCGGAACGCTGAACCGGCACGACCCATTCGTGCTCAATTCGGGAGCAGCGGGGGCGCGGATTCCATGTCGCGCTCCATTTGGTGGATCGCGCCGGGCGAACCGGTGAGGGTGTTGAGCCAGAGGATGCGGCCTTTGCCGTCGATGAGGAGCGCGGCGGGCCATGAGTCGATGGCGAAGGGCTTCAGCTCGGCATCGGGCACGAGCAGCACCGGCAGGGCTGCGGGAAGCTCGGCGCGAAAGGCGCGAATGCTGGCGAGGACCGCGGGGGACGGCGCTTCCTCCTGTCCAACATTGGCGGCAATGGACGTGACGGCGACGACCTTGAGGCCGGGCGTGATGCGGTCGAGGGCGAGGCGATTGAGAATGGCGTGGATCGCGGAGTCGGAAGCGGGGCCGGCGAGGGAGAAGACGAGGACGAGGGTGCGGTCGTCGAGCATGCGGATGCTGGTTGTGATGGCGTTGATGTGGCGCACGATGCGGTGGGCGGCGGGATCGGGATCGTAGAGCGGGATCGTGCGCATGGCGGGCAGCGCAGAAGTGGCGGGCAGCTCGGCGCCGTGAAGTGCGTGGACAGGGCTGGGCTGCCGGAAGAGATCGTAGCGGATGAGCGCGGCCTGAATAACGGGAAACGAGGCGGAGTTGAGGATGGCGGGGACGTCGATGGCGGTTTGGAGCTGATCGAGGATTTTGGCAGCGTCCTCGGGCTTGCCGGATCGGCGGAGTGAGTCGGCAATGCGCAGGGCGTCGCGGACGATGACGGGGATGTCGACGGCGTCGCCAAGGCTGGGCGGAACGGGGCTGGCGGGGTTCTGGGCTGCGTGCGCGAGGGCATCGAGGATGTGCGGCAGCTGCTGCTCGTTGAGCCGGGGCGCGACGGCGAGGTCATCGGCGTCGTCGCTGTCTTCGGCGGAATCGATGACCATGTCCGTGCCAAGGTGAATGCTGGCGTCGTAGGGAAAGAGGCTGAGCAGCGATTCCATCTGGCTCTCGGCGGAGGAGATGTCGTGGAGGCCGAGGAAGGCTTTGGTGAGGAGCAGATGAGCGAGCTCTGGCGATTTGGCTTCAGGGAGGGTGACGTAGCGGATGAGGGCCTGGCGGGCGGGGTCGAAATCCTGGCCGAGGATGCAGAGTTTGCCGAGCGCGAGGAGGTCTTCGCCCAGGAGCTTCTGGGTTTTGAGCAGCTCACATTGCTCTTTGGCGCGAGCGATCGCGATGGAGAGCGCCCACTGGTCGGCGTCGGTGAGGTCGTTGGGTGCGCCGCGGGCGTTGTTGAACGGCTGCATGGCGTAGAGGTAGGCGTCCGTCGCGTCCATAGCGGGGACGGCGGATGGGGCGACGGCTCGTGCTGCGGGCGTGGGGCCGGGCGGGGTTGTGGGCGGAAGGGCCTGGGTTGCGGCCGGTGCGGATTGTGCGGCGGGTGCGGGCCTCGACTGCGGGGCTTGTTGGGAGAACGCGGCGCTGCTGAGGGCGGCGAGCAGGAGAAGAGTCCGCATGGAGCGCAGGGTAGCATGATACGGCGGAAGCGAGGTTGGACGGCACGGTCGCGTCAGGGCCAGAGGGCGTGCAGCAGGAATTCGCGATTGCCTTCGGCCCCGGTGATCGGCGAGGGGATCACGTCGATGTGGGTAGCGCCGAGACCGGCGACGCAGGCGCGGACGCGGTCGATGGCCAGCTGGTGCGCCACGGGATCGCGTACGATGCCGCCCTTGCCGACGTGCTCGCGGCCGGCTTCGAACTGGGGCTTAACGAGGATGACGGCTCCGCGAGGGCTTCCCTCAGGGGCTGAAGCCCCGACTTCCTTCTCGACTGCAACGGCACGACTGAAGTCGTGCCCCTTCAAAGCGTCATCGGCTAAGGCCTCGGTTTGTTCGACAGGCTCAGCGGCTCGACTGAAGTCGTGCCCCTTGAATGCAGCGGAGGGTTGTTCGGACGCGTGCTGGAGCGCGGCGAGGACGGGTGGCAAGACGAGTGTGGCAGAGATGAAGGAAACATCGACGGCAAAGAAGGAGATGCCGGGCGGCAGGTCGCCGGGCGAGAGCAGACGGGCGTTGGTGCGCTCACGGAGGGCGACGCGCGGATCGTCGCGCAGGGTTTGGGCGATCTGGCCGTAGCCGGTGTCGATAGCGAGGACCTGGGCCGCGCCGTGCTGGAGCATGCAGTCGGTGAATCCGCCGGTGGAGGCGCCGATGTCGAGGCAGAAGAGGCCGCGCAGGTCGATGGACCAGTGGGCGAGCGCAGCTTCGAGCTTAAGGCCTCCGCGGCTGACGTAGCGGAGATCGGAGCCGAGAAGGCGGATGGATGCATCGGCGGCAACGGAGTGGCCGGGCTTGTCCGATTTCTGTTCGCTGACCAGGACGCGGCCGGCGAGGACGAGCGCCTGAGCGCGTTCGCGCGTGGGAGCGAGGCCGCGTTCCACCAACAATTTGTCGAGACGAATTTTCATCGCGGGTCGGCACGGGGACGGGCGCAGAGCATCCAAAATATTGCGGGCCCCCAGGAAGATTATTGCCGATGGCGATTGAGACCACGAATAGCGAGCAGGTGTACACGGGGCGATCGTATGCGATGGCGTGGATTGGGTGGATTCTGGCCATCATTTTTCTGGCGATTGCGGCATGGCTGGCGCACCATATGGCGTTCGTGCGCCGGCAGCTGGATTTGTCGGAAGGCGATGCTTCGCAGTTGCGGCAGCAGCTGGGGCACGCGGAGCAAATTGTGAGCGTGATGACGTCGCCGAAATCCGCGCACATTGTGCTGACGGAAAACCGGCAGGCGGAGCGGCCGGTGGGACAGGTGAGCTGGCTGGCCAGCAAGGGCGCGCTGGTGTTCATCGCCGGAGGCTTGCAGCCGCTGCCGGCAGGCAAAGCTTATGAGTTGTGGCTGGTGCCGCAATCGGGGAAGGCTCCCATTCCAGCTGGGTTGTTCCGGCCGGACGCCGATCGCGGCGCGACGGTGGTGCTGCCGCCGATTCCGGCGAACACGCAGGCGAAGCGCTTCATGGTGACGGAAGAGCCGGCGCAGGGGTCGACCACACCGTCGCTGCCGATTGTGATGGAAGGGCAGTAACAGAGCACAGGGCACAGAGCACAGGGCACAGGAAAAACGTGCGTCCGCGTTTGCGTGAAGAGAAGCTCTGGCACGATACACTGTCACCGGTTATGGCGACTGCGGAACCGATCACGCTGGCAGTAGATATCGGGGGCTCAGGGCTGAAGATGCTGTGCCTGAGCCCTGAAGGCAAACCGACAACCGAGCGGCTGCGGGTCCCGACGCCTGATCCGCCGACGCCGGAGCGGCTGTTGACGGCGCTCGATCACTTGCGGCAGCAGATGCCGAAGTTCGACCGGGTGAGCGTGGGCTACCCAGGGGTGATCAAGCAGGGCGTGGTGCTGACGGCGGTGAATCTGCATCCGCTGTGGATCGGGTATCCGCTGCAGGCGGAGCTGGAGAAGCGCTGGAAGAAGCCGGTGCGCGTGGCCAACGACGCGGTTGTGCAGGGGATGGGCGCGATCCAGGGACGTGGGGTCGAGATGATTCTTACGCTGGGAACCGGGTTGGGTTCGTGCCTGTTCAGCAACGGTCATGCATGCCCGCTGGAACTGGGGCACCATCCCTGGCTGAAGAAGACCTACGAGGATTACCTGGGGCGGCGAGGATTGAAGAAGTACGGAGTGAAGAAGTGGAACAAGCTGCTGCGCAAGGCGATTGCCCAGACGCAGGCGACATTCAACTGGGATCATCTCTATCTGGGCGGCGGGAATACGAAGCTGGTGACGCTGAAGCCGCGCAAGGATGTGTCGGTGGTGTCGAACATGGATGGGTTGCTGGGGGGCGTGGCGCTGTGGCGGGACTAAGGGCGCCGCAAATTTTTTCGCCCAAAAATTGTATGTGTGGGAAATAAAGGGGTTGCGGACTCGCGACTGCGTAAGTGAGGGAAGCAGGGCACTTCCTTGAAGCCTCGTCGCAGATGATCGAAAATTAAGGGGATGCGATCCCGCTCGTCGCGGATGTTGGCAGCGTTCGATTGGCAAAGATCAGATGGGAGCCTGGCCCTGGGGCCGAAAAGAAAAGGACTCGCGAGAGGCGAGTCCTTTTTGTGCTTCCATGTCTAGTTTGCGCGGGGCAAGGGGAGGGTGCAAGGGAAATCGGGGGGCCTGCAGCACGAAGGTAATGGGAGCCGTGCTTGCGGAGACCGCTTTGCGCAGGGGCTGGCAGTCCGGGCTTTGCTACGAGCTTGCAGCGTCGCCCCTCCGGGGCTCGGGTCTTGTGTGGTTTCGTCCCAGCGCTGAAGCGCTGGGCTGGTCGGCGTTGCGCCTGCGGCGCGGGCCAATGCGGCACGGGCAGATCGGAAGTCAGCGCATCGGGTGATCCCAGGGCTAAAGCGGATTTCCCCGTTAGCAATGCCTATGGCAGATCGGACGTACCCGGCGGGCCACCATGGATCAGCGGGTCTCTGGGCGAGGGAACCACCAATACGCGGTTGGGACGAAATAGAAAAACATCCATCCACTCGCGAATAGCCTCAACTCCGAACCTTTCAAACGTAGGTACTCCAATTTCGTGATGGTTCTTAATATCGCTCCGTGATCGTTGAGCACGTATTGGCCGTCCCTGATCTCGGGAGATGCGGCATGGCTCTGGATGAGAAACAGTGCGAAATTGATCGCGAGGAAAAGCCCGAGCGCTTTAATCGTCGGGACGGCCCAATCTGGTTGGCCTTGCGCGAATCCACTCCAGAAAAAACTTCTGTCGCGAATTCCGGAGCGCTCTGTCGCAAACATCGGCGACAAGAGAGCGAAGAAGCCAATGTGCAGCACAAAGGCGTATTTGAATGAGCTCTCAAGCGTCACTCCGAAGAAACTCGCCAGATATGCAACTAAGCTGGCCGCGAGACCGAAAGCAGAAGCAATCGCCAAGAATCTGGTGGCTGCGGAAACCATGTCAACAGATGTATCCCGGAATCAGTTTCCATTCCAGAAGATTATGAATCTCAGGCACGATACTAAGAGCGCGCGGCCGCGTGTTCGGCGTGGAGTTTTTGGAGAGGGTTGACGGTGATCTTGCGTTCCTGGAGCGCGGCTATGCCTTCTGCGGCGGCGCGGGCGGCGGCCATGGTGGTGATGGTCGGGATGCGGGCGAGGACGGCGGCGCGGCGAATCGCTTTCTCGTCGAAGTAGGGGTCCTGGCCGCGAGGTGTGTTGATGATGAGCTGGATACGGTCGCCCTTGATGAGGTCGACGATGTTGGGGCGGCCCTCCTTGACCTTGTAGACGCGCTCGACGGTCATGCCGGCCTTCTCAATCGCATTGGCCGTACCCTCGGTGGCGACCAGGCGGAAACCCAGCTCCATATACTGGCGGGCGAGGTTGACGAGGTTGGTCTTGTCGCGGTCGCTGACGCTGAAGAAGGCGGTTCCTTTGAGCGGCAGCGCGAGGCCGGCAGAGAGCTGCGCTTTCGCGAAAGCTTCGCCGAAGTTGTCAGCGACACCCATCACTTCTCCGGTGGACTTCATCTCCGGGCCGAGCACGGTGTCGACGCCGGGAAATTTGTTCCATGGGAAGACGGGGGACTTGACGTAAAAATAGGTGCCGGTGCCGAGGTCGTTGCCGTCGATGGGCAGGAACTCGCGGAGCCTGCGGCCGGTCATGAGGCGCGAGGCGATCTTGGCGAGCGGCACGCCGGTGGCTTTGGAGACGTAGGGGACGGTGCGCGAGGCGCGCGGGTTGACTTCGATGACGAAGACTTTATCTTCCTGGCCGGTGCGGCGCTGGATGGCGAACTGCAGATTGACGAGGCCGATGACATGGAGCGCGAGGGCGAGCTGGCGGGTGTAACCGCGGATGGTCGAGAGCGTGGCGGGCGCGAGATCGACCGCGGGAAGCACGCAGGACGAGTCTCCTGAGTGGATACCGGCTTCTTCGATGTGCTGCATGATGCCGGCGATAACGACATCCTGTCCGTCGCAGAGGGCGTCGACATCGACTTCGACGGCGTCTTCGAGGAAGTGATCGACGAGGATGGGGCGATCCTGGGAGTACTCGACGGCCTCCTGCATATAGCGGGAGACGGTTTCGCGGTCGTAGGCGAGGACCATAGCGCGTCCGCCGAGGACATAAGAGGGGCGCACGAGGACGGGGTAGCCGATGCGCTCGGCTCCGTCGAGGGCCTCCTGCACGCTGGTGGCGATGACGCCCGGGGGCTGGGGAATTTGTAACTCTTCGAGTAACTTTCCGAAGCGCTTGCGGTCTTCGGCGAGGTCGATGGACTCGGGCGAGGTGCCGAGGATGGGCACGCCGGCGGCCTTGAGGCGGAGCGCGAGGTTCAGCGGCGTTTGTCCGCCGAACTGGACGATCATGCCGACTTCTGCCCCGCCCGAAGACTCGTGCTCGTAGACGGCGAGGACATCTTCGAGGGTCAGCGGCTCGAAGTAGAGGCGGTCGCTGGTGTCGTAGTCGGTGGAGACCGTCTCCGGGTTGCAGTTGACCATGATGGTCTCGTAGCCGTCTTCGCGCAGAGCGAAGGCCGCGTGGCAGCAGCAGTAATCGAACTCAATGCCCTGGCCGATGCGGTTGGGGCCGCTGCCAAGGATGATGACTTTGCGCTTTGCGGTGGGCGGCGCTTCGTCTTCTTCGTCGTAGCTGGAGTAGAGGTAGGGCGTGAAGCTCTCGAATTCGGCGGCGCAGGTGTCGACGAGCTTGTAGACGGGGCGGAGGCCGTGTTGCTTGCGGAGGGAGCGGATCTGTTCGACGCCGGCAGCGCCATCGAGGGAGAGAGCGTCGGCGATGCGCTCGTCGGAGATACCGAGGCGCTTGAGCTTACGCAACTGTTCCGGTGACAAAAGGTTGTTGGGGGCGGGTCCGGATCCATTCGGCGCGGGTGCGGTGAGGGCGACGTCGGCTTCGACGATTTCGCGGATCTGGTAGAGGAACCAGGGATCCATCGACGTGGCGCGGGCGACTTCGCGCAGCGGGTGGCCCTCGCGGAAGGCGAAGCGGATGTAGCTGAGGCGCTCAGGCTGCGGCGTGACCAGCTTTTGCGTGAGGCGGCGGCGCTCGAGGACTTCCGAGCCAGCCTTTTTGCCGGTTTCGAGCGAGCGGACGGCTTTCATCAGCGCTTCCTTGAAGGTGCGGCCGATGGCCATGACTTCGCCGACGGATTTCATTTGCGGGCCGAGGTTCTCGTCGGCGCCGGGGAATTTTTCGAACTGCCACTTAGGGATCTTGACGACGACGTAGTCGATGGTCGGCTCGAAGCAGGCGGGCGTCATTTTGGTGATGTCGTTGGGGATCTCATCGAGGGTGTAGCCGACGGCAAGGCGCGCGGCGATCTTCGCGATGGGGAAGCCGGTGGCTTTGGATGCCAGCGCGGAGGAGCGCGAGACGCGCGGATTCATTTCGATGACAACCATGCGGCCGTTGCCGGGATGGACAGCGAACTGCACGTTGGAGCCGCCGGTCTCGACGCCGATTTCGCGCATCACGCGGATGGCAGCGTCGCGCATCGCCTGGTATTCGCGATCGGTGAGGGTTTGGGCAGGAGCGACGGTGATGGAGTCGCCAGTGTGGACCCCCATGGGGTCCATGTTCTCGATGGAGCAGATGATGATGACGTTGTCGGCGAGGTCGCGCATGACCTCGAGCTCGAATTCTTTCCAGCCGAGGACGGATTCTTCGATGAGGCACTCGTGGACGGGGGAGAGGTCGAGGCCGCGAGCGAGGATTTCCATCAGCTCTTCGCGGTTGTAGCCGATGCCGCCGCCGCTGCCTCCGAGGGTGAAGGAGGGACGGATGATGACGGGGAAGCCAATTTTCGTGGCGAAGTCAAGGCCGTCGCGCAGGTTATTGACGAGCGCGGAGCGGGGGACGTCGAGGCCGATGCGGGTCATCGCGTCCTTGAAGAGGAGGCGATCTTCGGCTTTCTTGATGGCTTCGAGGCGGGCGCCAATGAGCTCGACGCCGTATTTGTCGAGGATGCCGGAGTCGGAGAGCTCGACGGCGAGGTTGAGGGCGGTTTGTCCGCCGACCGTAGGCAGAAGGGCGAAGACGCCGGGGCGGCCCTCTGCGCGAAGCATGTCGGACTCGATGCGGAGGATCTCGTCGAGGTAGTCGCGGGTGAGCGGCTCGATGTAGGTGCGGTCGGCGAGCTCGGGATCGGTCATGATGGTGGCCGGGTTCGAGTTGACCAGCACGACTTCGTAGCCTTCGGCCTTGAGGGCCTTGCAGGCCTGGGTGCCGGAGTAGTCGAACTCGGCGGACTGGCCGATGACGATCGGGCCGGAGCCGATCACGAGGATTTTGGCGATGTCATTGCGGCGTGGCATTGCTGTGTCGTTTTTCTCCGGCTCGTTGAATGCTATTGATTTTTCGCGCAGGCAATAGCGCGAGCCATAACCGCATTAAGAAGACCCGCAAATGTCAATTCTGGCGAGGGTTCGCTGTACATTCCGTTGACACCCTCTGTGCGCGATGAAAGGAGCAACGCAGCGCTATCGTAGTGCCGGTCTCGAATGAGTTTTGTCAGCAGGATTTCGTAGCGCTTTGCATAAGACGCACCGCGAAATTCTTCAAAAACTTTGTAATGGGGTTCGCAAACGCCCACGGGCCTGAGAGATTCCTCTGATTTCTCAAGCATCATGACATAGCCGAGCCACGGTCGCTGTGAAGGACTAAAGGCACCTTCTCGGTACGCTGCCCAGAGGTCAGCAGCGCTACCCAGCGCCTCCTCAGTGCGATTGTTGAAGTTGTTCCCAAAGGATCCGACCTGCGACTTAAACTCCATGGCCGCAATCAGACAGCCGTCTACGACGACCAGCAGATCCCATTTTTTCTCGGGTCGATACCAGCCCGGAATCTCCACTGAGCGCTCGCAATAGATGTTGGGACGGTTGAGACCGCTCTCCTCGAGATAATCACGGACAAGGCCAACAAAGCCGTCCAACTGTTTGCCACCGGTCACCGCGGTGCGAAATCCGGCGTCTCGAGTTCCGGATAGCTGCCCCTGTCGGCTCGCCTGAGATTCGCGGGTCTGCCAAAAATGACGCACAGCTTCCTGAATGCGACCTTCCCATCGAGGGTCGACGGTCATGGCTCAACCAACCTGCTCAAGTGAGGCTTGTGGAACAGATCGCTGGTTTCGGATTCAAATCGACCGGAAGCCTTGCTGTAATAATCACCGCTTATCTCGTAGCCAATACTGTTTCTGCCCGTCCCGGCTGCTGCAACTGCCGTCGTGCCGGATCCAGAAAACGGATCCAGAACGACGTCCCCGACAAAGGAGAACATACGGATCAACCTCTTCGCCAACTCTTCAGGGTATGGTGCAGGGTGCTCCCTGGTCGACGCACCTGTCAGGCCGGACCAAATCTGTTGGAACCATTCCTGATAATTGTCGGCGCTGATTAGGCTCAGAATGCGGCGGGCGACGTCTGGCTTGCGGTAGCCTCCGGGCTTCCGAAGCATCAGAATGAACTCGACGTCGTTCTTGATCACCGAGTTCGGCTCATATGGCTTACCCAGAAAGCCCCCTCCCCCGGACACCTCGTAAGCTGCATTCGCAATCTTGTGCCAGATGATCGGCGCGAGGTTGTCAAAGCCGATTTTTCTGCATGCCTCTTGAATTGAAGAATGCAACGGAACAACGGTGTGCCTACCTCCGTTTTTCCTCCGAGACAGGCAGACATCCCCGACGACGCAGATGAGCCGACCCCCAGGAATGAGCAAGTCATAGCAACGACGCCAAACTTTTTCAATCTGCTCCAAGAAATCTTCGTAATTCTCAATATGACCCAATTGGCCATCGGCATCGTCATACCGCTTAAGGTTCCAATAAGGTGGGGAGGTCAGGACTAATTGAATGGATTCAGCCCTCAGCGAAGACATGCGGCGGGCATCGCCGTGAATCAGGTAGTGACTGGTCGGTATCGTGCGGAGGACATCCTCGATTTGTCGCACAACTGAGCGGTTTCGAGCCAATTCCGGGATCTCGGTCTGGTCGAGCGCGACCTTCCTCAGATCGAGAGGAACATGCTCCATCAAGTCCAGCTCATCGAATGCGGGAATCGTACGATCCGGATGCAGATTTGCGATTTGTGGCGCCGCGTTCATCCCTTCCACTCCTCCATCATTTTGCGGAAGTCCTGGAAGAGGTAGTGGGAGTCGTGGGGGCCGGGGCTGGCTTCGGGGTGATACTGCACGCTGAAGAGCGGCATGGTGCGGTGGCGCAGGCCTTCCAGCGTGTTGTCGTTCAGGTCGACGTGGGTGAGGTCGACTTCGCTGGGGTTGATGGAGTCGGGATCGACGGCGAAGTTGTGATTGTGGCAGGTGATCTCGACCTTGCCGGTGTCGACGCACTTCACGGGATGATTGCCGCCGTGGTGTCCGAACTTGAGCTTGTAGGTTTTGCCGCCGAGGGCGAGGCCGATGAGCTGGTGGCCGAGACAAATCCCGAAGATCGGCGTGCGGCCGGCGAGCTTGCGGATGCTTTCCTGCGCGTAGGTGACGGGCTCGGGATCGCCGGGACCGTTGGAGAGGAAGACGCCGTTCGGCTTCAGCGCGAGGACGTCTTCGGCGGAGGTTTGCGCGGGAACGACGGTGACGCGGCAGCCTTCCTGGCGGAGCATGCGCAGAATATTTTTCTTGATGCCGAAGTCGTAGGCGACGACGTGGAGGTCGGGGTGGGGGAGCTTTTCGTCGAGATTGAGCGGATCGAGTCCGTCGTGCTCGAACTCGTAGCGATCTTTGGTACTGACTTCCCTGGCCAGGTCCGTCCCGTCCATTTTGCGGATCGCGCGGGCTTTCGTGACGAGGACGTCGGGGTTCGTTTCGACGGTGGAGATGACGCCGCGCATGACGCCGTGCGTGCGCAGGTGGCGGACGAGGGCGCGGGTGTCGATTTCGGAGATGACGGGAACGTGGAAGCGCTCGAGGTATTCGTCTGCGACCTGAGTGGAGCGCCAATTGGAGCTGATGGGCGAGAACTCGCGGGTGACCAGGCCCTCGATGAAAGGCTTGACGGCCTCGTCGTCAGCGGGGTTGGTGCCGTAGTTACCGATTTGGGGATTCGTGAGGACGACGATCTGCCCGGCGTAAGAGGGATCGGTGAAGATTTCCTGGTAACCGGTCAGTGAGGTATTAAAAACAACTTCTCCGCGGCATTCGCCCTGGGCGCCGTAGCCCTCGCCCCTGAAGATGCGCCCGTCTTCGAGCGCAAGAATTGCCTGCATGGAGACTCCGGAGAGTGGATTCTTCTGATTTTATCAGGGAGCGATGCCGATTGAGGGCGCGCTCGGGCGCAAAATCTCTGCAAATCCGGGATGGAGAGCGGCGCAAAAGGAAAAGGCCCGGCGGACCAGGCCTTGTCCGGGCGAATGCGCGTCAGTTCTGAGGCTGAGGCTGAGGCTGGGGCTGGGACTGCTGTGGCTGTTGTTGCTGCTGTTCCTGAGGCTGCGGCTGCTGCTCCTGTCGCTGCAACTGTTCTTTCTGCGTGGGCGGGGTCACTTCGGGTTCGGACTTCGCAGGCTCGACGCCGGGAATGACGGGCGCCGTGTGCACCTGGCCGCTGGCGGCATCGACGATGGAAATGCCGTAGCGATCGAGGGTGCTGGCGAGGGTTTGTTCCAGCGCGGAGCGGTCGGTGGCGTAGCGGGCGCGGGCGGCGATGAGCTGCGCGTCGGCGCCGGCGAGAGCGCGCTGCTGCTGCAGAACGCTGGCGGTGGTGGAAGCGCCAAGGTGCAGCTTCTTGATTTCGGCATCGAGGCTCTGGCGGTCGTAGTCCTGGGTGGAGATGGCCGATTCAACCGCGGCGCGGTCATTGGTGAGGGCATACTGCTCGCTGATGACGTTCATGCGGATCTGGATGTAGAGCTGCTCCAGCCGCATCTGCTCCTGGCGGTACTCGATTTGCGACTGGGCCTGCGTGGCCTGGGCAGCGCGATTGCGGAGAGGAATCTGCAATGTAAATTCGACGCCCTTATTCGGGCCGGAGCTGTTGAACAGGTTGCTGAACACCGTGCCGTAGCCGGTGTTGCCCAGCAGCTTGCATTCCGTTGGAGGAATGCCGAACGACTCAAAGGCCTTCGCGCAGTTCGGGCTGACCGCGCCGCCCAGGGCGGTTGCGCCGTAGAATGCCTGCGCATCGAGCACCGGGAGCAGAGCGTTCTTTGCGCCCCTGAGGGAAACCTCATCGTTTTTGAGCGTGAGCAGGTCCTGCTCGACAGCGGGGCTGTTGGCTTCGGCTTCGCGGACCAACTCGTCCGCTGTCATGTGCTCCTCGGGCATCTCCGCGAGGCTGACGCGATCGGTGGGGATGACGGGAGCGTTGGCGAGAGTGGGATCGTCGAGATTGCGGGCGATGGCCTGCTTCATGACGAGCTGCTGATATTCGAGGGTATTCTGCGAGCTGACCAGAGCCTGCTGGTCGATGGACTGCTGGCTTTTCGCGTTGACCACGTCGAGTGGCGCCATGCTGCCAACCTGGAGTTGTTTCTCGTCGTCCTTTTCGAGCGCGGTAGATTGGTCGAGCGCGTGTTGCTTCGACTGGACATCTTCATAGGCGCTGACGAGGCCCCAGTAGATATTCTCAACCTGATTGACGGTGTAGAGGAGCTGCTCGCGGAAGATCGAGTCCGCGATGCGGCGGTCGTTTTTAGCCTGCACGATGAAGCGGCCATTGATGCCCCAGCCAAAGCCCTGCAACAGATGCTGCGTAAGCGCGAAGTTAAAAGTCGACTGCAGGGCCGGACTGAAGAAGTTAAACAAGCTGTCGGTGGTGGTTCGGGTGTTCTGGAAGGCCACCTGCATGGCTGTGCCGGTGATGAATCCCTGGTTGTACGTGAAGTTATAGGTATTGAGGTTCTGGTTGATAGCGGGCAAACCGCCGGAAAAAATTGGGCTCTGCTCAGGCTGAATCTGGTGATTCAGCTCGATCGTGCCGCCGATCACCGGGTCGAGGTTTTCCGGGGTGGGGCCGGCGCCGCTGGTGGTGAGGGCGAGGCCGCCGATCCCGGTGCCGGCGACGCTGGAGGCAGCGCCACCTCCTCCGGGACCACCGCCGACGGAACTAACGCTGGCCGTCGTGCTGCCCTGGGTGCTGGTCTGCAGAGCGGTGTTGACGCCGTTGATGAGGGCGCCGGAGTGGGCGCGCATCAGGTCAATGTCGGCGATATCGAGGTTGAGGCGCTGGATGGCGATGTCGTAGTTATTCTGGAGCGCGAGCAGTACCGCGTCGCCGAGGCTGAGATAGATTTTGCCGCTCTTCACCAGCTTGTCGAGCTGGAGAGAGTTGGCAAAATTCGCTGGCGGAGCGGTCATGGGCGAATACGGAGCGATGGGATTCGGCCAGTAGCCGCGCGGCTTCGAGTAATCGTGCGCCGTATCGCGCAGGAAGAGCGGCTGGGTATAGTTGGGAGCGGGTTCGGGCGGCAAACCCGGGGCTGCCGGGGCCGCCTGTCGTGGAACCTGGACCTGAGCGAAGGACGGCGCGGTGCCGGAGAGCAGGCAGGAGATCGCGGCCGCGGCCCTCAATTTGGAGAAAAATGTGCCTGGTTTTTTGCTGGAACCACTCTGGTGCTCGGAAACTAACATTGACCGTCTCCACTCCTTGTGACTCTGTGCTGCAGGTCGGGCGCGAAAGTCCGCATTCCCTGGAATCGCCCCGGCGCGCACGATGGCCGCAAAGCGAACGCGCGCATGTGGCCCCAGGAAACCATTAGGCTCTTGTGCTATACGCCTTGAGCCGGAGGGCGGTTCCGTAAACTCTCAACATCGTCAGGAAAGCTGAGTATATCGCAGGATTCTGATGATTCTGCGCTTCTGCGCGATACGAGAAGTCGTTGGTGACCTGATGCAACGAATTGAGGCAGAAAGTTAAACGATGGCAGGAGATCCGGAGTTCGATCGAGCGCAGAACTGGAAGCTGACGCTGGCCTACGACGGCAGCGATTATTTTGGCTGGCAGGTGCAGCCGGATCGCGTGACGATCCAGGGGGAACTGGCACAGGCGATCGAGCGCGTGGTGGGCGAGCAAGTCCTGCCGCAGGGCAGCGGCCGAACGGACGCGGGCGTTCATGCGCGCGGACAGGTGGCGTCCTTTTGTCTGCATGCGCGGATCCCGGCGGAGAATCTGGAGCGGGCGCTGAATCGGACCTTGCCAGAGGCGATTCGGGTGCTGCGCGCGGAGATCATGCCGCCGGAGTTCCACGCCCGGCATTCGGTGAGGTCGAAGACCTACGAGTATCGCGTTTTTCGTGGAGCGCTTTGTTTGCCCTGGGAGGCGCGGTTCGCGTGGGCCGTTCGGTGGAATCTGGACGCAGAGCGCTTGCAGGAAGCGGCGCGCATGGTGGTGGGAACGCACGACTTCACCTCGTTTGCGGCGAGCGACCCGGATCTGGCGACGCGCCGCGGTGAGGAAGGCAACGGCGATGAGGAGCGCGCGGGGGATGTGCGGACGATTTTCGCATCGGAGTGGCAGGGGCAGGGGGAACTGCTGATTTATCGGGTGCGTGGCAACGGGTTCCTGCACCATATGGTGCGGAATTTGGTGGGGACGTTTGTCGATGCGGGACGCGGGCAGATAGCGCCGGAGGAAGTGCGCCGGATTCTGGAAGCGCGTTCACGGGCGGAAGCGGGCGCAACGGCTCCGGCGCGGGGGTTGTTTCTGGAGAGCGTGGAGTATTGAGAAGCCGGCTAAGAAGCGGTCAGCTAAGAAGCGGTCAGCAGAAACCGGCCCACGAATGCCGAGCTAAGAGGCCGTCCAAAAGTGCGCGCAATGGGCCTGACGCGATTTCGGCAACGGCCGTTTGGAAGAGCGCTGAGAATGCTAGGCTGAGACTTCGATGGCATCGTCAGCGACAGCATCGGCCACCATTGCGCAGATTGCCGCAGAACGGCGCGTGCATCAGGCCTTCCAGTGGCTGCACCTGAATGAGAAGCGGATCATGCAGTGGCAGGCAGAACTGGTGGGTGTGCCAGCGCCGCCTTTCGGGGAGGGACCGCGCGCGGAACGGCTGACCGGGCTGTTTCGTGAACTGCGTCTGGACAATGTGCACATCGATGAAGCGGGGAACGCAGTGGCGCGACTGCGTGGGAGCGGGGGAGAGGGGCGATGCGTGCTGCTCTCGGCGCACATCGACACGGTCTTTCCTGCGGACACGCCGATTGAGCCGAAGCTGGATGGAACACGATTGACGGCGCCGGGGGCGTGCGACAACGGAGCGGGTGTGGCGGCGATGCTGGCCATGGCCGCTGCCCTGCAGGATGCTCAGCTGAGGACCGCGTGCGATCTGGTGCTGATCGGGAATGTGGGTGAGGAAGGCGAGGGCGACCTGCGCGGGATGCGGCACTTTTACCGGAGTGACGGCGGGGTGGATCGCGAGAACATAGCCGCGCACGTGGTGCTGGATGGCGCTGGGCACGAAGCGGCGGTCACACAGGGGCTTGGCAGCAAGCGATTTCTGATTACTGTCAGTGGGCCGGGTGGGCACTCGTGGACGGATGCTGGGAGGCCGAATCCGATTGTGATCCTCAGCCGTGCGATTGAGCGATTTTCCGACGTGACGGTGCCGGATTTTCCGCGTACGACCGTGAATGTGGGAACGATCGAGGGCGGCACGGCGGTGAATGCCATTCCGGAGCGGGCGTCGGCACGATTCGATCTGCGGTCAACCGATCCGGAACAGTTGATTCGGCTGGAAGTGGAGTTGCATCGCGCCGTAGAGGACGCGGTGCTTGCGGCGGAGCCGGGCCGGCGCAGCAGCCAGCGCTCGGTGCGGTTTTCAGTGGAGAGCATTGGGGATCGTCCGGCGGGGCGGCTGGCGGAGGGATGCGCGCTGCTGGAGCTGGTGCGCGCGGTGGATCGGCACCTGGGAATCCGGACGGAGCTGCGAATCGCGTCGACGGACGCGAACATTCCGTTATCGCTGGAAGTGCCGGCTGTGAGCGTCGGCGGGGGTGGCGAGGGTGGCGGGATTCATACGCGTGGGGAGTGGTTCGATGCACGCGGACGGGAACTCGGGTTGCGGCGGCTGCTTTTGCTGTTGCTGGCGGCAGCGGCCTGATTCATCACAGAGAACACGGAGAGCAGCGGAGGACGCGACGGCCGCTGCAACATCAGGAACATCAATCCTCAGGGATTCAAACTGTTCTCGTCGCTCGGATTTCCGGCATACCTGACGCCGTGGCCCTGAAAAGAATGATTGAGCGTCGATGTCAATCCATCGTGCGCAATGATGAGCGCGGAGCGGAATAGACTGGCTTCGTGAAAGCTATTCACTGTGGAGTTGTGCTCGCTGTGGCTATGAGTTCGTCCTCGATTCTGGCCTCGCCGTTGCGGTCGCCGGCGGACGCGGTCTATTTTCACGGAAACATTTTGACCGGCGTTGGCCTGGAGTCGGCGCATCCGGAGCGGGTGACGGCGATGGCGGTGGCGCACGGGGAAATCCTGGGCGCGGGCAGCGACCGGGAGATCATCGCGCAGTATAAGGGTCCTGCGACGCAGATGGTCGATTTGGGCGGGGCGTTTGTGATGCCGGGGTTCAACGATGCCCATGCGCATCTGGGGATGGGCGGGAAGATTCTGCTGTCGGTGGACCTGCTCGGCGTGAAGTCGCTCGCGGAGATGCAGGAGCGAATTCGCGCGGCGGCGGCGCAAGCAGCGCCGGGCCAATGGCTGACGGGCGGAGGGTGGGATCACACCTTGTGGGCGAGCGGGAAGCTGCCACAAAGGGCGGATATCGACGCGGCGGCGATGGGGCATCCGGCGATTTTCACGCGCGTGGATGGGCACATCGCGGTGGCGGATTCGGCGGCGCTTGCAGAGGCGGGGCTCACGCGGGCGACGAAGGATCCGCAGGGCGGCGAGATTGATCGCGATGCGCGTGGCGAACTGACTGGCATCATTCGCGAGACAGCGCAGGGGCTGATCCATGTGCCTCCGCCAACCCCGGAACAGCGGCGGCGCGGGCTGGAGTTGGCGCTTGAGGATGCGGTCTCGCATGGCGTAACCACGGTGCAGGATTTCTCGGACTGGGAGGATTTCCTGGTTTTTGAGCAGATGGAGCGCGAGGGCAAGCTGCCCGTGCGCATTGCGGAGTGGATTCCATTTGCGGAGCCGCGGAGCGAGGAAGAACAGCAGCGGGCACAGCATCCGGCGACCGATCGGATGCTGCACACGACGATGCTCAAGGGGTTCATGGACGGGTCGCTGGGATCGCGGACGGCGGCAATGAATGCGCCTTATGCGGATGATCCGGGGAACTCGGGAATTCCGCGTTACGAGCCGGACCAGCTGAACGCGATGGCGGTGGAACGGGCGAAGGCGGGCTTTCAGCTGGGGTTCCATGCCATCGGGGATCGCGCAGTGGAGATGGCGCTGGACGCCTTTGCGGCGGCGGAGCAGGCGACACCGGCGCGGGATTTCCGGTTTCGGATCGAGCACAGCCAGGTGGTAAGCGCGGGGGATTTTGCGCGGTACAAGCAGCTGGGGGTGATTGCGTCGATGCAGCCGAGCCATCTGCTGAGCGATATGCCGTGGGCGGAGCAGCGGCTGGGGCGGGAGCGGTCGCGCTATGCGTATGCATGGAAGTCGTTTCTGGATGCGGGCGTGCCGCTGGCGTACGGAACAGATTATCCGGTGACGGCGATTTCACCGTTTCCGGGGGTTTATGCGTCGGTGACGCGGATGAACGAGGCGGGTACGATGAGTTTCCACCCTGAGGAGAGGCTGAACACCTGGCAGACGCTCGATGCGTACACGCAGGGGTCGGCGTATGCGGAGTTTGCGGAGGGATGGAAGGGCAAGCTGGCTCCGGGATATGTGGCGGACTTTGTGGTGCTCGACCGGGATGTGACGGCTGTAGCGCCGCATGAGATTTTGGGGACTCAGGTGCTGCGGACGGTGGTGGGGGGGAAGACGGTGTGGGAGCATGCAGCCAAATGAAAGAGCCCTCGCATGCAGGTTTCGAGGGGCGCGGCTTTGCTTCCGCCGCAAATTATCCCCGCGTTGAATGCGCTGAGACGGTGGGTTGAGGAATTCGCATGGGATCGCCGAGTTGGCCGTACAAGTTGCCCCTGTTGTCCGGAATTGTTGCCGGTACGGTTTATGGCCTGGTTTGCCGGATGTACGGGCAACTTTTGGCGCTGATCGGTACGGCGGGTGATACCGCCATGACGGTTGGGTTCCTCTTTCTTGTGCCATTTGCCATTGGATACGTGACCATCGCCTTTGCCTGGAGGATCTCGCCTCGGCCGGTGACGCAGTGGATCTTTGCACCTTGGGTTGGCATCTTTCTCGGCGCCACGTGCGTCTGGTTGATCAACCTCGAGGGCTTGATCTGTGTGGTCTTTCTGTTGCCCGTCGGGCTCGTGATGTCGAGTTTTGGGGGAATTGCAGCAGGTCTTGTGGGCCGAACTCGGGATCGAGGGGTACAGCGCATCGGGCTGTCGTGCGTGGTCATCCTGCCTTTGTTGCTTCAGCCTCTTGAAAGCCGGTTCATTGCTCCGCCAGTGCAGAGTCGTATCGTGCAGACTGAAATCCAGATTCAAGCGCCAGCAGGTATAGTCTGGCGGAACATCGAGCGGGTGAGGGCTATCGCGCCAGGGGAACTGAGACGGACGTGGACTCACGAGATTGGCTTTCCGCGGCCCATTGAGGCGACGCTTTCGCATGAAGGCGTTGGTGGAGTGCGGCACGCGAGCTTCGAGCATGGTCTGCTTTTCATCGAGACGGTGACAGCCTGGGAGGCAGATCATCTGCTGGCATTCTCAATTCAGGCAGACACGAGAGACATCCCGCCAACCACTCTCGATCAGCATGTGACGATCGGGGGCCGATATTTTGACGTTCTGAACGGCATGTATCGGATTGAGCCCGTGGGCGGCGGACAAGTGATCCTGCACCTCGCGAGTCGCGAGCGGCTCTCGACGGATTTCAATGGTTACGCGGGAATGTGGTCGGACGCGGTGATGCGAAGCCTGCAGCAGAGCATTCTCGAAGTGATTAAGAACCGATGCGAGCAGGAAGCGGCGGTCGCACGGTGATTGCGGCGGGGAGATTCAGTTACTAGACGGCGTTACGCTCGGTGGATTTGGCTTGCAGGCGGCCTGGTCATCGGGATCGCAATCGGCTTTTTCCATGACGCATCCGCGCGCGGTGTCGTGAAGCTTTTCCTCAACGAAGTAACCCGTAATTCACATAACCACGAGCAGCTGGCGCCCACGCCTGATTCGTCAATACAGCCGGAAGCTCACCTCGATCTCGATGCGGACGGCTACGGGTTTGCCATCGCGATCATGGGCGGGCTCGAAGCGGTACTGGCTCACCGCGCGTTCGGCATTCTCGTCGAGGCCGTAGCCGAGCGACTTCTCAACGTGAATGTCGGTGGGTTCGCCCTGCTCGTTCACGAGCGTGGAGAGCACGACGATCCCCTGGATCCTCTTTTTGCGCGCGGTGTTGGAATACTCAGGATCGGCGAAGTGAATGGCGTGGGGCGGCGTGACTCCGGGCGGCATGCCCATATGGTTGCCGAAGCCAGCCGCGCCGAGCCCCGGGCAGGGAACGACCCGCGGGATGGCAGGCTGCACGCGGAAAAAGGGCACGCGCAGGCAAATGAGCACGGGGACTGCGGTTCCGTTTACCGAGCCCGGGGCAAATTTGGATTGCTGGATGGCGGCAGTGGCTGCGCTCTCCCAGGGATCGCCGTCCGGGTTCATCACTTTGAGGCTTGCGATCGTGCCGTCGGCGGCAATCACAGCCGTGAAGCGCACGATGACGGGACGAGCCGAATCCTGATCGGCGGGAGCGGTCGCGATGGCGGGGCTGGTGAGGTAGGGGGAATCGACTCCAGGAACCACGCGATACACGCCGTTTTGGTCAGCGGTGGGCGCAGCCGGCGGGGCTTGCTGGGCCACCGCGGGAAATGTACCCAGGACGAGGATGAGAAGCGCGGAAGTTGCCGGTCGCACAGGGCACCTCCTCAGAATTGTGCTGAATCTACCACAAGGCCTTTGACAATGGACGGCGCACCGGAACAAAAGGCGAGCATTGAATC
>DATDHZ010000033.1:0-4134 GCA_036521315.1 Acidobacteriaceae bacterium
TCGCCGAAGGATTTTTCCAGGCGGAGGTGCTTGCATCCGGCGACCTGTTCGAGTGTTTCGATGAGCGGCGATGCGTGGGAGACGACGATGACCTGCGCGTGCTCGCTGGCGGCGGCGATGAGGCGAGCGAGCGGCGGCAACAGGTCGGGGTGAAGGCTGGTCTCGGGTTCGTTGAGAACCATGAGGCCGGGCGGCCGCGGAGTGAGCAGGGCGGCGGTCCAAAGCAGAAAGCGAAGCGTGCCGTCGGATAACTCCGCGGTGGAGAGCGGACGCAGCAGGCCGTGCTGCTGCAGGCGGAGATCGAAGCGCCCGGCCTGCACTTCGATGCTGAGGCGGCTGCCGGGGAAGGCGTCGTCGATGGCGCGATGCAGGGCTTCGTCGTCGCCAATTTCGAGGATGGTTTCGAGCGCGGCGGGCAGGTCGGTGCCGTCGTTGTTGAGCACGGGGGTGCGGGTGCCGATCTGCGGGATGCGGATGGGCGAGGCCATATCGGTGCGGAAGCCGTCATAGAAGCGCCAGCCGCGGATGAACTCACGGACGGCGAGCATTTCGGGCGCGCGTTCGGGATCGGCGATGGTGGCGAGCATGCTATCGGCCGGACTGAGGCCTTTGGTCAGGACGACGTAATCGTCGTCGTTCTCGCCGGGCAAGGTCACGAGATTATTGTGGCGATCGACCAGCGCCGAGGCGCGGCGAAAGATGTCACCGTGCCAGATGCATTCACGCTTGATCTCGGGATCGAGATTGAAGAGTGTCGTGGGCGGCGGTGGTGGCGGATAGCCGAGGTCGATGGAGTAGCTGTAGGGATCGGCGGCGAAGCCGAGCTTGAGGCTGGCTGGCTTCTTCTGCGCGGTGGGCTCGACGGGGTGGTCGCCGCGTTTGACGGCGCGCCCAATGATTTGCGGACCTGCCCAGAGCGTGGAAGGGAGGCCACCTTCGCGCGCGAGGGACGCGACGACGGAATTGAGTGCTGCGTCGTGGAGCAGGCGCAGTGCGCGATAGAGGCTGGACTTGCCAGTGCCGTTGGCGCCGGTGACGAGGGTGAGGCGATCGAGAGGCAGGACGAGGTCGCGGAGGGAACGATAGCCCGAGATCGCGAGGGTCTGGATCATGGTGGTGGATGGCTGGCTCAGTCTACTGCCTGTGGGCCGAGTCCGGGAGTGATGCGTGCAGAACAGCAGATATCTCCATTCCGTCGCTCCAGTCGAGGTGACGAAGATGGTGGGGATGGGCCTCGCCGAATCCGATTTACCAAACTTTACCTAACTTAATCAATCTTTATCGCACTGCATGGGGCGCACTGCTGGAATGGGTTCACGAGGTGAGCCCTTATGTTTCAGCAATGGTTACGAAATTTGTGCATAGCGATGATGGCGATGACTATGAGCTGCGTGCATGCGTTCGGCAGCAGCCCGGCGCAGGAGCGTTTGTTGCGGCTGGTTCCGGCGAATGCGGCGATTGTCACAGGCATTGAAGATCCACATCATGGAGACACAAGCGGACGCCTGCTGATTATGACGCACAACAACAGCGTGGATCTGGACGACTGGATCGCATTAGCCGGAGTCGACGATCGGCAGGAGGTCGACGGGTTGATAGAAGTGGCGATGCCTTCAGCCGACGGCGATCTGGGTGGACATCTTCTGCTGGCACGCGGCACGTTCAACGGCAGACGCATACTGCAGGTCGCGCAAGACAACGGCGGTGTTGCGAGCAACTACGCGGGTGTGAGGATCGTGATTCTGAAGCCATTCGCGCGCGAGCAGAAGGAAATGACGGACACGCGCTGGCTGGCGATGCTCGATGACAGCACCGCGATCTTCGGTACGCCGGCCATGGTGAAGACCGCGCTCGACCGCTATCTGTCGTCCGCGGCAGCCGATGGCGCACTGATGAAACGGTTGCAGGAGTTAAAACCGGATGTGAACTGCTGGAGCGTTTTAACGATGCCAGGCGCAGTGCTGGTGCGTCACCTGCCTGCAGGGGTGCTGGATGAAACCGGTGATGCGCTTCTGCGCAGGGTGAACAACTTTGCTATCGGTGTGCACTACGGATCGAAGGCCAGAGTGGACTTCGCTATCAGTACAGACAGCCCGGAAGCAGCTAGAGCTTTGGCAACGCATATCGGTGAGCGGTCTCTGATGCTTGTTGTCGCGGATACGCGGCGAACGCGCTCGGCGAGCGTGTCGGTGGAACAGAACAAGGTGCGAGGTTCTGTGCGAGTGCCGGACAAGGAGTTCGAGTCGGTTGGCCTGGCGGCGGTTTATGCGCGGTTGTCGGCTGACAGCGTGCGTGGGCAGGAGATCGCTAAGGCGGTTGCTGCTCATTGATTCCTGCTTCTGGGATTACTGCTTCTGATTACCGCTTCTGGTCCAGTTCGGCGGCGGTGCCGGCGCCTATGACGGCCAGCTCTGGGGTTTCGGGGATGGATTCGAGGCTGTAGCTTTGCAGCGGGCTCATCTTCACCATGTCCCACAGGTACTGCTTGAGCAGCGACAGGTCGAGGAAGCCGATGTTCAGGCCGGTGAGGTAGAAGCGGCCGGGACCTTCGAGATGGATGGAGGTAGCGGTGCCGGCGGCGAGCGCGCGGTGCCAGCGCTTCACGAAGTCGGCGCAGCGCTGGTCGCCTTTTTTCGCGTTGGCGAAGATCTCATCCGGTTCCATGTCCATGAAGCGGAGGCGCATGGCGCGGTGGCCGACGAAGCCTTCGAGGTGTCCGACGCCGCCGCAGCCGCAGAATTTTTCCTTGGGATCGAGCGAGACGACGGTGTGGCCGCCTTCGAAGGGGCCTTCGGCGTCGGGGTAGCGGCCGAAGCCGATGCCATTGCCAAGGGTCCAGACGCGGACCACTTTGTCGAGCTGGTTGCGGGTGGCGGCGAGACCGGCGGCTGCTGCATCGGCATCGTTGAAGAGCGAGATGGGCGCCTTGATACCGCGCGCATGCAACACGGCTTCTACCTTCTGGCTGATCTTTGCGCCTTTGAGCTGGCCGAGGTTGGGCGAGTCTTCGACGACGCCGGCGCGCACGATGCCGGGCAGCGCGATGCCGATGGCGTCCAGTTTTTGCGCCTCAGCACTCCCCTGAGGTCTGAGCGCGGTGATGAGGTCGCAGATCACGTCGACCAGCGGATCGGTGGGCAGATCGACCAGGCCGTGCAACTCGTCCGGGTCCTCGGGATAGCGGCGCAGCTCGCCGATGAGCCGATGGTCCTCGATGAGGCCGGCGGTGATGTCGTTCGTCATGACCACGCCGATGCTTCTGCCCATAGATCACTTCCCCTTACAACGATGTCCTGCTGCGCTTTACTTGTCGTCCGGGCCGGAGCGGCCGAGACGGTTGATGCCGTTATACGCCGCCGTCTTATAGCACTCGGCGAGCGTGGGGTAGTTGAAGACGGTGTCGATGAAGTAATCGAGTGTGCCGCCGAGCGCCATGACGGCCTGGCCGATGTGCAAGAGCTCGCTGGCGCCTTCGCCGATGATGTGGACGCCGAGCAGATGGCGCGTGTCGCGATGAAAGACGATCTTGAGACGGCCGGTGGTATCGCCGCGAATCTGGCCGCGCGCGATCTCGCGGTAGTAGGCGACGCCGACCTCGTAGGGGACGTCTTCATCGGTGAGCTGCTCTTCCGTCTTGCCGATGAAGGAGATCTCCGGAATGGTGTAGATGCCGTAGGGATAGAAGCTGGGATTGGACTGCACGGCGTTGTCGTTGAAGGCGCGTGCGACGGCGATGCGGCCCTGCTCCATCGATACCGAGGCGAGCGAGGGGAAGCCGATGACGTCACCGACGGCGAAGATGTTGGGCGTTTTGGTGCGATAGTCCTTGTCGACGGGGATGCGGCCGCGCGCGTCGGCTTCGATGCCGACGTTGGCGAGGTTGAGCGCATCGACGTTGCCGGAACGACCGACGGCGTAGAGCAGCGCGTCACCCTGGATGCGCTTCTTGCTTTCCAGATGCGCGACGACGCCGCCCTCGGGAAGCTCTTCGACGCTGTCCACCTCTTCGCCGAGCCGCATGGTGACGCGGCTGTCGCGCAGGTGGTAGCTGAGCGATTCGATGATCTCGGAATCGGCGAATTCGAGCAGGCGCGCACGCTTTTCAATGAGTGTGACGCGGATGCCGAGCGCGGC
>DATDHZ010000034.1:0-112836 GCA_036521315.1 Acidobacteriaceae bacterium
GTCTCCGGGTGAGCGCCGAGTGTCGTCGCGTCGTAGTCGGGCATCGCCCATCCTTCCTGCGCGAGGATTTTCCGGGGGAGAATTGGAGGATGATCATAGGAAGTTGCGACAGCCGGCGTCAACCGGGAGCCCGAGCCCCACGCCGTTCAGGTGCCCTCAGGCCGTCAGCGGCGAGCCGCAGTCCACCGCACCTTCCATCGTCTCCACGGGAACCGGGCGCACGGTCTCGTCTGACGGCGCCGGCGCCAGCAGCGACGCAAAGCGCTCCGCCGGCACCGCGGGGCTGAACAGGAACCCCTGGAACGCGTGGCAGCCGAGAACCTCCAGATTGGCCCGCTGTTCTTCGGTTTCCACGCCCTCAGCCAGCAGCGAGAGATGCATGGCCCGGCTCAGCGACACAATCGCCTGGGCGATCGCGTTGCTGGTCGCGTCCGCCAGCATGTCGCGCACAAAGGCCCGGTCGATTTTCAGCTGATCGAGCGGCAGTCGCTTCAGATAGGCGAGCGAGGAATACCCTGTCCCAAAATCGTCCAGCGAAAACTGAACGCCGTGCGCCTTCAGCTGCGTCATGATCCCGATGGTCTCGTCCAGATTGTCGACCAGCATACTTTCGGTGATCTCGAGCTTGAGCCGCCTCGGATCAGCCCCGGCCCGCTCGATCGCCCGGAGCGCCTGCTGCACAAAATCGGTCTGGTGAAACTGGCGCGCGCTCACATTCACCGCGACGGTGAGCTGCGCGGTCGCAGGGTTCGCTGCCCAGGCGGCGATCTGTGCGCACGCTGCCTCCAGCACCTGGTGGCCCAGCGGAACAATGAGGCCCGTCTCCTCCGCCAGCGCAATAAACGAGGCCGGCGCCAGAATGCCCCGGCGGGGATGATTCCAGCGCAGCAGCGCCTCGGCGCCGAGCACTTGCCCGTGATTTACCTGCGGCTGATACCACAGCACGAACTCCCCATTGCGAATCCCGCGGCGCACCTCGCTTTCCAGCTCGGCCCTCGCGTTCACCGCCGACTGCAGCTCGGGGGCGAAGAAGCGTATCGCCGCGCGCCCGTCCACCTTCGCCTGATACATCGCTATATCCGCCTGCTGCAGGATCTCGGTCGTGCCGGCGCTGGCGTGACCGAACACCGTAATCCCGATGCTCGCCGTGCTCAGGCAGTTCCGGCCAGCCAGCCGGTATGGTTCGCTCAGTCGCGCCAGAATCTTCTCTGCCACCCCCTTCGCCTGCGCAGCCGCCTCCTCCGCCTGCCGGCTCAAATCCTCGAGAATCACGACAAACTCGTCGCCGCCCACCCGCGCCGCCATGTCCACCGCGCGAATGCAGCCGCTCAGCCGCCGCGCCGCATCCTGCAGCAGCAGATCGCCAATGTTGTGGCCCAGGGTGTCGTTCAGCGTCTTGAAATCATCCAGATCGATGAACAACAGAGCCCGCTGCCGCCCGTTGCGCTGGCTCGCTGCCACCGTCTGCCGCAGCCGCTCCAGCAGGAGTCTGCGGTTCGCCAGTTCCGTAAGCGGGTCATAGAAAGCCAGGCGACGGATCTCATCCTCCGCCAGCTTCGCGCTGGAGATATTCCGCGTGATGGTCAGAACGCAGAGCGTCCCCTCCAGCTCGATCAGCGAGGCCGACAACAATCCCCAAAGCGTCTCCCCGTTCCTGGTTCGAAACCGCGCTTCGAAGTTGCGGCAGATCCCTTCGCTGTGCAGCTTCTCCACCATCTTCTGCCGGTCTTCCGGATCGACCCACAGGTTCAGATCCGCTGTGGTCCGCCCCACCAGTTCTTCCCGCGTAAAGCCGCTTCCCTCCAGAAACGTCTTGTTGCAGTCCACATACATCCCGTCACTCAGCCGCGTCAGGCTGATGCCATCCAGCGACGTCTGGAACGCCATACGGTAGCGTTCCTCGCTCACCCGCAGCGCCTCCTGCGCCGCCGCCAGCTGCTCCTCCGCCTCTTTCCGGGCATGGATGTCCTGCACCAGCGTGAGAAAACACAGCGGCCGCCCCTCCTCGGCATACTGGACGGAGATCGTCAGCATTACCCAGGTCAAACTGCCGTCCTTGCGCAGGTAGCGTTTCTCGAAACTGGCGGTCTTCAGCTCGCCGCTCAGCAGCCGCCCCTGCGCCGCGTTCCCGGTTCCCCGATCCTGCGGCGGCGTAATCGCCTGGAAGCTGAGTCCGATGAGCTCTTCCGGCGCGTATCCCACCATCTGGGCGAAGAACTCGTTGCACTCGAGGATCTTCCCCTCGAGCGAAGTATGCAGGATGCCCACCGCCGCCTGCTCGAACGACGCCCGATACAGCGCCTCGTTGCCCCAGAGCGGCTTCTTCCCCTCCAGCCGCGCGCTTCCGTTTCCGGCCAGAAGCGCCCCACGGGGCTTCCCCGCCCAAGAGGCGGCCCCATTCGCGCACAGACGCTCTTCCGCGATCGATCCCACTCCGGTCGTCCCCCAGCCGGGCCCACTTCGGCCAATCTCCCGCCCGCTGGCCAGCCCCAGACCGCGCGGGTCATCCCCGGCGCCTGACCAGAACAGGCGGGTCAGTCATCCTGAATCTTTCTATCGGCGCACAGACGTGACTCGATCAGAGGGGACATGACGGACAGGCCGCGAGGACGCATAAGAGGTCGCCGCAAGGATTCGCCACGCCACTGATTCTGGCAGCCGGGAACAGGAAGCAACTGATTGATAACAGGCAGGAAGCGGAAACCGGGCTGTTCCGGAGGGAGTGATCGCGCGCCCTGAGAGATTCGAACTCCCGACCTACCTACTGATTCGTAGTTACGGTAGAAAGTAATGCTCGGGTCGCAGTTAGGCCTCTTTGAATCAACGATAAATAACGAAGACGGCTCGCATGGTGGAGCGAACATCTAGCGAAAGGTCGTCCTTTATTTTCAATCACTTTCAGATTTGTATGACATGACCACCCCATATTCGCGTCATATCACGTCGCCTGGTGACTTGGCGAGGTCTCCCGCAAGTCATCGAGGAAGACAGCTCTCTGCTGACCGGATTTGGCAGACAAGTGTTCGCTTCTCTCTACCAGGAACTCTGTGCTCTGGAAGAGAGGATCACAGCGATGGAGAAGCATCTCGAGCGGATCTTCCAGGAGACACATGCCGCAACCTTGCAGCGGTTGAAGGTGTTGGTCCTGTTGTTGCAACTGCTGTCATCGCGGCCATCGCCGATGACAGATCGTTCCACAACGGATGACAGCATGAGCATCAGAAGAATCATCTTGCACAACATCGTCATCGAATACTTGTCGATTTTGCAAAGCAGCCTGAGTTTGCTATCAGGACGATGCACTCAGTAATTGATTAGAAAGACGTGTCCCTGGAGCGTGACCGGATCCTTCTCCGTCGTCTGGAAAGTGAGCGTCAACGGTGCCCCAGCCCGCAGATCCGAGGCTCTGATTTCTCCGACCCCCCACGATAGCCCCGCCCAGATTACCTTGTCGTACTCCTCATGCACAGGAAGCGTTTTGTCCCCCTGCCGCGCCTCCAGGAGGAAGACCTTGCCCATGCTGGTTCCATCCGGTGCGCCGCCGGCCCAGGTGCGGCGCAGGGAACCGTCGGGAGAGTATTGCTGCAGGATCAGACGCAGATCACCATGCCCGGGTGCGGTGATCGTCGCCTGAATCTGCCCTTTCCCGGTGGATTTGAACTCAGCCGGGATGGGGCGGATGGCGTGAGGGATGACGGTATCCTGCTGGATGCCAAAATTGTAGCGATCATCAGCATATGTTCCGTAGCCGATCATGCCCATTTGTCCGGGACCGAGCTGGATGGAGTCAGACATTAGGCGAGGAACGAAGCCGGCATCGCAAAACAGGATTTTTCCCCGGAGCAGTGCTTTTTGATCGGGCGACAACAGCGGGAGATGAATCGTTGCGACACTTTGTGTGGGATTCTCGACGACGTAGACGCTGCCGGCGCTATCGAGCGCTCCCCAGCCGTAAGGCTGCGCTTCCCCGGGGATGCCGCCGAAGCTGCGGATGCGGCCCACGGACTGCAAATGCAGGAAGAGCGACTGGACGCGGGCGAACCACCGTGCGTCCTCGGCCGACATCAGTTCGAGGTTGCCGTAAATGGTGTTGATCCAGCCGCCGCGCGCGAGCATCAGAATGAGCGAGCCTTTCCACTCCGCAAACGCGCGGCGGTAGATGGTTCCAGTTTTGCCGGGCATGAAGCTGGTGGTGTCGATGCGCTCGAGCGGAATGCCGGATTGCTCGTAGCGGCGTGCCTGATGATCGCTGTAAATGTCGAGCGTGCGCCAGAAGCTCATCTCCGGCACATCGCCCGGGCGCGGATCGCCCGAGTACAGCGCGTCAAAAACCTGCAGCCACCGCAGATCGACCGGATCCCTGAAGGGGAAGGGATAGCTGGTCGTGTCCATCGTGCCGCCAAAGCCGTTGAAGGCTTCGAGGACGACATCAGGATTCCTGCGGCGGAAGGCGGCGAGCGCCTCGCGCAGCGCGTCTGAATTGCGACGGACAATCTCCTCGTTCGAGAGGGTCCCTTCAGCGTGAGGCGTAGCAGCAGTGAGATCGGCAAAATCGAAGAGGAACATGCGCACGCCACGGCCGTACCAGTACTGCATCACGTTCACGAAGTCTGGCAGGAATCCGCCCTCGAACATCGACATCGCGGTGCCCTGCTTGTTCAGCGAGTCCCGCCATGCCGGCGCAGCATTGAGGTGCACGAGCGCGTTGGTGCCGAACCAGAGTCCGGGCAGAATGCCATTCTGCTTACATTGCGCAAGCCAGGCATCAGGCCCGTTGGGAAAATTGGGCTTGCGCCACGTGCGGTAGCCTCCGTCCGGATCAAACCAGAAAGCGTCGATGACGTAGTAGTCGAAGTGCGCTCCGGCCTGTCGGAGGCGCACCAGCTGATCGAGTTCCTGCATGGTCAGAGACTCGGTGAGCGGCACGTGGTCGGAGAGTTCGTCGTAGGTAGACCAGTTGTCGTACACCGTGATGGGATTGGGCAGAGTCGGCGATGCAAGCTGCGAGCGGGAGTATCGCTCCTGCTGCGGCCAAGCCTGAGTGGCGCCGACGAGAGCGGCGGCTGCCAGGCTGATCGCAAGAACGCGGCTGCTATTTGTCATCAGCATCGATATCCATTTGCGCGAAGACCGGTTCGCCCAGAGACCGGCGCAACACGGCGCCCAGCGCAACGGGTCCGGCGAAGCCGTCCCAGTGCGCAACGGTCTTGCCATCGGGTGCAAACAGCGTCATCTGCTCCGGACCGTTGGCGAGAGCGTGCGTCACGGTGATCGCGCCGAGATCGAGATCGAGCACCGCGTCGCGAATCGCCGCGGTGGCGAAGAGGTTCGGATCGGGCGAAGTGAGCCTCAACGTAACCTCGAGCCGCTTCGAGAAGTACTGTTGCGCCTGGCTCCTGATCGTGATGATTTGACGGAGCGCATCATCGTTCATAAGTCCCTGCGTATTGACGGACACCGGCAAAGTGCAGTCGAGCCGCCATATCCCTGCGGCATGGGATTGCAGCCCCGGCCACAGGCGGAGCGCGATGGGCATTTCTGTGCTGCCGGACTCCTGATCAGTGGCGTCCGCAAGGGCCCGCAGGCTCGCGTAGCTCTGGTTGCCGTAGCGCCAGGCAGGATCGCCGATTCCGTAATAGCGATATTGGTTTTGCGCAAGAGACAGCGATGAGTTGCTCTCCACCATCCAACGAGCCGTAGAGGCGATGGAGTTGTTGCGGAAAACGGCGCTGCCGGTGAGGTCGGCCTTGTTCAGGATCGGCGGCGCGTTGTTGAAGGGGCTCCACTCGACGGTGTTGTGCTCGATGGTAAGGCCATCAAGGGAGCCGCCGTTCCATGTGTAGATATAAATGGCGCCTTCATTGGTCGCCATGCGGGGGCTGCGGCCGTTATTGATGCAAAGATTGCCGCGGACGAGGCTCTCGTGCGTCACGAATCCCGCGCCGAAGACCGCGACACAATACCCCTGCGTGTCGTGACCGAAGTTGTCGATCACGGAGTTCTTTGTGTTGCCGTAGTCGATATCGTAAGCGCCCCCGTCGACGCCCGGACTGTCAGTGAGGAAAGCCTCGCTGTCCTGGACGGTGCAGTCGTCGCACATCCAGGTCCAGATGGCGTTGGGCGTGCCGATCGACTCGGTCGGCTGCATGCCGGTATCCCACGCGATGCTTGACTCGATGAGACCGTGGCGGACGCGAAACAAAACAATCCCGTCACCCTGGACGTTATGGATGACGGAATTGCGGATGGCGATGTTGCTGCTCCAGTCGGATTCCGGAGGAAAGCCCAGATTACCGCCGCCGACCAGAATGCCAACCCACTGGTCCGTGTTCCACGCGGCGACGTTATCGATGAGAACATCGTCGAAATGGCATTGAGCGCTCACGGGAGACACGGCGACCAGGCCGCTTTCCTTGTGCTTCATGGCGCCACCCACCACGTTATGGAGAGCCAGGTTAGCGAGATGAATGTGATGGAGGACGCCGTGGTCTCCGCTGATGAAGATACCGTTGGTACGGCCGCCGGCCAGGTCGAGCGAATCGATGTCCCAGTATTGCTGGTTGAACAGGCGCAGCGCATTCTCGGCGCCGGCGGCTGCCACGATCTTCGGTCGAGGGCCCTCGCCATAAGCCGTGAGGCGAATCGGAGCGCCCTCAGAGCCGGAGCCGGAGGGCGCAAGCGAGCCGTGGCAGGTGGTTCCGCGACGAAGGGCAACAACATCGCCGGGTTGGATGGACGCGGCGTTGAGGTCGGCGACAGAGTTCCAGGCAGACATCGGCGACAGGCCATCGCCGTTCCGGGGAGCACTACAGTCGAGGAAGAAATGGCGCACAGAGGCAGAGGGAGCGGGTTTCTGCGCCCTGCCTGTCGGTACAGCAACAAGCAGGGCGAGGAGGAAGAGCGGCGTCGATCGCAACAGCATCAGAAGATGAATTTGCCTGCAATCTGGGCGACGCGGTTGGCCTCGTCTCCATTTTCCCGTTGAATCTGGCCAAACGTGCCGTCGGACTCAGTTCCGTCAGGATTTGCGAAGTGCGGAGTATTCAAAGCATTGAAGGCCTCAAACCGCAGTTGCAGCCGCATCCCTTCTCCGACGGAGAACTCTTTGAATATCGATGAGTCCAGGTTGATGTAGCCGGGGCCAACCACGATGTTTCGCCCCGCAACGGGACCAATTCCTTTGTTGTTAAAGGCTGAAGTGTTGAAGTATTTCAGGAGCGTTCGCTGGCCTCGCGGCAAATTAGGGTCAGCGGTAACGTTGGGCCGGACCGCTGCCGACAGCGCCTCGCCACTCTCCACCACATTCACCGGCGTTCCCGACCTCATATTGTAGATGGCGTTGAGCTGCCATCCACCGAGGATCGAGTTTGTCGCCCTGCCCCAATTGCCAAAGAATCTCTGGCCCTCGCCTACCGGAATATGCCAGAGCCCGCTGAATACGAAGTTATGCCGGACGTCGTCGTCCGAGGTCGCGTATTCGGAGTTGAGGTCGTACGGACTTGCCGGGTAATCGTTGTTGTAACCCAGATCGAACGGCGCCGGCCCATTATCCAGACTGTGGCTGTAAGTGTAACTCGCCAGAAAACTCAAATTGCGAGACTGGCGCTTGGTCACCTTCACCTGCAGCGAATTGTAATTGGCGGTTCCCGCATTCGTCAGGTACTGGATCTTTCCCAGGTCTGTGGTCAGCCGATTGTCGCCGTTGTTGGTGTTTGGATCCGCCGGATTGGCATTGATGTCGCCGATCTCATACGCCAGATCATGGGAGACTGAGCCGACATAGGCCGTATCGACAACAAGCGAAGAGCCCAACTGCCGCTCGAGGGTGAGGTTAAAGGAATCCGCGCTGCCGGTCTTCAGGTGGGGGTTGACCGCGTAGGTGGTTTCCAGATTTCCGTTCTTCAGATTGGCCGGAATGATAATCCCGTTCGAAGGGATGTTGATGGTCGTGCTCCGCGGCACGCCCGTATCATCGACGTATCCAAATGGCCCGTCGTATGGCCAGTCCGTGTACGAGGCCTGATCCGCGAAGGGAGCGTTCTTGGTGAGGTAGTCTTCGCGTCCGTCATTTTCCGGCGAATAGAAGAGCCCGAAGCCGCCGCGAATCACGGTTTTGTTATTGATTTGATAAGCGAAGCCCGCACGCGGCCCAAAATCATCTTTCCGCGAATTCATGAGACCGGCAGAGTTCCCGCCACGCCCGGCGACCAGGATGGTATTGCTGGCAATATCGTAGTTCGACATGTAGTTGTTGGCTTCGGTGTACGGTGTCTGGAACTCATAGCGCAAACCATAGTTCAGCGTCAGCCGCGAAGTTACCTTGAACGTGTCCTGCGCGTACAAGTCAAGATCGCCGGCCTTCGTGTGCGGGTTGGTCAGTTGCAGACCGATATAGACATCCTGAGGAAGTCCCGTCACCAGATCCGCGATGTCCGAACCTCCGTAGCAGTTCCAACCGCCAGGAACGTTGCAGGCATAGCTGAAACCATTAAAGGTCAGATCGGAAGATTCCGCATACCCGAAGCTATCGTAGTAATCGTACCCGGTCGGAAAGAGCGAGAAGTTTGGATGCGAGTTCAGCCGGCGATAGTCGCCGCCGAACTTGAATTCGTGACGCGTGAGACCGGTCCATGTAAAGTTGTCGGTGAACTGATAGTTAGCGTCCAGCACATGGTAGGGTTTGTACGACGAGCCTCCGGTCAGAAAGCCGTCGGCCATGAAGATATCCGGAAATCCGATCGTTGCCGCGTATCCGGGGACGGCGACATTCCCGTACCCATATTTTGTCGAGTAATCGGTGCCATTGAGCACGCTGTACTGGTCGAGGTAGTAGCGGAGATAGCCGAATCGAAATTCGTTGAGCCCGTGCGGCCCAAAGATGTGGTCTTCCGTGACTGAAATCGACTGCGCGCCGCTGTCCTGCTTGTTGGCCTGGTCCGCGTCCCCAGCATCCGGTACCACCGTGGCTCCGTAATAGGGGCCGGTCACGAGCTGATTGTTCGTGCCCCAGTGATACACGGCGTAGAGCTTGTCGTTGTTGGAGAGGCTCTGGTCGAAACGAGAATCCACCTGATCGTTGTTATTCGTGACCGGTGAGAACACGGCGAAGTTGTCAAACCATCCGTTATCGATGCCCGGGCGATTCGGCTTGGGAAAGAAATTGAGCAGCGTATTCAGCCCGGCCGGGCTCACAAAGCTGCCGGGAGCCGCGTTTGGAGTGGCGGCTGGGACCACATTGCCTGCAAATTGCGCCGAGCAGTAACCGTAGCAGCTGTCTGTCACCGCTGGATTGAAGATCGGATCGACGGTGCCCGCCGGTGGGCCGCCGGGAGCGCCCGCGAGAGGATCAACGAGACCTGAGAAATCGACCGAGCCGTCGCCGGGGATCTTGATGAGGCCGACAGGAATGGTGGAATCGAGGTAGGTATAGGCGTTCTTTTGCCTGGATCCTTCATAGGAGGCAAAGAAGAAGGAGTGATCTTTGATGACCGGGCCGCCGAGCGTGCCACCGAAGTTGTGCTGTTTGAGGACCGACGCCGGCTCCGCGCCTCCGCCGAAGCTATAAGGCCTGGCTGCCGTAAAGTTGGGCCGGAAAAACTCGTATCCGTCGCCGTGAAACTTGTTGCTCCCTGACTTTGTCTGGACTGCAATGACGCCGCCTGAAGCATTGCCAAACTCCGCATTGTAGGCCGAAGTGACAACTTTGAACTCCTGCACGGAGTCGACGCTCGGGCTCACTGTCACGTCCTGCGTACGGTTTTGTGTCGACTCGATGCCGTCCAGCTCCACGGAATTCGCATACTCTCTCTGTCCACTGACAGACAGGTTGAGAGAGTTAATGCCGCCCGAAGCCATGACCACACCGGGCACCAGCGCAGTGAGGTTATAGAATTGCCGGCCCTCCAGCGGAAGATCGAGAATGTCCTCGGTCTCGATCACCGCACCGGTTTCCGAGCTTTGCGTCTGCAGCATGGTGGGTGCCTGGGTGACCACGACGGTGGTGGATGCCGCGCCTGGCTTCAGCGTGAAATTGATCAGAAGCTTCTGGTCGATCACGACCGTCGCGTTGAGGTCTTCGGCCGTGGCAAAACCGGGTGCGGACGCGGCGACCTTGTACGTGCCGGGGGTGACGTTGAGGACGATGTAATTGCCGACCCCGTCGCTGCGGCCGCGGAAGGTGATGCCCCTGGTGACCTCGGTTGCTATGACGTCGGCATGGGGAATGACCGCGCCCGTCGGGTCGGAAATAACGCCGTTGATGGATCCAGTGGTCGCCTGGGCGGCTGCCCGAGTCGCGAACCCAGGGACGACGGCAAGGATTGCGCACAGGCCAAAGGACTTCAGGAGAACGCTTGTCATCTTCATCGTCTTATATATCTCTCTCTCTGGTGAGGGTTCGCCGGAGAAAGGAAATGCACTTCACCACGTGCTGGGGCCCATTTCGGCTCGTCCGGTAAACGAATTCTTAAGACCTGACCACGGTAGCGTCAGGTGCCGGGCACTGTCAAGAAAGAATGGGTTGGGTTTTGAATGCAATCGTTTGCATTGCACCGATGGATCACGAGGCGGTGAGGACGGGACGCGGCGAAGTAGAGATATTCCGAGGATGATCGCACGGCATGGGATTTACGAAAGATGAGTAAACGTTTTCATGCGTAGCCTGGATCAGCGGGCCGGCGACAAACGATAGTGGTGAACCGGAATCCGAAGTTCGGTCCGCCCCTTCTGTTCGAACTCTGATTCTGCCTGGCGCAGAACGCCAGACGCGGCTGGCAGGTCCTGCACGCTCGTTTCGGCCATCAGGATGAAGTCCGCGTCTTCCAGCTGCGACCGGCGATGGACAGCGCCGTCGTATTCCCGAGCCTGGTCCCACATCGGAGTGGGCAGCAGCGCAAGGTTCACGCCGCCGGCCAGATCCTCCGCGGAAAACGTCCCTATTTTCTTTCCATCAATCGCAAGGACGTACTTGCCAGGCTGCAGGCCATCGACGCGGAGCATCTCCTGATCCCAGGACGCAAGGTCGCTGATCCTGACGACGAAATTCATCAGCGCATTTTCAAAATCGAGCGGGAGTGGAAGCGCCTGGTCCTGCTGATCCCATGTAAGCGAGCCATTGGAAGCGGAGACGTTGCTGACCTGCGTGCGCAGGCTCTGTGGTGCCGTGCCGGAGGCGGCCGAAAGGGTGACTGCGGTGACGATGGGGTCCACATGCCAGGCCTTCATCATGGCTTCGGCCATGATCCAGTGGAGCGGTTCCGCGGGATGGATGCGGTCGGTAACCAGCAGAGAAGCAAACGATGGATCGGCAGTTTTGGCGCGTTCCAGCAATTCCTTAACGGGGGTGTAGTCGTCGATGACGGGGAGATGCTCGCGCTGGCCGAGCGCCGGTGTCGCCTGGGCATTTTGTTCGGTCGTCGCCATGAAGCCGGCGAATTCGGCTCCATGCGTGACTTCGTCGTAGGGCGTGTTTTCTACCAGCGTGATGCGCGCTGCCGGCGCAGCGGCACGCAGCATATCGAGCAACTTCTCGTAGCCCGATTGGTATTCGGCGAAGATTCGGGGATCGGGTGGAACGTAATCGCCATCGTTCATACCGAGCATCACGGTGATCACGGTGGGGTCGAAGGGCTGCACGTCGCGCGCCACGCGCTTCGAAGCGTCGCCTGCGTATCCGCCCGTGACTTTGTCGCCGGGCACCCCAGCGTTGTGATAACTCACCTGGAGGTTCGGATAGCGGGTCTCAACGAAATCCTGGACGTCGCGAGTATAGTACCGCTGGGCGGTAATACTGTCTCCGTAGAAGGTGACGCGATCCTCGTTGTGCAGATAAAAATCCTGCGCGTGGACCTGGCCTGCGGCCACGACTGCCAGTACCGTGAAAAGCACGACGCGATTCGCCCCACGCCGCTGGGCAGGCGCCGCAGCGGAACACTTAAAGTTCATCCTGATCTCCCCCGAAATTATAGGTGGCATACCCCCGACTGGCCCGCTCCGCGTCATTCGCAAGTTCGGTGGACTGCCTCATGATCAAACGGGTTTACTGGACTCTGGGTCGACTTTGGCAGGAGTCTGGTTCCAGGGCAGTGAGGGGACGGAAGCGGGGGTGAGAGGTCCACCTTCGCTGAGCGAGATCAGGGGTTCAGGCAGACATCCAGAAATCGAGGCCATTCTCGATGACCTGCAAGAACGGAGCCGGGCTTCAACAGCTTACCAGGCGGGTCCGTAGACAAATTGGACCCGCCGAGTCGGTGGCGGGTAAAAAAGCCCGATACGGACACAGTACGGACACCAAATCGTCTCGTGAAGCCGCAAATGTGTAAGTTGTTGATTTTATGGCGCGCCCTGAGAGATTCGAACTCCCGACCTACTGATTCGTAGTCAGTCGCTCTATCCAACTGAGCTAAGGGCGCGCTCGCGCGACTCCTCTGAGGATAACAGTTCCCCAACGGTGCGCCAAGCCGCATCCGCTCGCGCCGCAGCCCCGCGTGGCCGCCCGCCGCGAACCCCCTGACGCCAGCCGATCAGAGCCAGCTGACTGGCCGCCGCACCAGGCCGCGCCTCTTCGCCGCCTCTGCTTTCTCCGGCGCCCCCGGCGCGGGCGTCTCCACCCCGCTGGTTTCCAGCTCCTCATCCGTCAGGATGAACCGCCGAATATAACGCAGCGGCTCTTCCCACAGCGCCATCTGCTCCAGGTGGTACTGCCAAATTGTGTTTGACGTCGACCGTGACGTGCGCCGCGTGAACGCCTTGCGCCTGATCGTCACCACCTTGCCGTTGCGGTCCAGCCGCGTATATTCCTGCGACGGCAGGATGAACGTGATCTCCGTGCCCTTCTTCCAGAAGTTGCAGGCGAATTCGTGCGAAAAGAGAAGCGCATAGTAGCGCCGGCCCGACTCCAGCACCGCTATCGCCTGGTTCAGATCTTTCCACTCCGCCTCGATATGGTTCTCATACCACTTGCGGAACTCGAAGCCGTGTGCGCGGGCCCGCAGGACAATCATCCGAATCAGTTCGTGGCGAGTCATAGAGCAGTGCCGGTTTCAAGGTAGCCGGATTCCTCCTCGCGAACAAGAGAGAACCTGCCGGCGGCCCGTGATCATTCGGATGCGCTCGGCGCGGCGCTCGTGCCCTCCGCCCCTCCCGGTCCCCAGCGCCGCCCCTGCCGGAACTGTGAGAGAATCAGCCGACTTCCGGTTTCTTTTGAGGAGGAACCCATGCCCGGTGACGCTGTTGGCAAAGTTATTACCGTAGAAATCGAGAAGAACGGTTCCGTTGCGACCGTCAGGCTGCGCGGCCGTCTCATCGCCGGCGTCAACGAATACGTCTACTCCCAGGTGCGCCCCCTCATGCCCGAGATGAAGCGCATCGTCCTCGATCTGGGCGAAGTCACGCAGATGGACAGCATGGGCCTCGGCGCCATGGTGCGCCTCTACGTCTCCGGCAAATCCGCGGGCTCCAGCGTCGAGCTCATGCATCTGGGCAAGCGCATCCGCGAAGTCCTCGGCATCACCCACCTCCTCGACGTCTTCACCATCATCGGCGAGCGCGGCGTCAAGCTCTAAGAGCCGCATCGTCTCTCGTAGCCGACCTGCGCTCCTCCCTGACGCTCGCCTCCTCACAAACCCGTCATCCCGAGCGAAGTCGAAGGCACCTGCATTTCTCTCAGTATGGGGTCTGCAAAGAATCTGCCGTGAAAATCCGTACCCCGGTGTCATCCCGAAGCGCAGCGCGGGATCCGCGGTGGCTTCATCGTCTTCGCATGACGCGAAGCGCTATCCGCGACTGCGGTGGTTCTTCGCCCCTCAGCGAATCCAATCTCAGAGACACCGCACGATCCGCTACATGCTACAAGCTACACGCTACAAGCTACCCACTACTCCCCCGCCAGCCGCCGCAGCCGATCCCGCACATTCCAGAACGCCCGGCTGTCGTGATAAGCCGCCTTCCAAATTGACCCTTTATCGAGAATCACCGGCGTCCCATCCGCAGTCGTCAAATTCCATAACCCGTGGTTCTCCCCATCGATGGTGTGGTGCGCAATAAACGCCCACTGCTCCAAAAATCGCTGGAAGTACACCCGGTTCTCCCGCCCATAGCGCTCGTGCATCAGGAGCAGCGCGTTGAGCCCCTCGCACTGCACCCACCACTCCTTGTGCGTGTCTTCCGGCGGCCCAAACGCCGCGCCGTATTGATAGAAGCCGCCGTGCTCGGCATCCCATCCATACGCCAGCGCGTGATCCACCAGCATCTTCGCCATGCGCTCCGTCTTGTCGCTCGCTTTGCCGTGCAGCAGTTCATCCGTCTCGAGCATCAGGTACGCCGTTTCCACATCGTGGCCGTACGAGTCGTCCCCCGGGATCGGCCGCCACGCATTCGTGAAGTAAAGGTTCATCGCGCCGGGCTCGACGGCAATCCTGTCGCGCACGATGCCGAGCAGCTCTTCCACCCGCGCCCGCACCGTCGCGTCCGGCCACACCCGGTACAGCTCCGTGAACGCCTCCAGCAGATGAATATGGGTATTCATCGACTTGTAGTTCTCCGGGCCCACACCCATCGGCGGCTCAACCATCGTGCCGTCGGCCGCGTGCGGAACCACCGGCGTGCCATCGCGCTCGAGCCACTCAAAATAGCCGCCGTTCACCCGATCGTGCGCGTGCACGTCGGCCCATTGAAATCCCTTTTGCGCCAGCGCCAGCGCGCGCGGATCGTGCGTCGCCTGATAAGCCGCGGCCGCTCCGTAGATGCAGAAGCCCACGCCGTACAGATCCTTGCCATCGCTAAACTGCGGCACGATGCGCCCGTCATCGTCGAGGCCCCAGTAGAAGCCGCCATCCTGCCGGTCCCACATCGTCTTCTCCAGAAAATCGAGCCCCAGCGTGATGGTGGGACGAAACTCGTCCCGCAGCGCCGGCTCGCGCATCACCACCTGCGAGGCCACCCACGTCATGCGTCCCTGAAAGACGGAGAACTTGCCGTCGCTCGGCAGCCTCTGCCAGTCGCGCGAGTAATGCGAGTGAAACCCGCCATGCTCGCGATCGATCGAGCGCGGAAACCATACGTCCAGCACATCCTGATGCAGCGCGCGATCCACCTCGCCCGCCAACCGCAGATACTCCGCGCGCGTTGGCTGTGCGATTCGCTCGCCCGGCGCCGGAGCCGCGGGCGGAGCCGCCGCCGTCTGCCCCGCCGCCATCACCGGCACAAAACACAACGCGACCACAATCCGCAGCATGGACATCGTGGCACTCTCCTGGCTAATTCGGAATGAACCCTCGCCGTACGGACATAATTCGGTCTGCAGACAACTTGCTCAATAAAAATAGCGTGTCATCCCGAGCGTAGGGAGGGATCTGCGGCTGCCTCTGCCTTCAAGATCGTGGAGTAGAAACGACGAGCCGTCCTGCGGTTGCCCCCGATCCGAGACGTCGCCCTACACGCTACCCGCTACAAGCTCCACGCTACCAGCGCCTTGACACCCCTAATCATCTAGGGCTATGCTCCTCTACACCAAGATGTCGAGGGGTCTTCACTCCGACACATCCCGACTCACATGGCAAAAAACGATCTGCAGGGAACTCTCGATTTGCTCGTCCTGAAAACGCTGGCGCAGCTGGGCCGCCTGCATGGCTACGGCATCGTGCAGCACATCCAGCGCGTGAGCGATGAGCTGCTGCGCGTCGAAGAAGGCTCGCTCTACCCCGCGCTGCACCGCATGGAGCAGAGCGGCTGGATCGCCTCAGAGTGGGCGCTCACCGAGACCGGACGCCGGGCGAAGTACTACAAGCTCACCGCGCCCGGCCGCCGCCGCCTCGACGAGGCCGAAAAAGATTTCGAGGAACTGGTGAAGGGCGTGCGCGCGATTCTGCGCTACGCGTAAGAATTCGCCGTCCAGGCGAAGCGGACGGAAAGAAAGCAGGACGCGGCCATGGGCTTGCTGCAGCGAATTCGAAACCTCAGGCGGCGCGAGGGCGTCAACGCCGACATCGCCGAAGAGCTGCGCGCACACATCGATCTCGCCGTCGAGGAAATGACCCGCCACGGCATGAGCGAGGCAGCCGCCCGTCGCGAAGCCCGTCTCCGCTTCGGCAATCCGGTGGCTTTGCGCGAGAAGACGGTCCATGCTGATGCTGCGTTAGGACTGGCCAGTATCTGGGCGGACATCCGCTTCGGCCTGCGCCAATTGCGCCGCGCGCCCGGCTTCGCGCTCACCTCGATCGCCGTTCTCGCGCTCGGCATCGGCGCATCCACCGCCATCTTCAGCGCCGTGAACCCCATCCTCTTCGAGCCTCTGCCGTTTCCCCATGCGAATCGAATTCTCACCGTCTGGAGCACCTTCGAGGGCGCGCGCAGCCGCCTCGCCTTCGGCAACTGGCGCGAACTGTCTGAGCGCAATCACTCACTCGACGCGCTGGCCGCCTATCAGCCGTGGCAGCCGGTGCTGCTCGGCAGCGCCCAGCCGGAGCGCCTGAGCGGGCAGCGCGTGAGCGCGAGCTTTCTCCGCGTGCTCGGCGTGGAGCCATGGCTGGGCCGCGACTTTCTTCCCGCCGAGGACCGCTATCACGGGCCGAACGTCGCCATCGTCAGCGCTCGACTGTGGCAGAGCAAGCTCGGCGGCGATCGTGGCATCGTGGGCCGCGCCGTCACCCTCGATGGCGACCGCTACACCGTCATCGGCGTGATGCCCGCGAACTTTGAAAACGTGCTGTCGCCGGCAGCCGATATCTGGACCCCTCTCGACTACGACACGCAGACTCTCTCCTCCGATTTCGAGAGCCGGGAGTGGGGAAACCACCTCTATCTGGTGGGCCGTATGCGCCCCGGCGTCACCCGTCAAGCCGCCGAGCGCGACCTGGATACCATCGCCGCCCATCCCGTTGCGCAATACGTGCGGCCGCAATGGGCCTCTCTGCAACACGGGCTCATCGTCGATTTCCTGCAGGCCGACATCACGCGCGACGTGCGCCCCGCCCTGCTGGCCATCATGGGGGCGGTGCTGCTGGTGCTGTTGATGGCCGCCGTAAACGTCACAAATCTGCAGCTCGCGCGCGGCGCGCAGCGTCAGGGCGAATTCGCCATGCGCGTGACCCTCGGTGCCGGGCGAATGCGCGTCATCCGCCAGCTCGTGACCGAAAGCCTGCTGCTTGCCGCACTCGGCGGAGCTGCCGGCGTGGGCATCGCCGTCGCCGGCGTCCGCGCTCTCGTCGCCATGGGCCCGCCCGCCCTGCCCCGCATCCATGCGATTCACTGCAGCGCCGAAGCATTCTTCTTTGCGCTGGCGCTCTCTACGCTCGTCGGCGTGCTCGCGGGCCTGGTTCCCGCGCTCCATGCGTCGCGCGAAGAATTGCGCGGCGACGCGCAGCGAAATACAGCACGCGCCACCCGCAGCGACTCCTGGACGCGCCGCACCCTCGTCGTCACCGAAATGGCACTCGCCCTCACGCTGCTGGCCGGCGCGGGGCTGCTGCTGCGCAGTATGCACCGGCTGCTTTCCGTCGACCCAGGATTCGACCCCTCCCACCTGCTCACGCTCGAGATCAACACCAGCGGCCACGAATTCGACGACAACGCGGCCGCTCCCGATGCGGGGACGCGCGCGCGGCGGCGTTTCTTCGAGCAGGCGCTGGAGGCTGTGCGGCGCGTGCCGGGCGTGCAGGCCGCGGGGCTGACCAGCAATCTCCCCCTCACCGATGATGCGGTGATCTACGGAACCTACGGCGCCCATTTCGAGGGCGATCCGCCCCAGGGCGGCAACGACGTCTTCCGCTACGCCGTCAGCCCGGGCTACTGCGAGGCGATGCGCATCCCCCTCCGCAGCGGCCGCCTCCTCACCGAGCAGGACAGCGCCGCTGCGCCGCCCGCTGTCCTCATCAGCGAGTCGCTGGCCAGGAGCCGCTTCCCCGGCCAGAGCGCTCTCGGCAAGCGCGTTCACGTCGGCCCAATGGACCTGCCCTGGTACACGGTCGTCGGTGTCGTGGGCGACGTCAAACAGAATTCGCTCGCCCTCGACGAGCCGGACGCCGTGTATCTCACCGAAGAGCAGTCCTGGTTTGCCGACAACACCATGTCCGTGGTGGTCCAGGCGCACGGCAATTCCGCCGCGCTGGCCTCCGCCGTCGAGAACGCCATCTGGTCGGTCAATAAAGATCAGGCCCTCGTGCGCGTCACGACCATGGACGCTCTGCTCCAGGCCGGCGAGGCAACGCTTCGATTTGTGCTCATCCTCTTTGAGGCTTTCGCTCTCGTGGCTCTCGCGCTGGCGGCCACCGGCATCTACGGCGTGCTTTCCGGCAGCGTGACCGAGCGGACGCGCGAGATCGGGGTGCGCGCCGCGCTGGGCGCATCCCGCGGAGCCATTCTTGCCCTGGTGCTGCGCCAGGGCATGACGATGGCAGCCGTCGGAGCTGCGCTCGGCCTGGCTGCAGCCATGGTCGCGAGCCAGGCCCTCGCGGCCCTCCTCTTCGGCGTCTCGCGTCTCGATCCGCTCACGTATCTGGCAGTGACAGCGCTGCTGCTGGCTGCAGCGGGCGCAGCCTGCGCCATTCCCGCAGCGCGAGCCGTCGCCGTAGATCCCATGCAGGCTCTGCGCAGCGAGTAGGGACTCGTCCGTCCAGACGCCATGCGGCTCGTTCGCTTGACGGCTTGGCGGAACAGGAAGGGAACACTTCGATGGGTTTGTGGCAGCGAATTCGCAACCTCACCCGCCGCGAGCGCGTCGACGCCGACATCGCCGACGAGCTGCGCGCGCATATCGATCTCGCCGTCGAGGAGAGCGTCGGCAAGGGCATGAGCGAGGCCGACGCCCGCCGCGCAGCCCGTCTCCGCTTCGGCAATCCCGTCGCGACGCGCGAGCGCGTCAGCGAGGCCGATCTGCTGCTCCTGCCCCGCAGCATCTATGAGGATCTCCGCCTCGGCTGCCGCCAGCTTGCGCGCAGTCCGGCCTTCACCCTCACTGCGGTGCTCACCCTGGCCCTCGGCATCGGAGCCAACACCGCCATCTTCAGCGTCGCGAATGCCGTTCTGCTCCAGCCGCTCCCCTGGCCGGGAGCCGCCCGCATGGTCGCGATTCACGAGCGGCTGCCTCGCATGGGGATCCTCAACGACTCCTGGCCCGATTATCAGGACTGGCGCGCGCAAAACCAGGTCTTCGAAGACATGGCCGTCCTGCAGCCGTCGGCTTTCACGCTCACCTTGCCGGACGCGCACCAGTCGCTGCCCGGCGCCTCCGTCACCAACTCCTTCTTCTCGCTCTTTGGCGTCAGCCCCACGCTCGGCCGCACTTTCACCGCCAGCGAGTCGACGCCCAATGCGAATCCCGCCGCTGTGGTTTCCTGGTCGTTCTGGCAGCAGGTTCTCGGCGGCGAGGCGCGCGCTGTGGGCCAGGCCGTTCAGCTCGATGGCCAGGCGGTCACCGTGGTCGGCGTGCTGCCCCGCAGCTTCAGCATTCCCTGGGGCGACTACCAGGTTTATCTGCCGATCGAGGAGAAGTCAGAGACGCCGCAGATGGCCAATCGCGCCAACCATCCTGGCTTGCAAGTCATCGCGCGCCTGCGCCCCGGCATCACCCTCCAGGCCGCAAGCACGCAAATGAACGGCATCATGCAGCGCCTCGGCAGCGCGTATCCGCAGCAGGACCGCGACGAAGGCGCGGTGCTCACGCCGCTGCTCGATCAGTTTGTCGGCGAGGCGCGCACGACGATGCTCCTGCTGCTCGGCGCCACCGTCCTCGTGCTCTTCCTCGCTTGCGCCAACGTGGCAAACATGGCGCTGGCTCGTGGCGCAGCGCGGCAGCGCGAGTTTGCCGTGCGCACCTCCCTCGGCGCCGGACGCGCCCGTCTCTTCCGTCAGGCTCTCACTGAGAATCTGCCCCTCGCCGCCCTCGGCGTCGCTGCCGGTGTTGCACTCGCCGCGCTTGCCGTGCACCCGTTAGTCCATCTCTACCCCGACCGCCTCTTCCGCCTCGACACGGCGCACCTCAACGGAGCGGTGCTCGCCTTCGCCGGCTGCCTCGGGCTCGCTGCGTGGCTCCTCTTCGGCATCGTGCCGGCCTTTGCCGCCTCCCGCCGTACCAACCCCTATGCATCTCTCCGAACTGCCGCCGCCGGCAGCCGCTCCTCCCACCATCGCCGCCTGCTCGCAGCTCTGCTCGTCGCGGAGATCGCCATCGCGCTCGTCGTCACCGTCTCCACCGGCCTTCTGCTGCGCAGCCTCGCCGCCGTCGAGCACGTCGACCCCGGCTTCCGCGCCGCCAATCTTCTAGCCATCCAGGGCGTGCACGGCAACCAACCCGGCCCATCCCCGCAGAACGTGGAGTTCTATCGCGCGCTCCTCGCGCGCCTCCGCCATCTGCCCGGAGCCGAGAACGCATCGGCAGCCTTTTCCCTCCCGCTCCACGGAGCCTTCTGGACCTCGCCCTATGTGCCCGATGGCCGTCCCCAGGCCGCAAACACGCAGCAGCCGTGGACCGAGGTCAACATCGTCATGCCCGGCTACTTTCAAACCATGGGCTTCCGTCTCGTCTCCGGCCGTTTCCTCAATGATCAGGACGACGCCGGCGCACCGCAGGTCGCCGTCGTGAACCAGGCGATGGCGCGCGCGCTCGCGACCGGCAACGTCGCGGGCCGCCCCATCTACGTCCCCTACGCGCCGCATCCGGCGTTGCAGATCGTCGGCGTCGTCGCCGACGTCAAGCAGTTCGGCCTCGACCGCGCCGCCATGCCCGAGGTGTTCATTCCCGCCACGCAGGCGCCTCTCCCGGCCATGGATGTGGTGCTGCGCACCTCGACGAATCCCGATTCCCTCGCGCGCGCCGCGGGCATGGCTGTTCACAACTTCGACAAGAACCAGCCCCTCCCGAAAGTCGTCTCCATGACGGCGTTTCTCGATGCCGGACTCGGCACCCGCCGCTTTGTCAGCGTGCTGTTGGGCCTCTTCGATGGCCTGGCGCTGATCCTCGCCGTGGTCGGCGTTGCCGGTGTCGTCTCCTGCACCGTGGAGCAGCGCAGCCACGAGATTGGCGTGCGCATGGCGCTGGGCGCGCGTCGCGGCTCGGTCCTCGCGATGGTGCTCGGCGGAGCCTTCCGGCAAGTGGGCCTGGGCCTCGCGCTCGGCATTCCCGTGGCCATCGGCGCGGGCCGCCTCTTCTCGAGCCAGCTCTTCGGCGTCGAGCCGTGGGATCCCGCCATGCTCTCATTAGCAACGCTTCTGCTGGCGCTTGCAGCTCTCGCCGCGGCGGCGATACCGGCGCGCCGGGCGGCGTCCACCAACCCCGTGCAGGCGCTGCGTGCTGAGTAGGACCGGCACCGGTGCCCGAATCCCCGATGTCCGCTGGGATTTGGCAGATATCGGATTCACTCTGGGCTCTCCGTGCCCTCTTTGGGTGACCTGCCACCACGGATCACTCTAAGTAGTCTTGCCCGGCGTCTGCACATCCTCTTCTTCCGGGTCAGCATCGGCCGTGTGCCCCCCCGTTGCCCACAGGATGCACGCCAGGAAAACCACAATCAAGAGGAGCACCAGCCCTATCGTGTTTGGCGTTCCGACCATTTTTCCCTCCACTCAGCAAAGAGCGTCTCCACCGCCCGCGCGTTGTCCGCCCCGAGAATACCGCCGCTCCCTACGTTACTAAAGAATTATCTTCCCCAGATAGCCCTCGAATTGCGGCGTTGCATCTACTTCGCCGTCCCGCCCGCGCCGCTCGCCCGCAGGGACGGGAGAAACAAGCCGTGAAAACCCCTTCGGTGTTGTTCGCGCTCGCCTTGTTGTCTGCCACCACCCTCTTCGCCCCAGCCGCTCGCGCGCAGGATCCGGCCGACGGCCTCGGCGCCCATTCCGCCAACATCTTTGCCGACTTCTCCAGCGCCACCGTGGGCCAGGGTGATGGATGGATCTGGGGAGGCAGCGCCGGCGGCTACTACCAGAGTCACCTGCTCGGCCTCGTTTTGCGCGGCTCTGCGGTTCCCAGCGGCGACACGATCCACGTCTACGAGGCCCTCGCCGGCCCCCGCCTCGCTCTCGACATTCCCATCCTCAAGCCGTTCATTGAAGCCACCGGCGGCCTGGGCCACAGCGGCTACTACAACGGCATCGGCAATTTCGCCCGCGCCTGGGGCCCAGCCTGGCAGGTCGACGCCGGCGTCGAGCACGGCCTCTTCCCGCACGTGCGCTGGCGCATCGTCGACGTCGCCTACGGGCATGTCTATGTAGGCCCTGGCATCTCGCCCACCATCATCAGCACCGGCCTCGCCCTGCACCTGTGATTGCCGGACCGAAGCCGGGTGCACCCCAGGGGTCTCGGCCGGCCCTTTCAGCTTCAGCGTTCATCGGGCTTCTCCAGCTTTCCCCTGCGCAGGCGCAGCCGCCGCAGCGGCTCGCCCACAATGGTCATCAGCACCACACTCCCCATAAGCACCAATGCGTCCAGGGGCCGCTGCATGATGCCCACCGCGATCAGCAGCGCCGATGCGATGGCCGCCGGCTGGCTGGCGCGCAGCAGCAGGTTCCCCAGCACCGTCAGCCCCGCTGCCAGGGTGGCGCACCAAACCCGGTCGAGCGGCAGGCTCGTCGCCGAAACCGGCGCCGCACCCCATGCCCCCGTCAGCCACAGAGCCAGAAACCCCGCGCCCACCCCCACCGCATGGCCGACGACGATGCTGTACGGCTCCGCGCTGCGCCGATGCGGCGTCTCGATCAGCTCATAGGCCGTCGGCCCCAGGCTGGCAAAGATCATCGGCTGATGCACCGCCCATCCCGCCGTCCCGGCGAGCAGAATTAGCAGCGCCTCGCCCGCTGGCGCAATCACCAACTCCCGCTTCTTCATCAATCCGGTAGGATGCGCCCCGCCGACACCCCATCCCTGCTGCCTAATCCCTAATCCCTCGTCTCCCCTTGATACACTCCACTCAAATGCCGCACAAAGAAGACGCCGAGCGCCTGGTCAACGCCGCGCGCGCCCAGGAAGAAGATTCCTTCGAACTCAAGCTCCGCCCCCGCCGCCTGCGCGAATTCATCGGCCAGTCGAAAGCGAAGCAGCAGCTCGAAATCGCCCTCGAAGCGGCGAAGTCGCGCGGCGAAGCCCTCGACCACGTTCTCCTTTTCGGCCCGCCTGGCCTGGGCAAAACCACGCTGGCCACCATCATTGCCATCGAGCTCGACGTCGGCTTCCAGCAAACCTCCGGCCCCGCGCTGCAAATCCAGGGCGACCTCACCGCTATCCTCACCAACATCCGCGACCGCCAGGTGCTCTTCCTCGACGAGATCCACCGCCTGCAACCCGTGCTCGAAGAAAAGCTCTACACCGCGCTCGAGGACTACAAGCTCGACATCATCATCGGCCAGGGCCCCGCGGCCCGCACCCATGTCATGGAGATTCGGCCCTTCACCTTTGTGGCGGCGACGACGCGGCCGGGGCTGCTGAGCTCGCCGCTGCGCTCGCGATTCGGCATCCTGCTGCGCCTCGAGTTCTACACCGACGACGAGCTGCGCTTCATCGTCTCCCGCTCCGCCGACGTGCTCGGCATTCCGGTCGACGAAGACGGCGCCGCCGAGATCGCCATGCGCTCGCGCGGAACGCCGAGGATTGCCAATCGCCTGCTGCGCCGCGTGCGCGACTACGCCCAGGTCCGCGGCCCCGGCCGCATCGACCGCCAAACCGCCTGCGACGCCCTGCAGATGTTAGAAGTCGACGCCCACGGCTTCGATGAGTTAGACCGCCGCTTACTCCTCACCATTATTGAGAAATACGACGGAGGCCCCGTCGGCTTAGGAACCTTAGCCGCGACGTTAGCCGAAGAAGAGGACGCGCTCGAAGAAGTGTACGAGCCGTTTCTAATCCAGATTGGGTTTTTAGATCGCACGCCACGCGGGCGCTGCGCGACACGGCTGGCGTACGAGCATTTCAACCTTCCGCTGCCTCGCAAAGCCAATCTGTTGTTCTAGGTTTCGCGCAGCGAAAAGTCGCGGTTCACCGCAACGCGAGAATAAAAAATCAACTCTGCCATCCTGAGCGAAGCTTCCGAATATCTTGCGCCGCAGGCGCAACAGGGAATTCAGCCGCAAGTCGAACAGCCTGCCCTGAGCGAGGTCGCGTAAGCGGCCGAGTCGAATGGGGACCTGCATTTCCTTTCCTCAATTCACCACAATCTCAGAGCAAATCAACACCCTGTCTTGCTGAGCGCAGCCGAAGGCGCCTGCATTTCTGCCTCTTCGGGATGCAAGGAACATCCGGCTCATGACCCTCGCAGCGCAATCCCTGCCCGGGCAAGAAAAAGGCCCGCTGTGTCGAGCAGCGGGCCGGAGGGAATGTCGCATCGTTACGCCGAGCATATGCACGGAACGCGCTCCTGACAAGATAACGGCAGAGCCGTTACCGCCGGGCTAATACGTTCGTTCCTCTCCGATTCCCTGCGCGTGCCGATACCGGATCCGCGCCGGCGTCCACGGCGCCAGCTTCGCCTCCAGCCGCGTCTCGTTTTTCTTCCACGCCACGCCCGCCACGATGAACGCCGCGCCAATCGCCGTCAGCGCGAAGGTAAATCCCACCGAGTTGCGGAAGTGCGCCTGCGCCTCGCCCGCCAGGTAGCAAAACACGCCCAGCCCGCCGAAGACCAGGAACGCCCGCCGCCGAATCGCAACCGCGACCACCAGCATGGCAAGGTGGATGAGGCAATACGCCGCCTTGCCCCACTCGTTGTGACGGTCGAGCAGCGTCAGGCCGCCGGTGAACGTCAGCAGCCCGAACAGGTAGAACCAGAACGCGAAATCCATCTCCGGCACGCCGTCGAGCAGCCACGCCACCACCAGCATCGCCAGCCCGAAGATCGTCGAGATGTGGCACTCCTGCTGCCACGTCCAGTGCGCGCCGCACAGCCACGCCGTTCCGTCCATCGACAAAAACCACAGCGCATAGGCCGCCGGCGCCGTGATGAACGGGAATCGCACCCGCCACAGCGCCAGCGCCGCCACCAGCACGGTCGCAATCTCCATCACCACCCAGCTCGCGTCGATCCACGGATGAAACCGCGTGTACGATCCTGGATCGCGCGAGGGCCACCACCCGGCCGCGCGTTCCAGGCCATAGACGGCCAGCGGCGTCATGCAGACCGCCACCGCGACCAGCAGCCCGCCCGGAATCCGCGTCGGCGTCCGCCGGAAGAGCCGCAGGCCCACGCCGCCGAACACCACGGCATACGCCGCGGCGATGCCCGCAATCGTCCAGCCCGACAGCCGGTCCCATCCGCTGGTGATGAACCAGCCCATCGCGCCGATGATGAGCAGCGCGCCCAGGTAGTAGCTCACGTGCGCCGCCTCAAACGCGGGCGCCGTTTCCGGCTCGGCGGCCAGCGCTCCCTCGATACGCGCGAACGTCTCAGCCGGCAGGCCCGCGCGTTCGACCGCGCTCTGCAATTCCGCAATCGAGATTTTCTTCATGCTCGCGAGTCTAGCTCCGCCGGCCCGCGCCGCCGCCCCCATGCAGACACTTTTTTGATGTGTATCAACCGCTCAGCAGAGCCGCCACAGTCCGATCGCATCGGCTGGGCAAACCCCGCCCCGGCGCCCTAACCGACCCCGGACAGGGCCGCCTTCGCCGCCGCAATCGTCTCCTGCACATCGGCCTCCGTGTGCGCCGTGCTCAGAAACGCCGCCTCGAACTGCGACGGCGGCAGCCACACGCCCGCCTCCAGCATCGCGCGGTGGAACGCCCCGAACCGCTGCGTGTCGCTTCGTGCAGCGCCCGCATAATTCGTCACCGGCTCGCCGGTAAAGAACCAGGTCCACATCGCGCCCACCCGATTCGTCGTCAGCGCAACGCCGGCCTTCCGCGCCGCCGCCGCCACGCCGTCAGTCACCGCCGCGCTCAGATGTTCGAGCCGCTCATAGACCTCGCCGCGGTGCTCCCGCAGATACGTCAGCATCGCCACGCCCGCCGCCATCGCCAGCGGATTCCCGCTCAGCGTCCCCGCCTGATACACCGCCCCCAGCGGCGCCAGCTGATCCATAATCTCCGCGCGCCCGCCGAACGCCCCGCACGGCAAACCGCCCCCCAGAACCTTCCCCAGCGTGGTCAAATCCGGCGTGATGCCGTAGAGCTCCTGCGCTCCGCCGGCCGCCACGCGAAACCCGGTCATCACTTCATCGAAGATGAGCAGCGTGCCATGCAGCCGCGTCACTTCGCGCAGCGCCTGCAAATATCCGGGCGCTGGCGGAATGCATCCCGCGTTCCCCACCACCGGCTCCACAATCACGCACGCAATCGCATGATCGGCAAACACCGCTTCCAGCGCGTCCACGTCGTTATAAGGCAGCGCCAGCGTAAAGTGCGTCGCTTCTTCCGGCACGCCCGCCGATCCCGGAATCCCAAACGTCGCCACGCCCGAGCCCGCCTTCACCAGCAGCCCGTCGGCGTGCCCGTGATAGCAGCCCTCGAATTTCACGATATATTTACGTCCCGTAAACGCCCGCGCCACCCGGATCGCCGACATCGTCGCTTCCGTCCCGGAGCTCACAAACCGCAGCTTCTCGATCGAGGGATAGAGCCCCGTCACCAGCTCCGCCAGATCCCCCTCCGCCGCCGTCGATGCGCCAAAGCTCGCAGACTTGCGCGCCGCCCGCTCAATCGCCTCCACCACCGGCGGAAACGCGTGCCCCAGCAGCATCGGCCCCCACGAGCCGAAGTAGTCGATATACCGGTTACCGTCGGCGTCCCACAGAGTCGCGCCCTCGGCCCGCTCCACAAACGGTGGCGCGCCGCCCACCGCGCGAAATGCCCGCACCGGCGAGTTCACGCCGCCGGGAAACAGCTTTTCCGCGCGCTCCTGGAGCGCCCGCGAACGGCTCCTGTCCATTGACATGCCCTCAGTATAGGTCTCAGATTGCGGGCTTCAGCATGACAGCCGCCCCACCGGCGCCGCCGTGATCCGCTGGCCGCTCTATACCCGGCCGCTTCACTCCTGGCCGCTTTCCCCCTGGCGCTTCTCGCCCAACGTCCCCCCGGCCCCTCGCATCCTATTCCAGTCTCCTGGTAGAATTCCCGGTCGCCCTCATAACCTGAATCCACGGAAGGAATCTGAATCCAACCATGTCATCCCGTACCAAAGTGCGCAAGGCGGTCTTTCCCGCCGCCGGTTTCGGCACCCGCTTTTTGCCCGCCACCAAAGCCATCCCCAAGGAAATGCTCGCCCTCGTCGACAAGCCGATCATCCAGTACGGCGTCGAAGAAGCGCTCGCCGCCGGCTGCGACCAGATCATCATCGTCACCGGCCGCGGCAAATCCGCCATCGAAGACCACTTCGATTTCAGCCCTGAGCTCGAATGGAGTCTGGAAAGGCGCGGCAAAACAGAGCTGCTGGCCGTCAGCCGCCAGGTTTCCGAGATGGTGAAGCTCTCCTACGTCCGCCAGAAGGAAGCCATGGGCCTCGGCCACGCCGTCCTCATGGCCCGCGACCTCGTCGGCGACGAGCCCTTCGCCGTCATCCTGCCCGACGACGTCATCGACGCCGACCCGCCCTGCCTCAAACAGATGATGGACGTCTTCGATCAGGTCCAGTCCTCCATCCTCGCCACCCAGGTCATCGAAGGCCCCGCCATCTCCGCCTATGGCGTGCTCGACGGCTCCGCCGTCCCCGACAATCCCCGCCTCTTCCAGGTTTCCGGCATGGTCGAGAAGCCGAAGCCCGCCGAGGCGCCCTCGAGAAACGCCATCATTGGCCGCTACATCCTCACGCCCGCCATCTTCGATCTGCTCGAGCACACGCCGCTCGGCGCCGGTGGCGAGCTGCAGCTCACCGACGGCATCAAAGGCCTGCTTCAGACTGAGAAGGTCTACGGCTATAGCTTCGAGGGCATTCGTCACGACGCCGGCGACAAATTCGGCATGCTGAAAGCCACCGTCGAATTCGCCCTCAAGCGCGACGATTTAGGCCAACAGTTCCGCGACTACCTCAAAACCGTCAAACTGTAACCACCTCTGTCACAATTCCTCAGATCACCTCGGGTGCCCCATCCTTGTCCGCCCGCCGTTGGCGGACAGGGTGGGGTTCCACGCCTCTCGTCCTGCGCGAAGCGCGTCCGCCTGCTGCCCGTCCCCTCACCGGTTGAACGGCGCCGGACTCACCCAATGGAATCCGCGGCTCACCATCAGAAACTTGCTGGGGTCGGCCAGCCGCAATTCCATCTGCTCCTTGTGCCCGTCCACCGCACCGTCAAGATTCAGGCGGTCGGGAGCCGGCTGCGTGTACGCGAACGTGCTCTTACCCTGCCCGCCCCCGCGCCCAGACACCGTCAGCGTGTGCGTCTTCGCGTCGATGGCAACCGTGTCGAAGACCCGCTCGTCGTTGAACCGCTCGAACACCATGAGTTGATACCGGTCGAAGAGGACGCGCCGCCATCGGTCCTTGTCCGTGAACAACGGCGGATGGATTTGGCCGTCGATCGTCTGCTGCTCCACGTCCCAGATGCCGTAGAGCGCTGGTTTGGGTGCGCCCCCACCGAACCTCTTCCACGCAACCCGCGCACCATAGATGTTGAGGCCAATCAGCCACACAGCGAAAACCACCTGCACGATCGCGGCGATGCGGTTTTTGCGCGCCGAGCGAAACAGCGGAGCCGGCGGCCGAGCCTCGGCTCTCCGGTTGAGAAAGAGAAAGTTCTCCACCCGCCGGCACTCCGGCGCGACGATCAGCAGCCCCAGCAGGATGAGGTTTAGCGACAGGATCTTCACCGGCACGTCGTAGGTCATGTTCAGCATGAAGATCTGAATCATGTCCACGACGCAGATTAGAGCGCCCAGCGTCCGGGTACGCGGAATGAGGATCAGAAGCCCGCCGAGAAATTCCGCCGACCCTGCGAAGATTTCGTACGCCGGCGACGCGCCGATCGAGTTCCAAAGCACCGCCATCGGCGACTGGCTGCCGATCGGCTCGATCTGCGCGAAAAGCGCCGGAAAGGGCATCTGCAGCGGAACGATTTTTACCAGCGCATACGTGAACATCTGGCCGGCGAGCGCAAAGCGAAAGAAAAGCCAGGCCCATTTGCGCAGGGCAACATAGTTGGTGCGGTCGCGATCGAGCACCGACCAGAGCACGGTGCCGAGGAGGGCAATCACCAGAATCACGAAGAGCAGAACCCAGTCGCAGGGCCGGTCGCCGCTTCCCGTTCCCATAAAGAATGCGGGGCCCACGGTGAGGTGAAAGACGTGCGCCGCGGTGATGCCGATCAGGTTCCGTACGGGCGGCAGCGTAGAAGGGTCAGGCATGTCGATCTTGGGGATATTGAGCAGCGTCGTGATGATCTGCGTGCTCAGGGAGAAGAGGCCGAAATAGACGACGCAAAATCGGAACGCAATCCGCGTGCCGAGACTCCACCGCGGACCGGTTTCTGCTGCCGAAGGATTCTCAATGACAAGCTGTGTGCTCAACGGACCTCGCTGGGGAGGCGGAAAATTCGGTTCGGCCTGAACGGTTCTGGCAACTATGCCGGAAACCGCCAGCGACGCGCAACCGCCCCCGCATGCCCCATCCAGGCTGGCAGTCTCGTCCTTTTCGGCCAGCGCCGGAGCGGTGCTCGCCCTCGGGCTCAGCACCGGCCGGCCCGCGTTTCTTTCCAGCCCCGACGGCTAACCCAAATCGCCTCGTCCAGATCGGTCAGCCACCGCGCTCTTGCCCCTCGAGAGCCGCCGCCTTTTTGCTGCCCGAAAAATAAGTTCCGCGCTCAGCACCGAACCGCGCGACATCCGCCCCCGCACCGGGTTATCGAGACAGTAACCCCACTTTCAGGAATTGGCGGAGTACCGTGGAGAATCCTTCCGCATCGCATTTTGTCCGCAGACTGACCAGCAACGAAACCCGGCTCCTGATCGTGTCTACCTGCACAAACTGCGGAGCGGCCAGGAGAGCTTCCGCACAAGACGGCTCACTCCAGGAGTGGGAGCAGAGTCACCAGTGCGAAGGCCACATCCCTGGCTCGCCTGCGCCGATCCCCGGCACACAGACTGACGGCATCGACGGGTTTCTGCCCTCTCGCGGCCTTCCCATTGAGAAATAAATACATTGGCTAACCCAAAAAGCGGTTACTGCAATTTGTCCCGAGCGGCCGCGCGCTGGAGCTTCAGCTCCAGTTCGTAGGCTTTGCGGAAATGGATCAGAGATCGTCGGGCAATGCCCAGGTCGATCCCGATCTCCTCCAAATCATGCGACGATTTGTCGGACTGGGTCAGTCCCTTTTCGAGGGCTTCAATCTTCTGCTCCAGGTAGTTGATGTGTTCGCTCAGGGTCCGCTGCATCAGGTGCCGAGTATAGGCCCATTGGATTCCCCCTGCCGTTTCGCGATGGATTCCAGGAATAAGGCACCCTGCCCCAGAAACAGTGCAGCGGCGTGACTTCCATCATCATCCCCCTAACCCCCTTCCCTGGAACAAATCGCAGCCCGCTTCCCGCCTCGCCAGCCCCCGCATTTGTCAGCCGCGCCCCACCGGCGTATCGTCAGAAATTAGGTTCGGGTGGCATCCTCCGCAATGGGAGGAGCCGCACTGGAGACGACATGAGCATCCCGCACTTCCGTTCGACCGACGCCTCGGTCGGCGCGCCTCTTCCGGTCACCTTCCAGACCCTGCAGGAAAAGAAGCAAACCGGCCGCCCCATCACGGCGCTCACCGCCTACGACTACGCCACGGCCCGTCTGGTCGACGAAGCCGGCGTCGACCTCATCCTCGTCGGCGACTCGCTGGCCATGGTCGTGATGGGCTACGACACCACGCTGCCGGTCACCATGGACGAGATGCTGCACCACACACGCGCCGTGCGCCGCGCCGTGCGCCACGCCATCGTTGCCGCGGACATGCCCTACGGTTCCTACCACGGCAGCATCGACGCGGCGGTCGCGAATGCCGTCCGCTTCGTGAAAGAAGCCGGCGCCCAGGCCGTGAAAGTGGAGGGCGGAGCCAGCCGCGCCGACCTGGTCGAGCGCCTCACCGCGGCCGAGATTCCCGTCATCGCCCACCTCGGCCTGACGCCGCAGTCCGTGCATCGCATGGGCGGCTACAAGGTTCAGGGCAAAACCACCGCCGCCATCGCTCAGCTGCTCCATGACGCGCACACCCTCGAAGCCGCCGGCGCGGTGATGATCGTGCTCGAAGGCATGCCGCGCGAGGTCGCCGCCCGCATCACCGCCGAAGTCTCGATTCCCACCATCGGCATCGGCGCCGGCCCCGAATGTGACGGCCAAATCCTCGTCTTCCACGACCTCGTCAATCTCAGCTTCTCGCCTCCCGCCAAGTTCGCGCGGCAGTACGGCGACGCCGCCGCGCTCTTCCGCCATGCCCTTGAGGGGTATCGCCGCGACGTAGAAGAGCGAACCTTCCCCGGCGACGCCGAGAGCTACCACTTGCCGAAAGCAGCCGCTGCCGCGTTAGAAACTCCTGCCTTGCGCCGCGCCTGACGCGCGTGCGAATGGATTGGCGCTTCGAAAGGGCTTTCGCCCTCGAGGATCATCTCCCGTGCAGGTCGTCTCCACCATCACCGCGCCCACGGCCGCCGGGGCCACCCTAACTGCACCATTCGTTTTGAAGAGGCACGGTTTCAGCCGTGCCATGAGCTTGCCGGAACGGAAAGGGCTTTAGCCCCTGAGGGACGGTTTCGAGACTCTCCATGCAGATCGTCAACACCATCGCCGAAACCCGCGCCGCCATCGCCGCTCTCCGCGCCCAGGGCAAATCCATCGGCCTCGTCCCCACCATGGGCGCGCTCCACGCCGGCCACCTCTCCCTCGTCCGCGCCGCCCGCGCCGCCTGCGACACCGTCGTCGCCAGCATCTTCGTCAACCCCACCCAGTTCGGCCCCAGCGAGGACTTCACCAAATACCCGCGCAGCTTCGACGCCGACTGCGAGATGCTGCGCGCCGAAAACGTCGATCTGCTCTTCGCTCCTCAGCCTGAGGAAATGTATCCCGAGGGCGCAATCACCTTTGTCGCCGTCGAGCCCATCGGCGATCGCCTCGACGGCGCATCCCGCCCTGGGCACTTTCGCGGCGTGGCCACAATCGTCGCCAAGCTGTTTCACCTCGTCGCGCCCGACAAGGCCTTCTTCGGCCAGAAAGACGCGGCCCAGGTGGCCGTCCTCCGCCGCATGGTGCGCGACCTGAATTTCAATCTCGAGCTGGTCGTCTGCCCCATCGTCCGCGAGCCGGATGGCCTCGCGATGAGCAGCCGCAATCGCTACCTGTCTGAGGAAGACCGCGAGCGCGCGCTGGTCCTGCACCGCACCCTGCGCCACATGGAGGAAGCGGTCGAGAACGGCGAAATCAGCTCAGCGCAGCTCATCGACCGCGGCCTCGCCGTTCTCGCCGACGATCCGGACGCGCGCCTCGACTATCTGCGCATCGTCGATCCCGACACTCTGGAAGATTTGCGCGATGTCGAAAACGGCGCGCTCGTCGCAATCGCCGCCTCGATCGGTCCCGCGCGGCTCATCGACAATGTGCTGATTCCGCCGCGCTGAGCGCGACGTCCTGGCCCGGAAGCTCGTTCCACAACAAACCTGTCGTCCTGACCGAGCTCGCCGAATTCGCTGCGCGCTGTTTGCGCAGCCGAATTTCAGGCAGCGAGCCGAAAGACCCCCATGGAAACTCTAAGGAGGAGCGAATTCTCCGGGATGCAGCGCTATTGCGGCTCGCCCGGCCCCGCACCACCCTCGTGCTCATGATGCTCTTCCGGCGGAGGCACAAAATGCTCCGGCATGTGATGCCCGCGGTGACACGTCCCGCAGGTCACGTGCAGGTCATCCGGCTTCGCGTCCGGATCCTTCACCTGCGTCATGTACTGGTCGTTGATCGTCTGCGTCATGCGGATCATGATCCGCGCAATGCCCTTGTCCTCTTTGGTGTCCGCGGCAAAGTCGAGCCGCCGCTGCCCCGCCACCGCGACGTGGCAGGACTTGCACTCCACGCCCAGCGCGCCCGCATAGCCGCGCATGATGTGGATCAGCTCTTCCGGAGCAATGTCCTTCGGCAGCACCTGCAGATTCGTCGGTTTCGGCAGCGGCCGCCGCGGCCGAGCGGAGCTCTGGCCAGCCGCTTGTCCCGCTGCCGCTGCCGGCCCCGCATCCTGACTCAACAAGCACTGCGCGCTCAGCGCAAGGCTGACAGCGAGAACTCCTGCAACGAACAACCGGCTCTGCATGTCGAATGATTCCTGGAAAGAGAAATGAAGGGCGGCTCGCCTGGGGCCATCTTACACAAGGGCGCGCCCGCGGAGCGACGGCGCCGCGCAAGCCGCCGAGGCTCATCGCGAGACGAAGCGATTCCCGGCGAGCGCGAAACGCAGCGGCCGGTCGGCCGCCTTGCGGATGCCCACGCGCGGCGAAACCTCGATCGATCCCGCGGCCGGGCTCTCGTCCTCCACATGCAATCCCGAACGCACGCTCGTTACATCGATCCCGTTGTGCGTGAGGCGCGTGATCGCCAAAGCCTGGCACAACCGCCCCGGCCCGGACGTGAGCAGCCGCAGATCGCTGCCCGGCGAGAGCCCCCGGTTCCGCGCCATCACATCGAGGCCCTCCACCGGCTCCAGCGCGCGCAGCAGCACGCACCCCGCCTGGCCTTTCGGCTCGCAGGAAATGTTCAGGCAATAGTGCATGCCGTAGATGAAGTAGACGTACGCGAACCCCGGCGGCCCAAAGATCACCGCATTGCGCTCCGTCTTGCCCGCATAGGCGTGCGCCGCCGGATCGTCGATGCCGCAATACGCTTCGGCTTCCACGATGCGCCCCACCAGCCGCTGCCCTTCATACCGCCGCACCAGCAGCTTACCCAGCAGGCCGCGCGCCACCACATCGGGAGGGTCCAGATAGAACGCACGCGGCACCACCGCTTTCATGCGCGGTTCAGCCGATACACACAGTGATCGTAGCCGTGCCAGAAAACCACGCGATCGAGCGTCATTCCGTTCTTCTCGGCCACGCGGCGCGATGGCAGATTTTCGGGCCGGATGAGCGAGATCAGATGATCGACGCCGAGAGTCGCGAACGCGGAATCGCGCACGGCCCGCGCACCTTCCGTGGCCAGACCGCGCTTCTGGTGATCGCGGCGGACGTGATAGCCGATCTCCAGTTCCTGCACGCCCTCCACCTCCTGCCACACCGGCCCGCAGTCGCCGATCAGCTCGCCGGTTTCTTTCAGGATCACGGCCAGCAATCCGGCTCCCGACGCATACCGCTCGCTCTGGCGCGCAATCCACGTCTCCACCTCCGCCTCACTCAGCGGATGCGGATACCAGATCATGTTTTCTGCGTCGCCCAGCACCGCATGCAACGCCGCCGCATCGGCGAGGATGAGCTCGCGCAGGATGAGGCGTTCGGTTTGCAGAGTCAGCATGGTATGCCCTACACGCTGTTCGCTAAACGCTACTCGCTACGGTCACACCTTTGCCCAAATCGCTTCCCGCGGATCGTCCGGGTTCAGCTTGGCAAATTCGCGCAGGATCTCACGCGACCGTTCGTCCCGCAGGTGCGGCACGGCCACTTCGACGGTCACAATCTGATCGCCGCGCATCCCTTCACGTGTGGCCGAGGGCACGCCGCGCTCCCGCATGCGCAGCTTCTGCCCGCTCTGCGTGCCAGGCGGAATGCGCAACTGCGCGCGCCCGTCGATGGTCGGCACCTCGATCCGGCCGCCCAGCGCCGCCTCCGATACCGTCACCGGCAGCGTAATCAGAATGTCGTCGCCCGACCGCGTGAACACCGGATGCGGCCCCGTGCGGATCACGAGATACAGGTCGCCCGCCGCGCCACCATTCACGCCCGCATTCCCTTTGCCCGCCAGCCGAATGCGCTGACCGTCGCGCGTCCCCGGCTTGATCCGGAACTCAAGCGGCTCGCTTTTGTAGACGGTGCCTTCGCCGTGGCAAGTGGGGCACGCGTGCGCCACTTTCCCGGTGCCGTTGCAGCTGGGGCACTGGATGTTGAACTTCATCCGCCCGCCCATCTGCGTCACCTGGCCCGTCCCGTGGCACTCGGGACAGCTCTGCGGTCCACCCGTCGACGCGCGGCCGTGGCAAGCGGGACAAAGCTCCTGGCGCTGAATTTGCAGCTTCGCCGTGCCGCCCCGAATCGCCGTCCAGAAGTCGACATTGACCTGGTATTCGAGATCGGTCCCCGCCTGCGGTCCCTGCGCCTGCCGCTCGCGGTTGAACATCCCCGAGAAGATGTCGCGGAAACTGCCCCATCCGCCGCCCGCGCCGGGCTGCGCTTCTTCTGAGAAGTCGAATCCGCCAAAGTCGAACGGAACGCCCTGCCCCTGTCCCTGCGCGCCCTGCCCGAAGCCGCCGAACCCGCCCTGCGCCGCCCCTGCCCGCGCCGCCGCTTCCGCCGCCGCCGGATCGATCTGATCCGAGTAGAACCCGAACTGGTCGTAAATCTTCCGCTTCTTCTCGTCGGAAAGAATATCGTTGGCCTCGGAGATTTCCTTGAACTTCTCCTCAGCCTTCTTATCGTTCGGATTCACGTCGGGATGATACTTGCGCGCCAGCTTGCGGAACGCCTTGCGAATCTCGTCCGCCGTGGCCGTCTTCTTCACGCCTAGCGTCGCGTAATAGTCTTTGTGCTGGGTCGGTGGCATTTTTTCCTGGGCCTTCGGCGTTTCCTCTCTGTGCCTGGTCTCGTCCTCGGCAATTCACAGCGGCCGGACCGTCAGGCGTTCACCGCGATTTTCAGCGCTCCGGTTTTCGGATCGCGAGGTGCCGGACGAACCTCGCGGCGGATGACCGGAGCGAGTGCATCCTCGGCCATTTCGAGATCGTACTGGGTTTGCAACCGGAGCCAGAAGTTCGGAGACATGCGGAAATACCGGGAAAGCCGCAGAGCGGTGTCCGCAGTAATGGCGCGACGCTCGTTGACGATTTCCGAAATGCGGGTAACCGGAACGCGCAGCGCAAGCGCAAGTGCGTTCGCTGAAAGGCCGAGGGGCTTCATGAATTCCTCCCGCAGCATCTCACCGGGATGTAGAGGCGCCATCTTTTGCGGCCGGAGTTTAGTGGTAATCGACAATTTCGACTTGCCAGGCATCTCCATCCCTCCATGCAAAACAGATCCGCCACTGATCATTGATCCGGATGCTCCACTGGCCCCGGCGATCTCCCTGAAGTTTCTCCAAACGATTGCCAGGCGGCTCTGCGAGTTCTTCGACCCGGTCGACGCTTTCGATCTGCCGCAATTTTCGAAACGCGCTTCGTTCGATCGAAGCAAATCGTCGCGCCCTCGATCGCTGGAAGAGTCGCTCGGTTTCCTTATCCGCAAAGGACCGAATCACCTCTTGAGCGTAGCACGTTTAACGTTCGACGTTAAACGAAAGGCGGGCATTAGTTCCACACCCTCCCCGCGTCCACCGCTTCCACCCGCCAGAAAATATCCGGCTCCACTTTGCGCATCTGCGCGATGAACTGGCTGGCCTGCTCCTCCGAGTCGAAGACCACGCTGTTGGTTTTCCGTCCCGCCGTGTACTGCTCGCATTTCCAAAGGGTGTTCGTCATTCTCCTGTCCCCACCACAACACATGTACGTCCTGAAAATCTGGGGCGTTCCATCGGAACGCCCCACTGTGCCCTACACGCTACACGCTATACGCTACCGGTCACTTCTTCTCATCCACATCCACGTACTCGGCGTCGATCACCCCTTCGTCCTTCTTCTCCTCGGTGGTGCCGCCGGCTGCCGTTGCCCCGTCCGTCGGAGGAACCCCCGTGCCCGGCCCCGCCGCATTCACCTTGTACATCGCCTCAGCCAGCTTGTGCGACGCCTGGGTCAGCTTCTCGCGCGCCGCATTCATCTCGGCCACGCTCGGGCTGCCTTCGAGCGTCTTCTTCGCATCGGCCAGAGCGCTCTCCACGTCGGCCTTCTCGCTGCCCGAAACCTTGTCGCCGTTCTCCTTCAGCATCTTCTCGATGTTGTAGACGAGCCCGTCGAGCTGGTTTCGCGCCTCGATCTCGTCGCGCTTCTGCTTGTCCTCGGCCGAATGCGCCTCGGCTTCCTTCGCCATGCGCTCGACCTCTTCCTTGCTCAGGCCCGAAGACGACGTGATGGTGATCTTCTGGTCCTTGCCCGTGGCGTTGTCCTTCGCCGTTACGTTCAGGATGCCGTTCGCGTCGATGTCAAACGTGACCTCGATCTGCGGCACGCCGCGCGGAGCGGGAGGAATGCCGCCCAGCTTGAACTTGCCCAGCGTGCGGTTCTGTGCTGCCATGGGCCGCTCGCCCTGCAGCACGTGCACCTCGACCTCCGTCTGCGAATCCGCCGCCGTCGAAAACGTCTCCGTCTTCTTGGTCGGAATCGTCGTGTTGCGCGGGATCATCGGCGTCGCCACGCCCCCCAGCGTCTCGATCGCCAGCGTCAGCGGCGTTACGTCGAGCAGCAGCAGGTCCTTCACTTCGCCCGCCAGCACGCCCGCCTGCACCGCCGCGCCCACCGCAACCACTTCGTCAGGATTGACGCCCTTGTGCCCTTCCTTGCCGAAGAGATCCTTCACCAGTTGCTGGATGCGCGGCATGCGCGTCTGTCCGCCGACCAGCACGACCTCGTCGATCTTGCTTGTATCCACGCCCGCGTCCGACATCGCCTTTTTGCAAGGCTCAACCGAACGCTGGATGATGTCCTCGACCAGAGCTTCCAGTTTCGACCGCGTCAGCTTCTTCACCAGATGCTTCGGACCGTTCGCGTCCGCCGTGATAAACGGCAGATTGATCTCGGTCTCGAGCGCCGTCGACAGCTCGATCTTGGCGCGCTCCGCCGCATCGCGCAGACGCTGCAGCGCCATCTCATTGCCCTTGGAGCGAAGGTCCAGCCCCTCGTCCTTCTTGAACTCATCGGTCAGCCAGTCCACGATGCGCTGGTCGATGTTGTCCCCGCCCAGGTGGGTGTCGCCGTTGGTCGACTTCACCTCGATGACGCCTTCGCCCACTTCCAGGATGGAAATATCGAACGTGCCGCCGCCGAAGTCGTACACGGCGATCGTCTCGTCCTTCTTCTTATCGAGCCCGTACGCCAGCGCGGCCGCCGTCGGCTCGTTCACGATGCGCTTCACGTCGAGACCGGCAATTTTGCCCGCGTCCTTCGTCGCCTGGCGCTGCGCGTCGTTAAAGTACGCCGGCACCGTGATCACCGCTTCCGTGACCGTACTGCCCAGATGATCTTCCGCGGCCTTCTTCAGCTTCTGCAGAATCAGCGCGGAAATCTCCGGCGGCGTATAGAGCTTGCCCTGCGCCTCAATGGCTACATGGTCGCCCTGCTGGACGACTTTATAGGGCACCATCTTCATTTCGTCGTTCACTTCGTTGAAGCGGCGGCCCATAAACCGCTTGATCGAATAGACCGTGTTCGCCGGGTTGGTAATCGCCTGGCGTTTCGCCACCTGGCCCACCAGCCGCTCGCCGGACTTCGTAAACGCAACCACCGAAGGGGTGGTCCGCCCGCCTTCTTCGTTGGCGATGACCTTGGGCTCGCCACCCTCCATCACGGCCACGACTGAGTTGGTCGTGCCGAGGTCGATACCGATAATCTTTGCCATGAAATTCCCGCTCCTGAGAAGTGCTGGTCCTTGGCTAGGATGGCACTTGAGTGTATGATTGTCAATCTATCTGATGTCCAAAAGTACATCGACGATGCAAGCCCGACAAACCTCATAGATTCTTGAAATTAGCCCCGCCCAAAGCGAAACTGGGCCAGAAATCCTCAGCGCTCCTGCATCCCAATCCCCTCCTCCCGTATCCAAAACCAAGCACACGAGTTCCGGTCGGCCCCCGCATTCGGGTTTTGTTCTTCTCCCGGAACCGGTCTCCCTATCGTTTCCCATCCAGGCAGAGTGTGAATGGCGGACTCAGGCGGTCAGCAGGCGCAGAATTTTGGGGTTAACCCCTGGCTCATTGCGATCTCCGTGATGCTGGCGACCTTTATGGAGGTCCTGGACACGGCCATCGCCTCGGTGGCCCTGCCCTATATCGCCGGCTCGCTTTCCGCCTCGAACGACGAGGCCACCTGGGTCCTGACCAGCTATCTGGTCGCCAACGCCGTCATTCTCCCCGCCAGCAACTGGTTTTCCCTCCGCTTCGGCCGCAAGCGCTTCCTCATCACCTGCGTCATCATCTTCACGGTCGCTTCCTTCTTCTGCGGCGCCGCGCCGACCCTCGGCTTTATCCTCATCGCCCGCGTCATTCAGGGCGCCGGCGGCGGAGCCTTGCAGCCGCTTTCCCAGTCCATCCTGCTCGAAAGCTTTCCTCCGGAGAAGCGCAGCGCGGCGATGGCGTTTTTCGCCTTTGGCGTCGTGGTCGCCCCGGTCCTGGGACCGACATTGGGCGGCTGGCTCACTGACACCTACAGCTGGCGCTATGCCTTCTATATCAATATCCCCGTCGGCGCGCTGGCCGTCTTCATGATCAGCCGGTTCGTGCACGATCCGGACTACATCTCGAAAGCCAAACCGAGCCCCTTCGACAACCTCGGCTTCGGCCTGCTCGCCGTCTGGACCGGCTGCCTCCAGGTGATCCTCGACAAGGGCCAGGAGGACGATTGGTTCGGCGCGCCCTGGATTCGCTGGGCCACCCTCATCCTCATCGTTTCCTTTATCTGGTTTGTCATCCACTCCTGGAGGAAGAAGACGCCGCTGGTCAACCTGCGCACCCTGAAAGACCGGAATTTCGGCATCGGCTGTGGCCTGATGGTGATGCTGGGCCTGTGTATCTACTCCATGATCACGGTGTTGCCGCTGTTCTACCAGGAATTGCTGGGTTACACAGCCTTCGCCGCCGGTCTGGTCGTCGGTCCGCGCGGCATCGGATCCATCATCGGCATGCCGGTCATCGGCTATCTCGGCAATCGCGTCGATGCCCGCTATTTACTCACCTTCGGCTTCATCGGCTTCGGCATCATGTCGCTGCTGTTCGGCAACGTCAATCTGGGCATCAGCCCGTGGACCCTGCTCATCCCCATTGTCGCCACCGGTTTTGCCCTCAGCTTCGTCTTCGTCCCCATCACCACCCAGGCGTACAGCACCCTCCGCAACGATCAAATCGGCAACGCCAGCGGCATCTTCAACCTGGTGCGGAACGTCGGCGGATCGATCGGCATTTCCATCGCCCAGACGCTGCTCGTCCGCCGCGCCGACCTCCACCAGACCGAGATCGGCGGCTACGTCTCGCAAACCCAGACGTGGTTTGAGCAGCAGCTCAGTGCGCTGACCGGCTACCTGTCTCACCACACGGCCGCGCCCAATGCTCCGGCAGCGGCCGCCGCAACCCTTTACGAGCAGCTCAGCCGCCAGGCCCTGCTCTGGGCCTTCGTCGACGTCTTCCGCTGGATGTCCCTCATCTGCTTTGCCTGCGTCGTGCTGGTCTGGTTCTTCAAGAAGGCCAAACCCGGCAAAGCCCCGGTCGGCGTGCATTGACGGCGTTCGATCGGCACCCCGCCCCAAACCTCACCGTCAACAAAGTTGTCACTCGCCAACCGTCTTATCGCTAGCCGTCCTATCGCTAACCGGGTTTTGCTAACAGCCTTTCGCTGACAGCCTTATCCCTGGCCGTCCTCATACACTGGAAACATCCCGAGGGCCGGAGGTATCAGCAATTCCCAACGAATACGATGTAGTCGCTTACCCCGGCCTCTCCTTTCCTGACACGCATCCGGACCGGCTCGCCGTGATGGCTGCCCTGCACGGCGTCACCGCGGCGCCTCCGGCGCAATGCCGGGTGCTCGAGGTCGGCTGCAGCGAGGGCGCCAACCTCATCCCCATGGCCTACGCCATGCCGCAGGCCGCGTTCACCGGGCTGGACCTCGCGGGCCTGCCCATCGCGCGCGGCCAGCAGCGCATCGGCGAGCTGGGCCTCGGCAACATCCAGCTCTTTCAGGCCGACCTGTGTGAGGGATCCGGCCCTGGCGAATACGACTACATCGTCGCGCACGGAGTCTACGCGTGGGTTCCCGACCCGGTTCGCGACGCGCTGCTCGCGCTGTGCGGCGAGCACCTGGCCCCGAACGGCGTCGCCTTCATCAGCTACAACGCCCTTCCCGGCGCTTACCTCCGCAACATCGTCCGCGACGCCCTGCGCTGCGGCAGCCGCCAGGCGCAAACGCCGGAAGAACAGGTCGCCGCCGGCATGAAACTGCTGGAGCTCATCGTGCAGTCGCGGCCCGAGGGCGACGCGTACCGGCATCTGGTCGAGGACCATCTTGGCCGCATGATCAAGCGCCTGCCCGGCGGCACGTATCACGATGAGATGAATCCGGCGTACGAACCCGTTTCGGTGGCGCAGTTTGCCGCGCATGCCCGTCAGCATGGCCTCGCTTACCTCTGCGAGGCAGAACTCCCGACGCCGCTCGATCCCGGGATGCGGCCAGACGTGATCGAGGCCGTCGCGGAATTCGCCGGCGACGATACCGTGCAGCAGGAATACGCCCTCGACTTCCTCCGCATGCGCGGATTTCGCGAGACGCTGCTGGTTCGCTCCGGCGTTCCCGTGGCGTCGCGGCTCACCACCGAGCCGATGGCGCGTTTCCGCTTTTCCTCCGCGGCAACGGCGGCGCCGTCCTCCCGTCCCGGCGCGCGAACCTATCAGCTCGAGCGCGGCGCCGAAGTCAATATCGATCAGCCGCCCGTCGTCGCGCTTCTCGATCGGCTGATCGCCGCAGCGCCGCGAGCCCTCGATTACGCTGCGGCATCAGATTCTCTGACCACCAGCGGCCTCCTGCCGCAGCAGGTTCCCGGATTGCTGGTGCAAATGGCGATCGCGCGCCTCATCGAGCTGCACGTGTGGGAAGCGCCCGTCGCAGCCAGCTTGCCGGATCGGCCACGCGCTTCAGCGTGCGCCCGGCAGGAGGTGCGGAAGCGCGCGCACGTCGCGAATCTCTGGCACAAAACCGTCGAGCTGAACGATCCGCCGGTGGCCGCGCTGTTCTCTCTGCTCGACGGCACGCGCACGCGCGCGGACCTGGTGGGCGCCATGCAGGCGCAGTTTCCATCCATGGACCCCGCGACCCTGGAGGAAAGGATCGAGCCCAATCTCGAAACCTTTTTGCGTGCGGCGCTGCTTGAGGCCTGACCGGCCGTCCCTCTCAGGACGCGATCGGCGGCCGCTCGGACAACGGCGCATCTTCCAGCGCCACAAATTTGCGCTGCTGCGGATCGTAGCTCTCGATCGTTCCGGTGAGGATGTCGAAGTACCAGCCGTGCACCGCGACCGTTTTGTGCGCCAGGCCGCGCGCCACTTCCGGATGCGTCTTCAGGTTCTCCAGCTGCGCCACCACGTTGGCGCGAATGAGCGCCCCCTGCAGGAGGCGCGGGTCAGACGGAATGGCGGCGTCGAGATATTTCCACGCCGGTTCGATGAAGCCGAGCCACTTGGCCGTCAGCGGCAGGCGGCTCAGATCGCGGCGATCGAACATCGCCTTGATCGCGCCGCAGTCGGAGTGGCCGCAGACGATAATGTCGCTCACTTCGAGCACTTCAACCGCGTACTCCACCGTGGCCGAGACGCCGCCCGCCATTTGCCCGTGCGGAGGAACGATATTGCCTACGCTGCGGCAAAGGAACACATCGCCGGGTTCGGTTTGCAGCACCAGGCTCGGCACGATCCGCGAGTCCGCGCACGTAATGAACAGCGCCTCAGGCTGCTGGCGGTCGGCCAGCGACTGGAAGTGATCCTTCATCTTCGGAAACACTTCCCGGCGGAAGCGGGCATAGCCGTCGAGGATTCGTTTCATGGGGGTACCGTCAGTGTAGCGTCTGCGGTATCGATTGCGCGGGCTCATTTAGAGCCACGGCACACCGCGTCAATCGATGGTTTCGAATCACCAGGCGTGTTTCGGCAATCCTCACGCCTCCGCAGCCCTCGACCGCGCGCCCCGCCAGTAGAGCACCAGCCCAATCAGCACGGAAACCGCGGTGGCCGCGATGACCTTGACGAGAAAGAAAATGCGGCTCGACGTGTCGCCCGGCGGAAAGACGGAGAGCAACATCGCGCCCAGCGTGACGGCAAAGCCGAGGACACCGCAGATCCACACGCCGGCCCGTCCGCCGGGAACCAGGATCGCGTGCGTGTTCTCCGCGCGTTCGCGCCGCCCGCGCAGCCGCACGATCGCCGCGAACATATACAGGAACGGGATGAAGTACAGAATGATCGCAATGCTCACCAGCGACTGATACGCGCCGCGGGTGGTGTCGTTGATCTGGCTCAGCAGCAGAAAGGCCCCCGACAGCCCGCCCTGGATCAGCATCGAGACCCACGGCGTTTTCCAGCGCGGATGAATCTTGCCGAAGGCCGCCGGCAGATAGCGGTCGATGCCGACGACAAACGGCACGCGCGCGATGCCGGCGACCGTCGATCCCACGCCGCCCGCGTTGCCGAAGCTGACCAGCACCGCGGCCAGAATCCCAACAAACCCGACGCGCAGAAGCGTCGACCCAACCGAAATCGCGCTGAATACGCCGCTTTGCGGATCGATGGCCGCAGCGGGCACCAGCGCCAGCACCGCAAACGTCCCCGCAATATAGATGAACGCGATGAGCGCGCCCGCCGCGTAGACGGCGCGCGGGAGCGTGCGGCGCGGATCGCGCACCTCTTCGCTCATGGCCGACACCAGCTCGAGCCCGGTGAAGGCGAAGGCGATCTGGGACCAGAAGTTGACCGTGTCCCAGTTCCACGTGGGCAGCATGTTATGCAGCGTGAAGTGGGTGACCGACCCGTGGCGCGAAACAACCGCCAGCGCCACCAGCACCAGGATCAGCAGCGGCACAAACGTCCCGACGCCGCCCGCATTCTGGAGCCATTTGCCGATGTTCAGGCCGACGATGTTGAGGGCGACCGCGATGACCAGCAGTCCAATGGAAACGCCGATCTCAAAGGCGCGATCCTGGGCCAGCGCCGCGCCGTGGGGGCCAAAAACGTAAGCCGACATGGACGCGCTGGCCAGCAGCAGCCCGGGAAAGTAGAAGACGGTGTAGATCCAGTACGTCCACCCGGCGACAAATCCATGGAACGGCCCGAACGCTTCTTTCGCCCAGACATACAGGCCGCCTTCTACCGGGAAGCGCGACGACAGCTCATTGATGACCAGAGCGCCCGGCACGAAGAAGAGCACCGCGGCCAGCGCCCACAGGCTGATCGACGAGGTGCCGTTGTGGCCGGCGGCCGCGATCCAGCGCGGGCCCAGCACGGTGGCGATGTTGAACAGCAAAACATCCCAGAAGCCCATCGTCTTGCGGAGCTGGGATTTGGTCGCGTCGGCGGCAGAAGTCATGCGGTCAGGGTCGGTTCCGAGCCGGAAACCGATTCCGGGGGAAGTTCGATCTTAACCCGCCGCAAAAAAATCGATTTTTTCGTATGTGTGGGAAAGGCAGGAGTTATGGGCAAAATTCGGCGCAAGTGTGGAATCTAAAGAAGTTATGGAGTTCCGCGGCGGAATATCTGCTGATTCTGCATGAGTTACACAGAGGGGGTCGGCGAGGGCCTGAAGGGTGAGGCATGCGGTTGCGCCGGAGTCCGGGGCAGGCTGAGAGACGAGAAGGACGGGGAGGGAAGACGGCTGCGGATCCCAGGGCCGGACCGATTCGTGCTGGGCGGTGATGCGCTCCTGTTCAGAGGAGGGTGTGGGAAGATCGGGCGCGTCGCAATTCTCATTCGAGGCAGACGTGGGGGCGGATGAGGCCGGGGCGCCGGTATCCGACAGCGCCGGGGAGCCGCCAGCCGCCGCACTGGTATTCGGCGGGATGAAATCGGCGGGCCGACCGGGCCAGTTGATGTCGACGCCGTAGGGGACGCCGGAGGCAGGGTCGGCGCTGAAGTAGTCCCAGAGAAGTTTTTGCTGCTGATTCCTGCGGCCCTCGTCGGTATTGGGGTCGAAGCTGAGGGTGGGGCGATCGGGATCGGCGGTGCGGTCGATGGTCTGGCCGGCGGCGTCCTTGTCTGGGACGGCGAGGGTGACGCCATCCTCTTCGACAAAGTCTTCGACGGGGGTTTCGACCTGCTGAATTTCTTTCATCTGGCGGAGAGTTTTCAGCAAGGTGCGCTGGATGAGGATGAAGGCGTGGGCCTGGCGGTGGTTGATGGCACCGTTGGCAAGCTGCTGGGAGACCTCGTTGAGGTTGCGGAGGATGGCTTGGTGGTCCTCGACCCAGTTGTAGGTGATGAGGGGGACCATGTAAGGCTCTTCGCGCTTGATGCGTTTGGCCTGGCCGCGCACGACGTGGACGCGGTAAGCGTGGTCGAAGCAGAGATCCTGCCGATGCAGGGAGGGCATGGTGCAGCGTGCGCCGTTGGTCTTGACGAAGCGGCAGCGGCGCTCGGGTGGCGGAACGAGATGGGGTTGACCGTCGGACATGGGTACCTCGGGGGTTAGGGGTTAGGGATTCGCTGGTCGCTGTTGTTGGCAGCGAAAAGCCGTCAGCGGGGAACTGTTAGCGAAAAGCTGTCAACGAAAAGCTGTTAGCGGGTTGGCGAAAATAGAAAAGCCCCACGCGGAGCGTGAGGCTTTTTTCTTTTTTCTACTCTAAGTTCAGAATATCAGATGGAGATACAAAGTACGCCAACTTTTTTGGAGAGTTTTGGCTTGTAAGTAGCTTGTTATGAGGAGTCATTACTTTGGTGCGGAGGCGGGGGGCTTGACAGTTTTTGGGGGGTGGGTGAGGCGGGGTTCTCGGGCGGCAAACCAATCTGTCATCGCTGAGCGGAGCATCAAAATTTGTTGCGCCCCGCAGTTAGGCGCAACGTTTCGGATGCTTCGCTCAGGGTGACAGTTTTTTGCGCCCGGGTTTTACTTCCGCTTGCCCAGCAGCTTTTCGACCGCATCTTTTTGGTAGCGCGACATGCGCAGCTCCTCGCCGCTTTCGAGCAGGACGACGTGGCTGCCCTGGAACCAGGGTTGCACTTCGCGCACGCGATGCAGGTTGACGATGGTGGAGCGGTGAATTCTGACGAAGTCGCGCGGGTCGAGCTTCTCGACGAGCGCCTGGAGCGTTTCGCGCAGATCGTAGATGCGGCGGGCCACGTGCAGGCGCGCGTAGTTGCCCTCGGCTTCGATCCAGTCGATGTCGGCGACGGAGACAAAGAGGATGCGGCCGCCGACCGACACCGTCAGCCGCTGCACGTAGTCCGTCTGAAAGTGGGTGCGCTCCAGGAGCGAAAACAGCCGCTGGGCGGCGGCGCGATCCTGGCGGCCGCTGCAGCGATCGCGCGCGCGGATGAGGGCCCGCGCCAGGCGGTCGGGGGCAAAGGGCTTGAGCAGATAATCGACGGCATTGGCATCGAAGGCGCGCAGCGCATAGCGATCGAAGGCGGTGACGAAAACGGTGACCGGCATTTGCTCGGGACCGACGGTCTCGACCACGCGAAAGGCGTCCATCTCCGGCATCTGCACATCGAGGAAGACGAGGTCGGGACGGAGGCGCTGGATCGCCTCCACGGCGGCCTCGCCATCGCCGCACTGGGCGACCACGCTGATGTCGGGCTCGTTTTTCAGCAGGCGCAGCAGGGCCTTGCGCGCCAGAACCTCGTCATCGACGACCAGCGTGCGCAGGGTCATCCGGCGGCTCCACGAGGCGTTCCGTTGCGGCCGGGAATGAAAATGCGGGCGACGGCGCCGCGCTCGCCTTTCGATCGCAATGCCAGCGCGGCACCGCGGCCGTAGAGGTATTCGAGGCGGGCGCGGGTGTTGCGCAGTCCCAGGCCGCGCTGGAACAGCCCTTCGCCTTCGTCTTCCACGATGCTGTTGCCGTTCCAGACCTCCAGCTCGAGGCCGCCGCGTTGCTGGCGCGCGAAGATCTCCACCGTGTCGTCGCCTTTGTGCTTGCCGATGCCGTGCTGGATGGCGTTCTCGACGAGGGGCTGCAGGAGCAGCGGCGGCACCTGCCAGTTGAGCGCGGGAGCATCGGCATGAATCTCGAAGTTGAGGCGGTCGCCGAAGCGCTGGCGCTGAATGCCGATGTAGAGGTCGAGAAACTCGAGCTCGCGGGCGAGGGGAACCTCCTCGGCGCCCATCTCGTCGAGCGCGATGCGCAGCAGATGGCTCAGGCGCAGCAGCACATCCTCAGCGGCGGCTGGGTCGTCGCGAACCAGCGCGATGGCGGCCTGCAGCGTGTTGAAGAGGAAGTGCGGATGGAGCTGCATGCGGAGCTTTTCCAGCTCTGCCGAGGCGAGCTGCGTTTGCAGATGCGCTTCGTGGAGAGCGCGGTGGTGGACTTCGTGCCGCAGCCGCTGGTAGGCCATCCCGCCCAGCACAGCGGCATAGACCACGACGACCCACAGACTCTCGTGGACGACCGATTCGCCGATCAGGTCCGCCAGCGGCTCGTGGAGCTCATGGTTGAGTGTGTAGATCCAGGCTTCCGTCCCGCGCAGCACAGAGTGCACGCCGATGAGGAGCAGACACACGGGCGCGTGGGGAAAAAGAATCCGGGTCGCCCACTTGGTGCGCGTGAGGGGATAACGACGGAGCAACGCCAGAACGAAAGGAGACAGCAGCGCCCAGTTGTACCAGTTGAAGGCCGACCAGATGAAGTAGTGAAACGGCGCCAGAATGTATCCGCGGCTGGCGTCGACCATCAGGACCTGCGCCGCCTCCAGCAGCAGCATTCCTGACGAGGCGAGGAGCGCGATGCCCAGCTGCCGAACATAGGTCTGGGACGAGAAGCCCATCGCCCCTGCGCCGTGCGCCACGGTATTGCCCGAGGGCTCCAATCTGCCTCCTGCCGGTTTCTTTATAGCGTCTTTCACCGCAGTGCGCCGAACGAAATTCCGCGCGTGGATCGAGGGCTTACGATTCGGCCTTGCCGCGTGACGATTCGTCCCACCCATTTGCGCGCGGTCCCGAAAGCGTTCTCAAGGCGGCGGGCGCTGCGTAGGTTTGGATCGCAGAGGTGGATCATGCGCGTTTCTTCTGTTGTCGTTGTTGGATTCGCAGGGGCGGCTCTTTTCACCGCCGCGTCGCAGGCGCAGAGCTCGCTGCCTGGGCCGCTTGCTCAGCAGATCGAGGAGGCAGAGGCGCGGGTTGCGCAGCCTGCCGCGCAAAACGACGGCGTTGCGTGGTGGGAGCTGGGCAGGCTCGAGCAGGATGCGGCGCGCTATGGCGATGCCGAGCGCTGCTACGCGCGCGCCCTTTCGCTGCTTGAAGGGGGCGACAAGGCCGCGCTGGCGAATGCGCTGGACAGCGCGGGAACGCTGTACGTGGAGACGGGTGAGATCGCGAAGGCGGAGCCGCTGGAGCAGCGGGCGCTGGCTTTGCGGGAGGCGGCGAACGACTCGTTAGGAGAAGGCCGAAGCTGGATGCATCTGGCGATGCTGTCGCTCGGGCGGCACGATGCCGGTGCTGCCGTTCACTATGCCCGGATGGCGCAACAGCGTCTGGTCGATGCGAAGCCGGGCGTGGCCGCGTCGCCGGAGGAGAAGATGACGGCGCTCGTCGATCTGGCGCTGGCGTTGTGCGCGGATGGGCGCTGCTCGCACGCGAGCGCGCCGCTGCGAGAGGCGCATCGGATCGCGGTGGCGAATGCGGGGCCGGCGGGCGCGTTTCCGGCTGGGTATATCGACTTTCTTCGCGGCTACGTCGACTGGCAGGCTGGGGATGCGGCCGAGGCATCCGGGCTGATGAAGAGCGGCATCGCGGCGATGGAGGCGGAGCTGGGGTTTGGGCATCCGACGTATGTTGCGGCGTTGGGGGCGTACCGGGATTTTCTGGAGCAGACGGGGGATTTGGCTGGGGCTGCGGAGGTGCGGGAGAGGATGGAGCGGATGGCGCCGGTGCAAACGGCGTCTGCGGTTGCGAACGGGGTGCGATGAGGATGCGGGCTTTTTGATTCGGAACCTGGGCAGATCATGGAGGTTCCATTCGACTTGCGGCTGAATTGTTTGTTGCGCCGGCGGCGCAACGAATTCGGATGCTCCGCTCAGGATGACAGTGCTTTTTGTTTTCCTGATATTTGATTGGACCGCTCTCGAAGCTCTTAATAGTTGAGGCCGATTTGGGGGGAGGCTTTGGTGCCGGTGATTTTGATGGGGACCTGGGTGCCGGCTCCGTTTTTAGCAAAGAACGGATCGACGGGCTTGAGGAGCCAGGATTTCCAGCCGGTAACCGTCTGGGAAACGTGGGCGTCGAGGCGGGCGTTGCCGCGGAAGTCGAACTGCTCGCCGTCGAGGGAGTAGAAGCCGCTGAGCGCGATCTGGGCGCCGGGGACCTGATAGTTGAGGTTGGAAACCGTGAGCTTCGCGCCGCCGAAGATGAACTGGCCGCGCATCTCGGAGGCAATGTCGGCGGCGGTGCCTCCGCCGGAGTTGCCGGCCTTCATGGCGGTGTCTTCCTGCTTCGCGGCGCCGGCTTTGCCCTGGCCGCGGAGGCTGAGCTGGTCTACGTCGTGCTGGAATTTGTCGTTGTTGAAGTGCACGTTGTCGATGGCGAAGGTGCCGGTGAGGTGCAGTTTTTGGGTCACGGACGCGGGGCCGGGAGGCAGGTCGAGGTTCATCTTCATCTGGATCTGTCCGTTCATGAGGGCCGGCTGGGTCTTGACGGCCAGCTCGAGGAGATCCTGAATGCGGCCGGGGCCGACGGTGACGTCGAGCAGGATGTGCTTGCCGGGGACGCCGGCGGAGCGGACGACTTTGCCCTGCGCGAGGATATGCGTCTTCGCGAGCCATGCATCGACGGGCTGGAGATACGTGTCGCCGTTGGTGCCGTCGACGATGGCGTGGAATTTGGTGTTGAGCGGGACGGGGCGGTTCGTCGTGTCGAGGCTGAAGTTGGGCGTGGTGGTTTCACCGGTCACGTCGATGTGGTTGAGCTGGCCCTGGTAGTCGCCGGTGGAGGCGAGCGTTCCGCCGATGCCTTTGATGGGGAACAGGTCGGCGTGGCTGAAGGAGTAGTGGCCGTCGACGGGGGTGTCGCCTGGGCTGTCGGCGTCGAAGGGGCCGAAGTCGCCGGTGGAGTCGATGTCGCCGACGGGCTTGGGATTGACGAGGGTGGCGTGGAACTTCATGGCGCGGCCCTGGCCGACCGAGTGCAGAACCAGCTGGTGAATGACGAAGTCGAGGGGAACCTTGCCGGGCTTGCCGTTCTCGATGACGAGGTCGGCGTGGTCGACCAGGATTTCGCCAACGAGGATCTTGATGCCGCTGTTGCTCTTGTCGTCGCCGGGACCTGAATTTCCGATGAAGTGAGGCATGTCGTGGCGCTGCTGTTTGGGCGGCATGTGGATGGAGAGCCCGTTGACCTGAACCCGGTTGATGTACATCGGCGTGCGGAGCAGCTGGCGCCAGCCGAGCGCGTGGAAGGAGAACTGATCCACCTGGATCAGGGGGTCGGTCATGTCGAGCTTGCGGGGATAGAGTTTGAGCCCGGAGCCGGAGACCTGGAAGCCTTTGACCATGGAGACGTGGAAGCCGTCGAGCTCGACGCGGCTGTCGAAGCGGGTGCTCAGGGTCGCGATGACTTTCTCTTTCAGCATGGGGCGGGCGCGGTGCAGCAGGATGTCGCCGGTGACCAGCAGAGCGATAAAGAGGATGCACAGAGTCGAGCCGAGCCAGAGGAGGATGCGCCGCGCGCGACGGTGGGGACGCGAAGGCCGTGCGCTGGGGAGATTTTTTTTGGTTACGGTGACTGCCGGGTTCGTCTCAGCCATGTTGTCGCGCCGCGCCGCCTGTGGCTTAGAACCCGGATTGGGCTGAGGGGCTGCCACGGGAGCCGGCGAATTTGTCTGCGAGGATGCAGAGGGCGATCATGGACCCGGGGCCAGCGCTTGTGATCCGACGCCGTGCCGGGCGCTCTGACTCAGTGAAACGAGGTTGGCTTGAGGCGAACGCAGCTTCGCGCCCGGCGCGATAATGGCTGCGGCGCAGCGAGGAAGCGGGAGAGGACTCTGTGAGCGAATCGCGCGGCGAGCAAAGAGTGGTGGTGGGGCTGGGCGAGCTGCTCTGGGATGTGTTTCCGGAGGGCCCGCGGCTGGGAGGCGCGCCGGCGAATTTTGCGGTGATGTGCGGCCGCCTCGGAGATCATGCGGTGATCGGGAGCCGGGTGGGCACGGACGCGCTGGGGCAACAGGCACTCAGGGTGCTGGAGTCGCTGCCGGTGGATCTGAGCTACCTGCAGGCGGATGGGGAATTCGCCACCGGGACGGTTGCGGTGGCGCTGGAAGACGGCGAGCCGCACTACACCATTCATGAGCCGGTGGCGTGGGATGGGCTGGCGTTCACTCCGGAATGGCGGGAACTGGCCGGGCGGGCGGACGCGGTTTGCGTGGGGACGCTGGCGCAGCGCAGCGATGTGTCACGCGAAACGATTCTGGAGTTTCTGGACGCGACACGGCCGGCGTGCGTCCGCATCTTCGACGTGAACCTGCGGGGGCCGTTTGTTTCCGGCGAGGTGGTGCGCGCGACGCTGGCGCGGGCGACGGTGGTGAAGCTGAACGCGCACGAGCTGCCGCAGGTGCTGGTGGCCAGCGGGGGCTCTCGGTTTGCGGCGCGGGCGCAGGACGAGGAGGAGCTGCTGCGGGGCGCGCGGGTGCTGCTCGAGCGGTATCCGGCACGGCTGGTGTGTGTGACGCTGGGCGGACGGGGGAGCCTGCTGGTGACGCGCGAGACGTGCCACCGGCATGAGGGCGTGGCGACGGTGGTGCGGGATACGGTGGGCGCGGGCGATGCGTTCACGGCCGCGCTGGCGCATGCCTATCTGGAAGGCGCGACGCTGGCCACGATGAATGAGGCGGGGAACCGGTGGGGCGCGTGGATGGCGTCGCAGCCGGGGGGCATGCCGCGCTTGCCGGGCGAGACGCTGGCCGCGGTGACAGGGGAAATTCGCGGAAGCCGGGAGCGGTGAGTCGAGCGGCTTTTTTGATTGGGATTGAGGAAAATCGATTTTCTATTGCGTGTTCGAGCGGGGACGGGCTAGTGTGGTGTGTCATGACAGGGCTTTCTTTTGGGGAGATGTGGCGAACCGGGGCAAATGCGGGTCCCATTCGACTCGGCCGCTTACGCGACCTCGCTCAGGGCGGGCAGTTCGACTTGCGGCTGGATTCCTGGTTGCGCCTGCGGCGCAACGTATTTTGATGCTTCGCTCAGGATGACAGAGTGTTTTTACATTTAAAGCAGAAGGATTGGGTGGCATGACAGCAGCGGTAGCAAAGACGAAGGCGGCGCAGCGCGCGGCGAGCGCAAAAGCGAACGTGAAGGCGAACGGCAGCACTCCCGCGTACAAGAACGCGACTCTGCCGGCGGCGCGGCGCGTTCGGGATTTGCTGGGGCGGATGACGCTTGAAGAGAAGGCCGCGCAGATGCTGTGCATCTGGCAGGAAAAGGCGCAGACGCTGGTCGACGAGAAAGGCGAGTTCGACCTGGCGAAGGCGAAGAAAAACCTGCGCGGGCCGTATGCGCTGGCGCGCGGCCTGGGGCAGGTGGGGCGGCCGAGCGATGCGGGCGGCGGGCGGACGGCGCGGCAGATGGCCGAGCTGACCAACGCGATCCAGAAATTCTTTCTTGAGCAAACGCGGCTGGGGATTCCGGTGATCTTTCACGAGGAGTGCCTGCACGGGCATGCTGCGCCGGAGGGGACGAGCTTTCCGCAGCCGATTGCTCTGGGGGCGACGTGGAATCCCGAGCTGGTGGAGCGGCTGTTTACGATGACGGCGCTCGAGGCGCGCAGCCGCGGGGCGCACCATGCGCTGACGCCGGTCGTCGACGTGGCGCGGGAGCCGCGCTGGGGCCGCGTGGAGGAGACCTACGGCGAGGATCCGTACCTCGTGTCGCGGATGGGAATCGCGGCGGTGAAGGGGTTCCAAGGGGACGGGAGCTTCGGGGACAAGACGCGCGTGCTGGCGACGCTGAAGCATTTTGTCGGGCACGGGCAGCCGGAGAGCGGGATGAACTGCGCGCCGGCCAATGTGAGCGAGCGGGTGCTGCGGGAGACGTTCCTCTACACGTTCCAGGAAGCGCTCGGCGAGTCGGGCGCGGTGACGCTGATGGCCAGCTACAACGAGATCGACGGCGTTCCGTCGCACGCTAATCGATGGCTGCTGCGCGATCTGCTGCGGAAGCAGTGGGGCTTCAAGGGATACATCGTGTCGGATTACTACGCGATTTGGGAGCTGGGCTACCGGCCGGACACGCATGGGCACTTTGTGGCGAAGGATCGGAAGGAGTCGGCGAAGCTGGCTGTCGAGGCCGGGGTCAACATCGAGCTGCCCGATCCCGATTGCTACAAGAGCCTGGTGGAGCTGGTGAAGAAGGGGGCGCTCAAAGAGAGCCAGCTCGATGAGATGGTGGCGCCGATGCTGGAGTGGAAATTCAAGCTGGGGCTGTTCGATGATCCCTACGTGGAGCCGGAGCTGGCCGAGCTGGTGGTGCGGCGGCCGGAGCATCGGGCGCTGGCGCTGGAAGCGGCGCGGGAGGCGATCACGCTCGTGAAGAACGAGGGCGGAGTGGCGCCGCTCGATCTGAGCAAAGTGAAGACGATTGCGGTGATCGGACCGAATGCGGATCGCGGCCTGCTGGGCGGCTACTCGGGCGTGCCGCTGCAGAACGTGACGGTGCTGGAAGGGATTCGCGCGAAGGTGGGCAAGAGGGCGAAGGTGCTCTACAGCGAGGGCTGCAAGATCACGATCGGCGGCAGCTGGAACCAGGATGCGGTGACGGCAAGCGATCCCGAGGAGGACCGGCGGCAGATTGCCGAGGCCGTGCGCGTGGCGAAGAAGGCGGACGTGATCGTGCTGGCGATCGGCGGCAACGAGCAGACGTCGCGCGAGGCGTGGAACCTGCAGCACATGGGCGACCGCACCTCGCTGGATCTGATCGGGCGGCAGAACGAGCTGATCGATGCGCTGGCCAGGCTGGACAAGCCGATGATCGCGTTCCTGTTCAACGGGCGGCCGCTGAGCCCGCTGAACCTGATCGCGAAGGTTCCTGTGATCTATGAGTGCTGGTACCTGGGGCAGGAGTGCGGGCACGCGGTGGCCGATGTGCTGTTGGGCGACTATAACCCCGGAGGCAAGCTGCCTATCTCGTTTCCGCGCAGCGCGGGGCATCTGCCGGTCTTCTACAACTACAAGCCGTCGGGGCGGCGGGGGTATTTGTTCGACGATGTGTCGCCGCTGTTCGCGTTTGGGTATGGGCTGAGCTACACGACGTTCAAGGTGGAGAATGCGCGGCTCGGTAAAAAGAAGATTCGTATGGGCGAGAGCACAACGGTCTCTGTGGACGTGACGAATACGGGGAAGCGCGCGGGGACGGAGACGGTGCAGATGTACATCCGGGACGTGGTGAGCTCGGTGACGCGGCCGGTGAAGGAGCTGAAGGGATTCCGGAAGGTTCGGCTGGAGCCGGGCCAGTCGGCGACGGTGACGATGCCGCTTACGCCGGAGTTGCTGAAGTTCTGGGACGTGAACATGAAGTATGTTGTCGAGCCGGGAGAGTTCACGGTGATGGTGGGGACTTCGTCGCGGGATGAGGACCTGATGAAGATGACCCTGGAGGTTAGGGGATAGAGTTAGCAGTTAGCGGTTAGCGGTTAGCAGTTAGCGGTTAGCAGTTAGCAGTTAGCAGTCAGAGGTCAGAGGTTAGCAGTTAGCGGTCAGAGGTCAGAGGTTAGCAGTTAGCGGATGCGGTGGAATCACCCCTCTGCGAAAACCGCGCAGATGTGGGGCACCCGGGGATTGTGGAGCACTTGAGGAAATGCAGGTGCCTTCGGCTACGCTCAGGCGGGCTCTTCGACTACGCGCCTGACGGTATCTCGGGAAGAGAAGTTGGCGCGGGGATTCGAGTTGCGGATGATCGTTTTTCTTTGGCGTCGGGGATTCGAGTTGTGGATGACAGTTGTTCTTCGATGCGCTGCTGTTATGGGGTGATGGGGTTCGGCCAGTGAGGCACGTATGATCGAAAAACTTTCGGTTGGGGAAAAAACGGGCTATGCGCTGGGAGATATGGCGGCGAACTTTATCTTCCAGGCGATGCTGGCGCTGCAGCTCAGCTATTACACCGACACGTTTGGGCTGACGGCGGCGCAGGCGGGGACGCTGTTTCTGGTGGTGGGGCTGATTGCGGCGGTCTTCAATCCGGTGATGGGCGTCATCGCCGACCGCACCAGCACGAAGTGGGGGAAGTTCCGGCCGTGGCTGCTGTGGACGGCGGTGCCGTTCGGCATTATCGGCCTGCTGACGTTCACGACGCCGAACATGAGCGCGGGCGGCAAGCTGATCTATGCGTGGGTGACGTACCTGCTGCTGCGGCTCATCTACGCGGTGAACAACGTGCCGTACGCGTCGCTGACCGCGGTGCTGACCGGCGATCCGGACGAGCGGACGAGCATCGCGTCGTACCGGCAGGTCGCGGCCAACTCGGCGGGCTTCATCGTGCAGAGCCTGGCGATTCCCATGGTCGCGTTTTTTGGGCGCGGTAACGATGCGCGCGGCTACCAGATCACGATGGGGATGCTGTGCGTGCTGAGCGTGATCTTCTTCATCGTGGCGTTCGCGACGACCAGGGAGCGGATTCAGCCGAATCCCGAGCAGAAGAGCTCGCTGGGGCAGGATCTCGCCGATCTGTTCAGCAATCGGCCGTGGATCGTGCTGTTCCTGGTGACGACATTCTATTTTGCGGCGATTGCGATGCGCGGCAGCGTGATGCTGCCGTACTTCAAATACCTGGCGGGCAACGAGCGTTTGTTTAGCTGGTTCAACGGATTCGGGCTGACGGCGCTGATCGTCGGCGTCGTGTGCTCGACGTGGATCTCGGTGCGGGTGGGCAAGCGGCCGCTGTTCATTCTGAGCATGACGCTGACGGGCGTGTTCAATCTGGCGGTGCTGTTTCTGCCGGCGACGGCGACGACGGCGATCATCGTGTCGGAGGTGCTGCGGCAGTTTGCTTACGGAACGTCGGGGCCGCTGATCTGGGCGATGATGGGGGATGTGGCCGATTACGGGGAATGGAAGAACGGACGGCGCGCGACCGGCACGGTGACGGCGGCGGTGGTGTTTGCGCTGTGGGTGGGGCTGGCGATCGGCGGCGCGATTGCCGGATGGCTGTTCTCCTTCTACGGGTACGTGTCGAATGCGGCGCAGACGGCGCGGGCGCTCGACGGGATCAGGCTGACGGCTGGTTTGTGGTCGGGGCTGTTTTTCTTTGTGACGGCGGCGTGTTTGCTGTTCTATCCCATCTCGCACCGGTTGAACCGGACGATTTCGGATGAGTTGGCGGAGAAGAGGAAGCTGTACGGGAAAACGCAGGGTGCAGGGGATAGGGTGTAGGGGACAGGGGCGCGTCTGCGGCGCGTGAGGCCCACTCAAGCCAAAACAGGGCCTGAATGGGGCACCCCGGGGGCACGTAAGGCTCATCCTGTCGCCAACTACGGGCGACAAGGATGGGGCACCCGGGATGGGCACGAGAGATTCGTGGGGGACCCGACGCGTTTTATTCCCTCAACCCTATACCCTGTTCCCTGTTCCCTGGCGTGGAGGGGTTCAGGTGAGGATGAGGGCGCTGGCACTGGCGGGGTTGCTGATTGCTGCGACGGCGAATGCGAAGGCTCCGGTGACGCTCAAGGATGCGTACCGCGCGGATTTCTATGTGGGCGCGGCGATCAACGAGGCGCAGATCGCCTGGGCGGATAAGAAGGGAGATGCGATTCTGGCGCGGCAGTTCGACTCCATTTCGCCGGAGAACGTGCTGAAGTGGGAGATCGTGCATCCGCAGCCGGGGAAGTACGACTTCAGGCTGGCCGATGAGTACGTGGCGTTCGGCGAGAAATACCACATGTGGATCGTGGGGCATAACCTGGTGTGGCACAGCCAGGTTCCGGCATGGGTGTTCCGCGACGGCCAGGGGAATCTGCTGACGCGGGATGCGCTGCTGGCGCGCATGAAGGATCACATCGACACGGTGGTGGGGCGGTACAAGGGCCGCATCCAGAGCTGGGACGTGGTGAACGAGGCGCTCAACGAGGACGGGACGCTGCGGCCGTCGCTGTGGGAGAAGATTATCGGCGACGACTACATCGCGAAGGCGTTTGAGTACGCGCATGAGGCGGATCCCGCGGCGCAGCTGACGTACAACGACTACAACATCGAAAAGCCGGCGAAGCGGGATGGGGCGGTGCGGCTGGTGAAGCAGCTGCTCGCCGAGGGCGTTCCCATCCAGTGCGTGGGGATTCAGGATCACGACTCGCTCACGGAACCGAGCGCGGACGAGGAGGACGCCGCGATCGAGGGGATTGCGGCGCTGGGCGTGAAGGTGGCGATCTCGGAGCTGGATATCGATGTGCTGCCGCCGGCGCTCGGGCACATGACGGCGGATGTGTCGGCGCACGCCGCGGCCGATGCGAAGCTGAACCCGTGGCCGGAGAAGCTGCCGGATTCGGTCCAGCAGCAACTGGCCGAGCGCTATGGGGAGCTGTTCCGTGTGTTCGTGAAAGACAAGGCGGACATCAGCCGGGTGACGCTGTGGGGCGTGACCGACGGCGACTCCTGGAAGAACAACTGGCCGGTGCGGGGGCGAACGGATTATCCGCTGCTCTTCGATCGCGAGGGGAAGCCGAAGGCAGCTTTCTTCGCGGTCATCCAGGCGGCGCGCTGATGATTTTCCGTGCGCCTCCCGCAGGGGCCGACCCTCCGCTGGAGCAACCCAGGGCCTCTTGCGCGGCATCCTTGTTTTGAGCTATTCACATCCTGCTGGTTTGTCTTCCGCTGGCTGCGCGAAACGGGCTCAATTTTTATCTCTGGGAATATTCCGCCACGCATCCGAGCTGACCTCGGCGCGGTGCACCCTACGAAGGCCCATGATTTCTGTCGAGGTAAGTTGTGGACGTACCGGCCATGATGAGCTCTTCTGAAGCGGGCGGAACGGCGAAGAGAAAACGCCGGGCGGGGAATCGCGCATCGATTACGGACCTGTTTGCAGGCGGCGGCGAGACGGGCACGCTGATGGGCGGGATGGACTGGTCGCGGACACCGCTGGGTCCACTGGAGCAGTGGCCGCAGAGCCTGAGGACGGTGGTGCGCATCGTGCTCACGTCGCGCTACGCGATGTGGGTGGGGTGGGGACCCGAGCTGACCTTCCTCTACAACGACTCCTATGCGCGGATGACATTGGGGAAGAAGCATCCGTGGGCGCTGGGGCGGCCGGCCCGCGAGGTGTGGCGGGAGATTTGGAGCGACCTGAGTCCGCGCATCGACAGCGTGATGCAGGACGGCGTGGCGACGTGGGACGAAGGGCTGCTGCTGTTCCTCGAGCGCAGCGGATTCCGCGAAGAGACGTACCACACGTTTTCGTACAGCCCGGTGAGCGGCGACGACGGCCGCGTGATCGGCATGCTGTGCGTGGTGACCGAAGAGACGGAACGGGTGATTGGGGAACGGCGGCTGCGATTTCTGCGGTTGCTGGCTTCCGCGCTGAGCGGGGCGATTGCCGAGGCGGACGTGCTGACCGCAATTAAGAGCAGCCTGAGCCAGAACCCGCAGGATCTGCCGTTTACTCTGACCTATTTGTTTGAGGATGGACGCGCGCGGCTGGTGTCAAGCAGCGGCATCGCGGCCGGACATGCAGCGGCTCCGGCCACCATCGCGGTCGATGCTGCGGATGCGGTGTGGCCGGTGGCGGATTTGCCGGCGAGCAAGCAGGCGGTGACGGTCGAGGACCTGGAGCAGCGGTTTGGGGAGCTCCCGTCGGGGGCCTGGGAAAAAGCCCCGGTCCGCGCCGTGCTGGTGCCGCTGCAACGGCAGGGGCAGGAGACGGCGGCGGGATTCTTTGTCGCCGGGCTGAATCCCTACCGCTCGCTCGATCCTGGGTACGAGGGATTTGTGCATCTGGTGGCAGGCCAGATTGCCGCCGGGCTGGCGAATGCGCGCGCTTATGAGCAGGAGCGGCGCCGGGCCGAGTCGCTGGCGGAGCTGGACCGCGCGAAGACGATTTTCTTCAGCAATGTGAGCCATGAGTTCCGCACGCCGCTGACGCTGATGCTGGGCCCTCTGGAAGACCTGCTGAACGAGCATCGGGAGACGCTGCCGGCGGCGGATTACCGGGAAGTCGAGACCGTGCACCGGAACGGGCTGCGGCTGCTGAAGCTGGTGAATGCGCTGCTCGATTTTTCGCGCATCGAAGCGGGGCGGATTCAGGCGGCGTACCGCCCCGTGGATCTGTGCACGCGCACGGCGGAACTGGCCAGTGTGTTCGAGTCGGCGATGGATCGCGCGGGACTGCGGTACACGGTGGCGTGCGAGCCGCTGGCGGAGCCGGTGTGGGTGGATGTGGAGATGTGGGAGAAGATCGTGCTCAACCTGCTGTCGAATGCGTTCAAGTTCACGCTGGACGGCGAGGTAGACGTGACGCTGCGGACGGTGGACGGGATGGCGGAGCTGGCGGTGCGCGATTCGGGCACGGGCATTCCTGAATCGGAGCTGCCGCGGATATTCGAGCGCTTCCATCGCATTGAGGGAGCGCCGGGGCGCACCCATGAAGGCACAGGCATTGGGCTGGCGCTGGTCGATGAGCTGGTGCGGCTGCACGGGGGCAGCATCGGAGTGGAGAGCCGGTTGGGCGAGGGCACCACCTTTCGCGTGCGGGTTCCGTTTGGGACGGCGCACCTGCCGGCGGAGCGCATCGAGGCGAAGGCGGGGCCTCAGGAAAAGACGATGGGAGCGGCTCCGTTCGTGCAGGAGGTGCTGCGCTGGCTGCCCGGCGAGGCGCAGACCGAAGAAGCGATGGTGAAGGAGCTGGCGGCCGCAGACCTTGCGGGGCTGGAACCGGCTGCCGGGGATGACGCCGCGCGCGGGCGCGTGCTGCTGGCCGACGACAATCGCGACATGCGGGAGTACGTGCAGCGGCTGGTGGGCCGCCGGTTCAGCGTGACGGCGGTGGCTGACGGCGAGGCGGCGCTGGAGGAGGCTGTGGCGAATCCGCCGGATCTGGTGCTGACGGACGTCATGATGCCGCGGATGGACGGCTTTGAGCTGCTGCGTGCGCTGCGTGCGAACGAGAAGACGGCGGCGATCCCGGTGATTCTGCTGTCGGCGCGGGCGGGCGAAGAGGCGGAGTCGGGCGGGCTGGAGGCTGGGGCGGACGATTATCTGGTGAAGCCGTTCACCGCGCGCGAATTGATGGCGCGGGTGGCGTCGCACGTCGGGATGCACCAGCTGCGGCGCGAGGTGACGGCGCGGGAGCATGAGCTGCGCACCAAGGCGGAAGAGGCGGAGCAGCAGGTGCGGGCAATTCTCGAGAGCATTTCGGAAGCCTTTATCTATGTAGATCGGGACTGGCGCATCCTCTACGCGAACGAACAGGTCGCCTCCCTGCGGGGAGTGGAATTGGCCGAGATGATGGACGGGCGGCTGTGGGACGTATTTCCGGAGATGGAGGCTTCGCCGTTCGGCCAGGCCTTCCATGAGGCGATGGAACGGAAGGCGATCCGGCGGGTGGAAGACCACTACGCGCCGCTGGGGCGCTGGATCCACGCGAATGCCTATCCCGCGCCGGATGGGTTGTCGGTGTTCGCCCAGGATGTGACGGAGCGGCGGGTGCAGCAGCAGAAGCTGCTGCTGAGCGAGAAGCTGGCGGCGACGGGGCGGCTGGCGGCGACGATCGCGCACGAAATCAATAATCCGCTGGAGTCGGTGCTGAACCTCATTTATCTGGCGCGGACGTCGCGGGAGCCGGGGGCGGCGATCCAGGAATATCTGGCGACGGCGGAGAGGGAGATCACACGGGTTTCGCACATCGCGCGGCACACACTGGGCTTTTACCGGGAGACATCGGTGCCGACGGACATCGATCTGCCGGGGCTGCTGGAGGACGTGCTGACGGTGTACGACAGCCGGCTGCGGGCGGCGGGGATGGAGGTGGAGCGGGATTTTGCCGTGGTGCCGGCGGTGCGGGCGCTGCGGGGCGAGCTGCACCAGGTGTTTTCCAATCTGGTATCGAACGCGATCGATGCGAGCCGCGACGGCGGCACGCTGACCCTGACGGTGCGGGAAGCCGAGGACGCGCTCGGATTGACGATTGCGGTACAGGATACGGGGATGGGCATTTCCGAGGAGAATCTGGGACGGATGTTTGAGCCGTTCTTCACCACGAAGACGGGCGCGGGCACCGGGCTGGGCTTGTGGGTGGTAAGGCAATTCGTCGCTTCATGGGGAGGAATTGTCACGGTAAAGAGCGATACCGGACCGACAAGCCACGGCACGACGTTTACCATTTTTCTTCCTCTGGTGACCTCGCAGGCGGTGCAAAATAGAGGTGCCCCAGAACGAATTCAGTAACGCGGGAGATTCGGTCCTTGCTCGACACGGTTGTCTTTACTCAGGGGGAAGCACCGCCGCCCCATGTTTTTGAGGATTCCAATGGAGACGGGGCGGTCACCGGCCGCACGCGCGTGCGCGTGCTGGTGGTCGACGACGAGCGGCTGATTGCGCGCACGGTGGCCTCGATCCTGAATGTGAATGGATTCGAAGCGGTGGAGGCCTTCAGCGGCGAGGAAGCGCTGGAAAAGGCGCGGGCCCTGAAGCCGGATATTGTACTGACCGATGTGCTGATGCCGCGGATGACGGGCGTGGAACTGGGCATGCGCCTGCGCGATGAGCTGCCGGAGGCGCGGATTCTGATGTTCTCAGGCCAGGCGGCGACGTCGGAGCTGATGCGCAAGGCGCAGGCCGACGGGTACGATTTCGAGCTGTTTCCCAAGCCGATCCATCCTGACGATTTGATCGCGAAGCTGCGCGGGCTTTCGCTGTAAGCGGGCCGCCTGCGCGGCGAGGGGTTGCATGCTGCAATTGCAGAGGGAGTTCCAGGGGTTGAGGCGGAGGCCTACGGCTTGGCCTGCGCCAGGCCCTGCGCGCCCATGGCCGTAATCAGGATTGCCTCATTCGCCGCAGTGGAACTGGTTGTTCCCACCACGACAATGGTCGACGGGCCGCCCGCGTAGTAATAGCAGCGCGACCACGGGGTCTTGCCGGTTTGGGCCAGGCAATGCAAGGTTTCCGGCACATCCTTCGCAAGCGCGCCGCCCAGCTTCGAGTGGTAGGCGCTGAAGTGGCCCCGCGGCAATTCGAATTCGGCAGCTTCCGCCAACTCCTGCTTGCCATCGGGATCGGCATGCGCCGCCGCCGCCGCCGGACTGTCATAGACGCGATACTCGACGGTGCTCTTCACGCCGTCGCCGGGACCCGCGAGATCGTAGCTGATCTCTTTGGCCGAACCGGCGACGGGCCTCGACACCGCGGTCTGCAGGAGATATTTCATCGACCCGTCGAAGGCCGTGACGCGGCCGGGGTCCAGCGCTTTCTTCGCCAGGCTCTCGCCATCCGACGAGGCTGAGGGAGGCGCGGCCCAGGCCCCGAGCGCGATGGTTCCCAAGACAGCGGCGCAGAGGAACGAAAGCAGGAGACCCGCAGAGAGACCAAAAGAAAACCGGCGGCGAGGGTTGGTCATGGGTGGATTGTAGGCCCATCCGGTCCGCCCTTCTGTTCACTCGTATACAGTTCCAGCCTCGCTGCCGGGCTCAGATTTTTCCAGGGGTGAGGCAATCCTTTGAGGCGGTTGCAGCGTTTGGAGTCGTGAGTGGGGGCGGTCCTGGGCAGGTCTTCAGTTTCGAGCTCGGGCTGGCAATGGTTTTCGGTCTCGAGGGTGTCGCGCGTGCCCTGATACAAAAGCAAAAGCTTCAGAGGATTTCCGCAAGCGGTGAAGGCCGTTCCCTGGTACAAAAGCAAATGCGGACACTGGCCCACCCGGAGCAGCTTCGTTGCGGCGCGCTGATCCGGATTGCCGTGCCTGAAGGCCGCGGGGTTTTGGGGGCCGGGATTCCACGGGCTGAAGCCCGTGGCTTCTCCCTTCGCCTCGCGGGCGCGAGGCCGGTTCGCGCAGGGGCTGAAGCCCGGTCTTTTTGGACGCCTGTACGGCGCGGCTGGAGCCGCGCCCCTTCAGAACACGACGATTGGGGAAGGGCGTCCGCCGGTGCGGTGGGCGGCCTTTAGGCTGTAACCTGTAGTTTTCAGGGAGAGTTCATGCGTGCACTGGTGAAGGCTCGCGCGGAACGCGGGCTGTGGCTGGAGGATGTGCCGGAGCCGGAATACGGCATCAACGATGTGCTGATCCGGGTGCGGCGCACCGGCATTTGCGGCACCGATGTCCACATTTATCAGTGGGACGAGTGGGCGCAGCAGACGATCCCGGTGCCGATGGTGATCGGGCACGAGTTTGTGGGCGAGATTGCCGCGGTGGGGTCGAATGTGTCGGACTTCAGGGTGGGCGACCTCGTGTCGGGCGAAGGCCACGTGGTGTGCGGGCGCTGCCGCAACTGCCTCGCGGGACGGCGGCATCTGTGCGCGCATACGTCGGGGGTGGGCGTGAATCGGCCGGGCGCGTTTGCCGAATACATCACGCTGCCGATGACGAATATCTGGCGGCACCATCACGGCGTGCCGGAAGAGATTGCCGCGATCTTCGATCCGTTTGGGAACGCGGTGCACACGGCGCTGGCGTTTCCGGTGCTGGGCGAGGACGTGCTCATCTGCGGCGCGGGGCCGATTGGGCTGATGGCGATCCCGATTGTGAAGCACGCGGGGGCGCGGTATGTGGTGGTGACGGACCTGAATCCGTTCCGGCTGGATCTGGCGCGGAAGATGGGGGCGACGGTGGCGGTCGATCCGCGGGAGAAGCCGGTGGCGCAGGTGCAGCAGGACCTGGGGATGACGGAGGGGTTCGACGTGGGGCTGGAGATGTCGGGGTCGCCGGCGGCGTTTCGGGAGATGATCGACAACATGTGCCACGGCGGACGAATCGCGATTCTCGGGATTCCGGCGAAGCCGATGGAGACGGACTGGCGCAAGGTGATCTTCAACATGCTGACGGTGCGCGGCATCTACGGGCGCGAGATGTATGAGACGTGGTACAAGATGTCGGTGCTGGTGACGTGTGGCGTGGACATCAGCCCGGTGATCACGCATCGCTTTAGTTATAAGGATTACGAGCAGGGATTCGCGGCGATGATCAGCGGGAATACGGGGAAGGTGATTTTGGACTGGACGGGGATTTGAGGGATAGGGGATAGGGATATGGGCAGGCTTTCCTCCATTTTTGCGGCGCTCGCGGGCGTGGCAGTGGCGTTCGCCGCGCCGGGCTTGCATGCGCAGACGACAGCTGCTGCTGAGGCGAGCGCTGTGACGCCGGTGAGTTGTCCGCCTTCGGCGACGCTGGACCAGCTGATTGTCGCGCTCGACGATGCAGTGAGCGGGCCGGCGAGCAAGGATCGCACCTGCATGAAGCAGCTGCTGCTGCCGGAGGTGCGGCTGATCCCGGTCAATCCGGCGACGGGCGCGATGCGGGTGCTGAGCGTCGATGACTGGATCGCGGCGGTGGCGAAGAATGGCGATGCAGTGGTGACGGAGCAGCAGATCAAGTACCAGTCGCAGACGTTTGGGCACATTGCGCATTTGTGGAGCACGTACACGACGGCGCTCGGGGGCAAGCCGCTGGCGCGCGGGATCAACAGCATCCAGGCGGTGTTCGACGGGCAGAACTGGAAGGTGGTCGAGATCGTGTGGCAGGCGGAGACGCCGGATGTTCCGATTCCGGCTGGGGATTTGCCGTAGGGAGTGCGCCGGGCCTGAAGGCCCTTTCTGCGTGGGCCGGTCCGTTCCCCGGCCTGAAGGCCGGGGCTTCTACCGTGGTCGTGCTGCGCACGACCGCTGTCGCGCAGGGGCTGAAGCCCGGTTTTATTGACGCCTTTGCGGCACGACCGAGGTCGTGCCCTGATACAAAACAAAAGCGCTTCAGATTGATTCCGCGGGCTGTGAAGGCGGGACCTGATGCAAAATCAAAAGCGGAGTGGCTGCGCGATGGGGGGCATCGTTTCCCACCTCTGCGAAGACCGTGCAGAGCGGCGGTGAACTCAGGATCGCCGGGGTTGTTCGACTGCGCGCTGCGCGCTTCGCTCAGAATGACGAGGGGGTGTGCGGCACGCGCCCGGTTCCGGTCGGAATGACGGGGGTGGGTGTCGCTCCGTGCGGGGTTGGTGTTAGCTCACGGCGACGCGCAGGCGGGTGAGGAGGTCGCTGGGGTGGATGGGCTTGTGCATGAATTCGAAGCGGTAGCCGCGCGAGCGGAATTCCTCGACGCGGTCGGCGGCGCGGAACTGAGCGGATAAGAGGAAGACGCGGCAACGCGGGACTTTCGCGCAGATTTTCACGGCGATTTCAAATCCGTCGCAGCCGGGCATGACGACGTCGGTGAGCAGGATGTCGGGCTGGAGGCCTTCGGCGACCTGGAGGGCCGCCCACGCGTGGTAGATGGGGAGGGCGCGGAATCCGCTTTGGTTGAGGATGATGGCAAGAGTGCGGGCGATGGCGTATTCGTCATCGACGATGAGGACTTTCGGCTTGAGGGGATCGCCGCTCATGCATCGAGCCCGGCAGATTGGATGCGGGCCGAGGCTGGCGGGGGATTCAGGGTATCGAAAGAGGGGCAGACGGGTGTTGCTGCTGCAATGCGATCCGCAAGCTGGAGGGCCAAATGCAGGTGGCTTCGGCTCGGCTCAGCCCAGGCTCTTCGACTACGCGCTCGGTTGCGGTGGTGAATCGTGCAATGCGCGGCGCTGCGCTGAGGAGGACAGTTTTGCTGGAAGGGCGGAGATCAGGGGCGGGACGCTAATCGGACTTGTATTTCTCAAGCAGAGCGCAGATCTCGCCGATGCGGATGCGGCGCTTGTCGTACTCGCCGGCCTCTGTCTCGGACATGCGGAGGTAGGAGCATTTTTGCAGCGCCATGAATTGCTGGTGGGAGATGAGGGCCAGTTCCTGCTCCAGGTCTTCGGCTTCTTCGGGGCGCAGCGGGGGGTCGGCGGTCATCGCCCCTCCGTGGTGGGAAAGCGCCGGCCGGCAGGCATGCCGCAGAAAAAGAGGGAGAAGCCGTCAGCGAAATCCGGCATAGTTCAAATGTACAACAGAGCCGTCAACCCGATGGTGGACATTGGGAACAATAAAATTTTGCGCGGGGACAACTCTGGACCTGGCGGACCTATCACAGCATAGCGGGTAAGAATTGCACGCCGCTCCCCCGAGGCTCACGGCTATCCCTATTATTTTCTGCCGCGCAACGTGGCGTGCCAATTGCTCTGACACATGTTGTGAATTTGGTACTTCCACGGGGGCGTCGATTCTTGTCCTGGCGGACCAGGGGGCGGAGGGTCATGGAAAAGCAGAGAGTTCGCATTGAGAACTGGGCTGTGGTGAACGATGTGATTTCGCCCAGCTACCGCGATCTGGAGCCTGGGCGGCGCCTGACGGGCACGGTGTTTGCCCATGCCGACCTGCCGAACGGGGTCATCTACACGTCGTCGATTGTGCATGTGGATGCGGCCCGGGGGGTGGTGGAGACGCAGAACCGGCTGTATGTTCTGGGCCAGGTGAGCGAAGAGTACCGGCAGTGGCGCGAGCAGCAGGGGATGGACCGGGCCGCGTAGGCGCATCGTGATTGCGGTGCCGGCGCGGGCCTGAAGCGCGCCTCAGGGGCTGAAGCCCGGTCTTTTTGGACGCCTTTGCGGCACGACCGAGGTCGTGCCCTGATACAAAGCCAAAGGCGCTTCAGATTGATTCCGTGGGCTGTGAAGGCGGGACCCTTCATGACGGCGGATCGCACCCTGTTCTTGTAGATTCAAACCGCTCAATAGGATTCCAGGATGTCGGCGACGGCGGCGCTGGCAAATTCCGCGGCCAGGCGGCGGGTGGCGGCTGAGTCTTCCTGGATGAAGCTGGCGAGGTCCTGGGTCTGCTCGTATTGCTGGCGGAACATGTAGGAGGGGTTCTGCCAGAGGGTCTTGCCCTGGCGGTCGGTGAGGGAGAGTTTGGTCACGATGGTGACGAGGTAGCTGGAGGTCTGGCCGGTGGTGTTGTCGTAGGTGAGGGGGATGATCTGGAAGCTAAGGATGGTGCCGTGGAGGGTCGCGTCGGCCTCGGGGTCGTCGCCGGACACGATGCGGTACGAGGTGCGGGTGGTGAACTCGCGGATGATGGCCTGGGTGAAGACCGCCTGGGTTTGGTAAGCCTGGGTGTTGTTGACGAAGGCGGGGATGGCGAGGGTGCGGGCATCTGCCGGCAGGTGCGCGGCGGAGTGGACGGTGTGGTATTGGCAGCCGCTCGCGGCGAGCAGGAGGAGCAGCGGCGCGGCGGCCAGGCGGAATCGCATCGTGCGCTTATTTTCGCAGAGGCGGCGAGTAGCGGGTAGGGCAGCCTGAGGGCCCCTCAAGCCAAAACCGGGCTTGCACGGGCACCCGGCTGGGGACAGGGGATGGGGGATGGGCGCGCCAGTTTGCGCCACATTGCCGATTTGCGCCGGATTCATGTCGCAAAGTGCAGACAGATATGGGCCGGACTTGAATAATTGATATTGGCCCCGCGTCTTGCTTGCGTCCCTCCGAGGTCCCAGCGACCGTCGAGGACGGGCGTATCGAACAGTTCGCGGGGCCGTTTGGTTGGAGGGTCAGCGTGAGGCCCACTCAAGCGAAAACCGGGCTTGCATGGGGCACCCGGCACGAGACAGGAAAGGCAGCCCGGAGGCTGCCTTTTGATTGGGCGATCGGTTTTCGCCGACCGCTTTTTGCTAACCGTTTTTTGCGAGCCGTCTCATCGCTACGCGCTTTTTAGCTGACCGCCTGGCGGCTGAGTTACGCGGGGCTGGGGCTGCCTTCCGGCAGGCCGGGGGTGCGGCCGGGTTCCGGCTTGAGCACCTGCTGCACATCGGCGACGCCTGGACCCGATCCACCCGAAGGCTTGAGCGGGGGCAGTTCCTTGCCGTCGATGAGCATGCGGATCTCGTTGGCGTCGAGCGTCTCGCGTTCGAGCAGCGCGACGGCCAGCCGGTGCATGACGGGCTGATGGTTGTTGAGGATGTCCCACGCGGCGCGATAGGCCTCATCGACCAGACTGCGGACTTCGGTATCGATTTGGCGCGCCGTTTCTTCCGAGAAGTCGCGGTGCTGGGCGATCTCGCGGCCGAGGAAGATTTGCTCTTCCTTCTTGCCGAAGGTGAGGGGGCCGAGACGGCTCATGCCGTACTCGCAGACCATCTTGCGGGCCAGGTCGGTGGCGCGCTCGATGTCGTTGCCGGCTCCGGTGGTCATCTGCTTGAGGAAGATCTCTTCGGCGATGCGGCCGCCCATGAGAATGGCGAGTTGCGTCTCGAGGTAGTCCTTCGTGACGGTGTGCTTGTCATCTTCGGGCAACTGCATGGTGACGCCGAGGGCCATGCCGCGGGGGATGATGGTGACCTTGTGCAGCGGGTCGGCGTGGTCGCGGAGGGCGGCGACGAGAGCGTGGCCGGCTTCGTGGTAGGCGGTGACGCGCTTCTCCTCGTCGGTGAGGAGCATGGACTTGCGCTCCGCGCCCATGAGGACCTTGTCCTTGGCCTGCTCGAAGTCGAGCATAAGGACCGACTTGCGGTTGGCGCGGGCGGCGTTGAGGGCGGCCTCGTTCACCATATTGGCGAGGTCGGCGCCGGAGAAGCCCGGTGTGCCGCGGGCGAGGACGCGCAGATCGACGTCGTCGGCGATGGGCACCTTGCGGGCGTGAACGCGGAGGACTTCTTCGCGTCCGCGGACGTCGGGACGCCCGACGACGACGCGGCGGTCGAAGCGGCCGGGGCGGAGCAGGGCGGGATCGAGAACGTCGGGGCGGTTGGTGGCGGCGACGAGGATGACGCCGTCGTTGGACTCAAAGCCGTCCATCTCGACGAGGAGCTGGTTGAGGGTCTGCTCGCGCTCATCGTGTCCGCCGCCGAGGCCGGCGCCGCGATGGCGGCCGACCGCGTCGATTTCGTCGATGAAGATGATGCAGGGGGCGTTTTTCTTGCCCTGTTCGAAGAGGTCGCGGACGCGGCTGGCGCCGACGCCGACGAACATCTCAACGAAGTCGGAGCCGGAGATGGAGAAGAAGGGGACGTTGGCCTCGCCGGCGACAGCGCGGGCGAGCAGGGTTTTGCCGGTTCCGGGAGGGCCGACGAGGAGCACGCCCTTGGGGATGCGGCCGCCGAGCTTCTGGAACTTCTGCGCCTCGCGCAGGAACTCGATGATCTCTTTCAGCTCTTCCTTGGCTTCGTCGACGCCGGCCACATCCTTAAAGGTGACCTTTTTCTGCTGCATGGAGAGCAGGCGGGCGCGGCTCTTGCCGAACGAGAGCGCCTTGTTGCCTCCGCTTTGCATCTGGCGGAGCATGAAGATCCAGAGCAGCGCGAGCAGAATGATGGGGGACAGCTGGAGCAGCCAGGCCCACCAGGTGTTGCCGTCGGCGTTCTTGACGGAGACGTTGACGTGGTTCTGGTCGAGGATGTCGTAGATGTGCGAGTAGTTGCCGGGGGCGGTGAGGCGGAAGGCGCCCTTGTCGGAGCGGAAGTGCCCGTGGACGTCGCAGGCGTTGCCGGTGACGGTGATGGTGACATCCTGCACCTGGTCGCTCTGCACACTGCTGAGGAACTGGGTCCAGTTGATGTCCTGCTCATGCGCGCCGAGCCCGCTGTTCCGCTGGAACAGCTGCCAGAGCACGAGGCAGCAGGCGATGATGAGCACCCAGAACAGGATTTGCTTGACGGTAGAGTTCACCTTGGGGAAGACCTCTCACTTTCCAAAACGCGGCTCGGAGTCAATACGGCGGATCGGCCCGAAACGTTCACAGGATTAGACGCCAAAGGGCAGCCCGCGGAGTCAGCAAGGCGGCCAAAAGGGAAAGAAATTCCGCCGGCGCGGCCGGGTCGCGTAAGTTGATTGTACTCCGGGGCGGGAAGGGCGCCAGTAGCACGAGGGTGCCATGGGAGTACCCCCCTGGGGTGGGGTGGGGGGCGATTTTGGGACAGGGACGGCGGGTGGGGTTTCTACGGGCGTCGTGCAGCGCAGGACCTGGAATGCAAGCGCCGTCCCTCCGGGACTCGGCGATTTTCCGGTCCCGTACCCCGCGTTGCAACGCGGGGCTATGATCCGTTGCGCCTCCGGCGCGGGGTGCTGGCGGTGGAGGCGGGCAAAGTGTTACCCATGTCCCCGGTCTGTTCTGTTACCGATCTGCCCGGTCTGTACCGGCGGTTACGGCACGACCGAGGTCGTGCCCTGATACAAAAGCAAGAACACAATGCCGAGATCGGAGCACAACTTCGACGTGGTGGTGATCGGCGCGGGGGCGGCGGGGCTGATGTGCGCCATTGAGGCGGGGAAGCGCGGGCGGCGGGCCGTGGTGCTGGAACGCGCGGAGCAGGTGGGGAAGAAGATCCTGATCTCGGGCGGTGGGCGCTGCAACTTTACCAATCTGCATACGCGGCCGGAGAACTTTCTGTCGGCGAATCCGCACTTCGCCAAGTCGGCGCTGGCACGGTACAGGCCGGCGGACTTTATCGCGCTGGTGGAGCGGTACGAGATTGCGTATCACGAGAAGACGCTGGGGCAGTTGTTTTGCGATGGGCCGGCGCAGCAGATCGTGGACCTGCTGATGAGCGAGTGCGCGCAGGCTGGGGTTCGGGTGGTGACGAACGTCGAGGTGCGCGCGGTGGGGCGCGGGGGTGCGGAGGGGCCGGGCGGCGGGGAGGAATTTCGGTTCGAGGTGAGGACGGGGGCTGGGGCTTTTCGATGCGGGTCGCTGGTGATTGCCAGCGGCGGGCTCTCGATTCCGAAGATGGGGGCGACGGGGTTTGGGTACGAGGTGGCGCGGCAGTTTGGGGCGCCGATCGTTGAGGCGCGGCCGGCGCTGGTGCCGGTGGTGCTGGGCGGGGCGGAGCTGGCGCGGTGGGGCGATTTGACCGGGGTGTCGGCGGAGGTGGTGGTTGCGTGCGGGAAGCGGCGCTTTCGCGAGAAGCTGCTGTTCACGCATCGGGGATTGAGCGGGCCGGCGGTGCTGCAGATTTCTTCGTACTGGCGGGAGGGCGAGGCGGTGGTGGTGGACTGGGCTCCGGGGCGGGAGATTTTTGCCCCGATGCGCGGGGCGAGCGCAGGGCGGAATGCGGCGGCGGCTCGCGCGGCTCTGCGGGCGCAGGCGCCGGCGCGGCTGGCGGATCGGCTCGTCGAGTTGCTGGCGCCCACGAGCTGGACGAATGCGGCGCTCGAGGAGATGGAGCGGCGGATCCATGCGTGGCGTTTCGCGCCGGTGGGGACGGAGGGATTCGAGAAGGCCGAAGTGACGGCGGGCGGGGTGAGCACGGATGCCTTGTCGGCGCAGACGATGGAGTGCCGGGACGTGCCGGGGCTGTTCTTCATCGGCGAGGTCGTCGATGTGACGGGGCAGCTGGGGGGATTTAATTTTCAGTGGGCCTGGGCGTCTGGGGCGGCGGCGGGAGGGAATGTCAGGTGACAGGTTGCAGGGCTCTGACCGTGTGGAGTTTTCCGGGCCTAAAGGCCGAAAGGCTTGGGATTCGTGATTCCCCGGCCTAAAGGCCGGGGCTTCTACCGTAGCCTCGCTGACGCGAGGCCGCTGCGCGCAGGGGCTCAAGCCCGACGTATTTTGGGACCTGTACGGCACGACCGAGGTCGTGCCCTGGTACAAAGCAAAAACCGCTTACGGTATTTCCGCGAGCTCTGAAAATCGCGCCCTGATGTAAAGCAAAAACCGTTTAGAGTTTTTTCGCGAGCTTTGAACGTCGTGCCCTGATGCAAGGGCAGAAACCGTTCGGTCGCGAATTGCGGGGCAGAACACAAAACCTTACATCCGATTCCCTAAACCCGATTCCCTAAACCCGATTCCCGATTCCCTATTCCCTATTCCCTATTCCGTGCAGTTTAGAACCAGCGGGTCATCAGGACCTTTTGCTCGGTGTAGAACGACACGGCATCCTTGCCGTGGGCGTGGAGGTCGCCGTAGAAGGAATTCTTCCATCCGGCGAAGGGGAAGAAGGCCATAGGGGCGGAGACGGCCATGTTGACGCCAACCATGCCGACTTCGACGCGGCTCTGATATTCGCGGGCGGCTTTGCCGCTGCGGGTGTAGATGGTCGTGGTGTTGCCGTAGTCGGAGGCGTTGACGATGTCGATGGCGTCGTCGAGCGAGTCGGCGCGGATGACGGAGAGAACGGGGCCGAAGATTTCTTCGCGCGCGACGGTGGCGGTGCGCTCGACGCGATCGAGGACGGTGGGGCCGAGGAACGCGCCGGCCGGATCGGCGGTGTGAGAGCGGCCGTCGAGGATGGGCTCCGCGCCTTCGGCCACACCTTTCTCGATGTAGCCGAGGACGCGCTTCTTCTGGTCTTCGCCGACGAGCGGGCCGACGGCGACGCCGTCGTGGAGGCCGTCGCCGATGCGGAGGGCGGAGGCTTTCTCGACGAGCAGATGGAGGAGGGGCTCGGCGACATCGCCGACGGGGACGACGACGCTGCCGGCGAGGCAACGCTGGCCGGCTGCGCCAAACGCGGAGCCGAGGATGGCTTCGACGGTCTGCGGAAGGTCGGCGTCGGGCATGACGACGAGATGATTTTTCGCGCCGCCGAGCGCCTGGACGCGCTTGCCGTGGGCCGCGGCTTCTTTATAGACGATCTTCGCGACGGGCGAGGAGCCGACGAAAGAGATGGCCCGGATGAGCGGATGGGCGAGCAGCGCCTCGACGACTTCGCGGCTGCCGTGGACGAGCTGGATGACGTTGGCGGGCAGGCCCGCTTCGAGGAGCAGCTCGACGACACGGGTGGGCGTCATGGGCACGCGCTCCGAGGGCTTGAGGATGAAGGTGTTGCCGGCGGCGATGGCGAAGGGGTACATCCAGAGCGGCACCATGCCGGGAAAATTGAAGGGGGTGATGCCGGCGCAGACGCCGATGGGCTGGCGGATGGTGCGGCAGTCGATGCCTTTGGCGACGTCGTTGAGCGAGTCGCCCATCATGAGCGACGGCATGCCGCAGGCGACTTCCACCATCTGGATGGCGCGCTTCACTTCCATCGTGGCGTCGTCGAGGGTCTTGCCGTTTTCGCGGGTGAGAATGGCCGCAACGTCGCGCACATATTTTTCGAGCAGCGACTTGAAGCGATAGAGGGGCTGCACGCGATCGACCACGGGCACGTCGCGCCAGGTGAGCCACGCCTCGTGCGCCGCTTTGGCCGCGCGATTCACTTCCGCCGCACCGGCGTACGGCAGCGTGGCCAGCGTCTCGCCGTTCGCCGGGTTGACGATGGGATGGTGCGCGCCATGCGGGACGGCCCACTCTCCGGCGATCCACGACAGGGTGAAGGCAGGTTTCTTCTGGGTAGCGACGGTGGGCTCAGCGACGGTGCTCATGCTTCTTCTCCTGCGAAGGTGTTGACCGGGGATGGGGTGGGCGCGCCGCGCATGAGCGCGACGTAGAGGAGGCCCGAGAGGAAGAATCCAACAAACCAGGCGTAGTCGTAAAGGGCGTGCACGGCGGGCACGAAGCGGCCGATGAGCGCGCAGGCCACGCCGGCAGCGAGCGCGATGAGGGCGCGGGGATTGATGCCGCGGCGATACTCATAGACGCCGCCGCGCATGTAGAGCGACTCCACGTCGAGACGCTTCGAGCGAAGGATGAAATAGTCGGCGACCATGATGCCGGCGACGGGACCGAGGAGGCCGGAGTATCCGGTGAGCCAGCCGAAGATGTAGTTGTGGAAGGTGGCGAGGAGCTTCCACGGCATCATGGCAAGGCCGAGGAAGCCGGTGATGAGGCCGCCGGTGCGGAAGGAAATCCACTGCGGGTTGAGGTTGGAGATGTCGTTCGAGGGGGAGACGACGTTGGCGGCGACGTTGACGTTGAGCGTGGCGACCAGCAGGGCGATCATGGCGACGAAGGCGATGACGGGCTGATGGAAGCGGCCCATGAGCTCGATGGGGCTCCAGATGGGATGGCCGAAGAGGACGGCGGAGGCGGAGGTGACGGCGACGCCGATGAAGGCCCAGAGCGTCATGGCGACGGGGAGTCCGATGGCCTGGCCGACGATCTGCGATTCCTGGGATTTGGAGTAGCGGGTGAAGTCGGGGATGTTGAGCGCGAGCGTGGCCCAGTAGCCGACCATCGCGGTGAGCGACGGGAAGAAGAAGCGGAGGAAGGCGCCGGTGGTGTGGAACTGGCTGGGCGCGGAGAGCATGGCGCCGAAGCCGCCGGCGCGATGCAGCGCGAAGACGAGCAGGAGCAGGCCCATGGCGAGCATGAAGGGCGCGGAGAATCCCTGGAGGAAGCGGATGGTTTCCACGCCGCGCCACACGACGAACATATTGAGCGCCCAGAAGCCGAGGAAGCAGGCCCACAGCACCCACGGGGCCGCGGCCGCTGACGGCCAGATGATGACGAGCATCGCGTCGATGGCCTGGCCGCCGATCCAGGACTGGATGCCGAACCATCCGCAGGCGACGATGGCGCGCAGGATGGCGGGAACGTTGGCGCCGCGCGTGCCGAAGGAGGCGCGGACGAAAACCGGGAAGGGGATGCCGTACTTCGCGCCGGCATGCGCGTTGAGCAGCATGGGCACGAGCACGATGAGATTGCCGAGGGCGACGGTGCCGATGGCCTGCTTCCAGTTCATGCCGCCGGCGATGAGGCCGGAGGCGAGCATGTAGGTGGTCACCTCCATGGACATGGAGAACCACAGCGCGACGTAGTTGTAAGTGGTCCAGGTGCGGCGCTGCGGGGGCGTGGGCGCGAGGTCGGCGTTGTAGAGATGGCCGTCGGGGGTGATCATTGCCAGGCTCCGCCGCGAGCGGCACGGCGCAGGTAGCGGCCGCGGCCGGGCTTGCCGAGGTACTTGCCGTTCTCGACGATGAGCTCGCCGCGGGAGTAGACCTGGCGGGCGTTGCCGCGAACCTGGAAACCTTCGAACATGGAGTAGTCGACGCGCATGTTGTGGGTCTTCGCGCTGATGGTGTGCTCGGCGTTTGGATCCCAGACGACGATGTCGGCATCGCTGCCGGGCGCGATGGTTCCCTTCTGCGGATACATGCCGAAGATGCGGGCGGGCGCGGCGGAGGTGATCTCAACGAAGCGGTTGAGGGAGAGGCGGCCGGCGTTGACGCCGTGGTGGTGGATGAGCTGCATGCGGTTCTCGATGCCGGGACCGCCGTTGGGGATTTTGGTGAAGTCGCTGACGCCGAGAATTTTCTGATCGGCGAAGCAGAAGGGGCAGTGATCGGTGGAGACGACCTGGAGATGGTCGTGCTTCAGGCCGTCCCAGAGCTTCGGCTGATTTTTCTTTTCGCGCAGCGGCGGCGTGAAGACCCACTTGGCGTCTTCGAAGGAGTTGTGGTTCATCGTCTCTTCGAGCGAGAGGAGCAGGTACTGCGGGCAGGTTTCGGCGAAGGCGGGCAGGCCGCGGTCGCGCGCCTCGCGGACCTGGTTGAGCGCGTCTTCGCTCGAGAGATGAACGATGTAGACGGGCGCGCCGGCCATCTCGGCCATGGCGATGGCGCGCTGCACGGCTTCTGCCTCGGCGACGGTGGGGCGGGTGAGCGCGTGGTAGATGGGCGCGGTTTTGCCTGCGGCGAGCGCCTGCTGCACGATGACATCGATGACGGAGCCGTTTTCGGCGTGCATGCAGATGAGCGCGCCGTTCTTCGCGGTTTGCTGGAGGGCTTTGAAGATGGTGGCGTCGTCGACCATGAGCACGCCGGGATAGGCCATGAAGAGCTTGAAGCTGGCGACGCCCTCGCGCACCATGTCGTCCATGTCTTCGAGGCCGGATGCGCCGAGGTCGGTGACGATCATGTGGAGGCCGTAGTCGATGCAGGCCTTGCCTTCGGCTTTCTTCCACCAGGTGTCGAGGGCGGCGCGCATTTTGGTGCCGCGGGCCTGGATGGCGAAGTCGACGATGGTGGTGGTGCCTCCGATGGCGGCGGCGCGGGTGCCGGTTTCGAAGTCGTCGGCGGAGGTGGCGCCGCCGAAGGGCATATCGAGATGAGTGTGGGCGTCGATGCCGCCGGGGAGGATGAGCATGCCGGAGGCGTTGACGGTGGTGTGGGCGGCGGGATCGAGGTTGGCGCGGACGTCGCGGATGGTCTCGCCCTCGATGAGGAGGTCGGCGGGAAATGTATCTGTGGCTGTGACGATTGTGCCGTGTTGGATCAAGAGTCCCATGGATATTGACCGTTCCGTAGTCAGCCGCTCAAGCCCTAGGTTGCGATGTGCATTCTTATGGCGAGTTCACCGCGAGCAAAAGAGCGCAGGCGGACCTTGAGCCTCAACTGATCGAATCCGCGAGCCGACACCTTCACGAAATAAATGGATCTTCCGGGCAAATTCAAAAATGAGAATCTTCCGTCCGCGCCTGTGGTCACAGCGGCAAAGCAACTGGCCCAATCGTCGTTACAGACCTCAATTCTCACATCGGAAACGATCGCCCCACTCGGGTCCTTTGCCACTCCCGCCAGATGGCGAACGGAAAATGTCTTCGCATACTCGATCGTCTCCATTTGAGCGGATGCGAAGGCTGCCGCGAACACAAGAAAAAGACTGCATACGAGGCGCTTCACGGCTGCCCCTTCGGTGGCGCGCACTCCACCGCATTCATCCGTTCGGCCCATGTCTCCGCGGGTGCGCCGGTGGGGACTTCGACCATGGTGATGCAGTCGTCCACCGGGCAGACGAGGGAGCAGAGGTTGCAGCCGACGCATTCTGTTTCGTCGACTCGGGGGATGCGGGCGGACTTGCCGTCGGCAGCCGAAGCAGAATGAGTGTCGAGCCTGGGGATGGGCGTGACGGCGATGGATGCACGCGACGCGGATTCGACGGCTGCGGGCTTCGTGTGTGTTTCGGGATCGTGGCCGTCGATGGGGCCGGTGGCTCGATCGAGATGGATGCACTGGTGCGCGCCGTCCCAGCAGGCGATGTAGCAGAGGCCGCAGCCGATGCATTTCGATTCATCGATGCGGGCGACAATTTTGTAACTGAGATTGAGATGTTTCCACTCGGTGACGCGGGCGACGCTGGCGCCGCGGAAATCGTCGATGGCAGAGAAGCCTTTTTGCGCCATCCAGTTCGAAAGGCCGTCGATGAGGTCCTCGACGATGCGGTAGCCGTAGTGCATGACGGCGGTGCAGACCTGGACGGTGCCGCAGCCGAGTAGCAAAAACTCTGCCGCATCCTGCCAGGCAGCGATGCCGCCGATGCCGGAGATGGGGAGTGTTGCGGTTTCCGGATCGCTCGCGACTTGCTGGACCATGTTCAGCGCGATGGGTTTGACGGCGGGGCCGCAGTAGCCGCCGTGCGAGCTGCGGCCGTCGACGTTGGGGCGCGGGATGAGGGTGTCGAGATCGATGCCGGTGATGGAGTTGATGGTGTTGATGGCGGAGACGGCGCCGGCGCCGCCGCGACGGGCTGCGCGCGCGATGACGCGGATGTCGGAGATGTTGGGGGTGAGCTTGACGATGACCGGGGTGCGCGCCTTCTCCTTGACCCACGCGGTGATCATCTCGGTGTAGTCGGGGACCTGGCCGACGGCGGAGCCCATGCCGCGCTCGCTCATGCCGTGGGGGCAGCCGAAGTTGAGCTCGAGGCCGTCGGCGCCCGCGTCTTCAGCCTGCGCGACGATGGTGTGCCAGGCTTCGCGCTTCGATTCGACCATGAGCGAGGCGATGACGGCGTGGCGCGGGTAGCGCTTCTTCACTTCGGAGATTTCGCGGAGGTTGTCGGCGAGGGGACGGTCGCTGATGAGCTCGATATTGTTGAGGCCCATCATGCGCTGGCCGTTCCAGTCCACCGAAGAGTAGCGGGAGCTGACGTTGACGATGGGCTCGCCGATGGTCTTCCAGACGGCGCCGCCCCATCCCGCGTCGAAGGCGCGCATGATCTGCTCGCCGGAGTTGGTGGGCGGGGCTGAAGCGAGCCAGAAGGGGTTGGGCGAGCGGATGCCGGCGAAGTGGACGGCGAGGTCGGGTGCGGGTTGGGGCGGGGGTGCGTTGCGCGGAGGAGCGCCGTTGTCAGGCATGGGCGGCCTCCCCGGGCTGCTGCGCCGCACGCTCGAAGCTTGCCGCAATCGCCACGCCCGCGCGCTTGCCGTCGGCAACGGCGTCGACGACTTCGCGGCCGCCGTTGACGCAGTCGCCGCCCGCGTAATACTTCGGGTTGGCAGTGCGGCCGGTGGGGCGATCGACGACGACGCGTCCGTGATGCAGCGCAATGCCGCGCACCGAGGAGAGCAGCGCGAGCAGGGGCGATTGGCCGATGGCGTAGATGATCTGGCGGCAATCGAAGTGGAACGCGGAGCCGGGGATGGGCTCGATCACGCCGCCCGCGGCCACTTCCACCTGGACGCACTCGAGCGAGCGGATGCCGCGGTGATCGGCGTGGATGCGCACCGGCATCACGCGCCAGAGGAAGTTGACGCCCTCCTGCTTCGCGAGCTGGTACTCGAAGGAAAACGCGGACATGTGGCGCTCGGAGCGGCGGTAGAGGATGGCGACCTTCGTCGCTCCCAGGCGCCGCGCCGCGTTGGCGGCATCGATGGCGGTATTGCCTGCGCCAATGACGGCGACGCTGTCGGCCACCTCGGGGGGGTGCGCGGTTTTGTACTGCGCGATGAAGGCGAGCGCGTCGATGACGTCGCGATGCTCGTCGCCGGGGATGCCGAGGCGGTGGGCGGGACCGAGACCGACGCCGAGAAAGAGGACGTCGCATGCGGATTCGAGGCCGGCGAGGTCGGCTTCGGAGGCGATGGCGACGCCGGTGCGGAACTCGACGCCGAGATTGCGGATCAGGTCGATTTCCCGGAGGCTGGCGCGGGCGGGCAGCTTGTACTCGGCGACGCCGAAGGTGTTGAGGCCGCCGAGCAGAGCGCGGCGCTCGAAGACGGTGACGGGGAATCCGCGCTGGCGCAGCTCGGCGGCGCAGGCGAGCGAGGCGGGACCGGCGCCGATGCAGGCGATCTTTTCTGTGCGGTCTTGTGTGGACTTGCGCGGCAAAGCACCGCCAGCGGCGTGAAAGGCGTCCATGGCGAAGCGCTGCAGGCGGCCGATGGCGATGGGCTGCTCGTTGCGGGCGTGCATCACGCAGGCGCCTTCGCAGAGGACGTCGACGGGGCAGACGCGGGAGCAACTGGCGCCGAAGACGTTGGCGTCGAGGATGGTGAGCGCGGAGCCGCGGAGGTTGTCGCGCGCGATTTTTTTAATGAAGCGCGGGACATCGATGTGGGTGGGACAGGCGGCGGTGCAGGGCGCGTCGAAACAGTTGAGGCAACGATCGGCTTCGACGCGGGCGGCCTGCGGCGCGAAGGGAGGGTGCAGGTCGGCGAACTTCGCCGCGATCTCCGCGTTGCCCGGAATGTTCGGCTGCCCCGCCATCGTCACTCCGCTTGCTGCTTTGCTCTAGGGTTTCACCAGGTCCGCGTACATGTCGGGCCGGCGGTCGCGGAAGAACTGCCAGGTTTTGCGGACTTCGGCGATCTTGTCGAGGTCGAGGTCGGCGGTGAGGACTTCATCCTGATCGCGCGAGGCCTGGGCAAAGATCTGGCCGCGCGGATCGCAGAAATAGCTCTGGCCGTAGAACTCGCCGATGTTCCAGGGGGCTTCGGTGCCGACGCGATTGATGGCTCCGACGAAGTAGCCGTTGGCGGCGGCGTGGGCCGGCTGCTCGAGCTTCCAGAGATATTCGCTGAGGCCTGCGACGGTGGCGGAGGGGTTGAAGACGATCTCGGCGCCGTTGAGGCCGAGGGCGCGGGCGCCTTCGGGGAAATGGCGGTCGTAACAGATATAGACGCCGATTTTGCAGAAGCCGAGGTCGAAGACGGGATAGCCGAGGTTGCCGGGGCGGAAGTAGAACTTCTCCCAAAAGCCGGGGGCGACGTGGGGGATGTGGGTTTTGCGGTACTTGCCGAGGTAGTTGCCGGCGCGATCGAGGACGGCGGCGGTGTTGTAGTAGACGCCTTCGTTCTCGACTTCGTAGACGGGGACGATGAGGGCGACGCCGAGCTCCTTTGCGAGCGAGCGCATGAGCTGGATGGTGGGGCCGTCGGGGACGCGCTCGGTGGAGTCGTACCAGCGGGTGCTCTGCTCGGCGCAGAAGTAGGGGCCGTAGAAGATTTCCTGGAGGCAGACGATCTGGGCGCCGTCGCCGGCGGCCTGACGGATCATGGCGACGTGCTTGTCGATCATGGCCTGCTTGATGGCGGGTAGGGATTTTTCGGCAGGCTCCACGTTATGCGCCTGGATGAGCGAACATCGGACGATGCGGGCCATGCGGGATGAGCTCCCTGGAGTCGTGCGACGAACGGGTCCGCCCGGGAAAATGGGTGCGCGGTGGGCGGAATAAGGTTTTCAGTCTAATCGAAAAGCAGGGGAGCGAAAAAGCGGTCAGGCATGAGGCTGCCAGGTTAGAAGCGGCCCAGGAAGAAACGGCCAGGGAAAAGGACCAGGGAAGAGCCGAGCGGCGCGGGGCGCTTTGTTATACTTTTCAGTACAGAGCGACCCGCGTGCGGAAGTGGTGAAATTGGCAGACACACCATCTTGAGGGGGTGGCGCCCAAAAGGCATGGGGGTTCAAGTCCCCCCTTCCGCACCAAAGATTGTGGGCGCACCCCGAGGTTCAAAAAAAGCATCGTGATCTATCTCGTTATCGCTATCCACGTTATCGTTTCGCTTACGCTCATCGGCGTCATCCTGCTGCAGCAGGGCAAGAGCGCCGACCTGGCAGCCGCGTTCGGCGGGCAGGGGTCGCAGACCGCGTTCGGTCCCCGGTCGGCCTCGAACGTGTTGTCGAAAGCGACCACCTGGCTGGCGGTTGTGTTCGTCTTCACGTCGATCACGCTCACGGTGATGGAGCAGCATCAGTCGACGACGCACCACTCGGTGCTGTCGGGCTCGGCGACGACCGGCAACACCCCGGCGAAGAAGTAGCGCCGCGCAGACATCAGCGACGGGCAGGCCCCCACCGGGTCTGCCCTTTTTGCTGTTTGGGGGAGTCTGGGTGCCAGTGGCTGTGGTGAGCACCTGCTTTTCCCTTTTGCAGCAGGCGGTCAGGAAACGTGGAATCAGGCCTCTCCCGACGCCCTATGCAGGCGTGGGCGAACTAGAAGCGGACATACGCGCCGAGCATCGGCTCGGACGTGTGCAGGAAGGTGCTGGTGGAGGTAAAGGTCTTCGTCAGGTTCGGGGCCTGGTAGAGATTGCCGCGGTATTGCAGGCGCAGGCCGATGTGGGGCAGCAGTCCCCAGTCGAGGCCGGCGCCGTAGACATAGACCGCTTTGGTGCTGGTTTGGGTGGGGGTGGTTGTGGTGGTGACGGTACCGCAGGAGGGACAGCCGTACGAGGTAATGGTCGTCTGGCTCGAGGCGGGGAGGTTGAGCAGCAGGCCGAGGCCGAGCACGCCGAAGGGGCGCAGATTGGCAATGTGGAGCGACGGAACCCAGTCGACGGTGATCTCGTGGGCATTCGCGCTGACCGACTCGATGGATCTGCAGCCGATGCTTGATGATGGGCAGGTTTCAATCGGGTTCGAGTACTGCTCGTTGGCGCGGTTGAAGGAGTAGGTGGCCTCAAAGCCGAGGATGGGGTTGGCGATGTGGCGCAGCTCAAACATGCCGCCGGCCTGGTTGGCGGGGCTCTGGATGGTGTTGTTGCCGTTGGTGGTGCCGCTGAAGGATCCGTAAATACTGGCGGCGACGTCGGTTTGCGCGTGGGCCTGCGCGGGAGCAAAACCCACGCCGAGCGCAGCGACAGCCAGAAACGTCAGGATTCGGACCAGAGAGTTGCCCACAGAACCTCCCGAACGGAGAACAATATCCGGTTTAGACGTCCGCGGGGCGGATTTTGTCGCTGGGGGCCGGGTGCCGGCTGCGTCTCCCCATTATTTGCGGGCGATCACGATCGGCTGATTGAACGCTGTCGTTTCCGGCATGAGCCATTCGATTTCGCTGAAGCCCTGTGCCGCAAGGCCGCCCGTCAGTTCAGCGCGGGTCATCGCCCGATATCGGGACGCAAAGTGTTTCGCCGTCCAGCCTGAAGCCGAGCGCCAGGTGAGAAAGAGATGCACCTCATACTGGTTTCCATCCCAGTCCCATACCTGATGAACCAGGCGGCGAGTCTCCTTCTCGGAATAAAAAGCGGGGCCTTGCAGGGTTGGGCGGGTGGCAAGCAGGCGGTCGTAGTCGCGAATCGTAGCGAGGAAGACGCCTCCAGGCTTTAGCCGAAGGAAGATGTTTGCAAGCGCTCGGCGCAGATCTTCGTCGGACAACAGATGAGGGAGAGCATTATCTCCAGCCACTACCCGATCGAAATGGGACACGGGGAGAGCAGAAAGATCTCGCATGTCTGCGACGTGGAACTGGATGTCGAGGTTCCGTTTGCGCGCTTCCCGGGCAGCCCGCGCGACCGCCGCCCCGCTGAGATCCGTGGCAACGACGGTGTGCCCGCGCTGAGCCAGCCCGATGGCCTGGGTTCCGATCCCACAGGCACAGTCCAGTATCTTCAGAGGCGACCGCGCCCCCTGCTTTTCGAGCAACAGGCCCAGCACAGCGGCTTGCCGCTCGATCGCGCGGTCCCAGTCCTCAAAGATGAGGTGATAGTGTTCCGCCAGATCGTCGTAGAATCCCGCAGGATGCGCACCCATGGCTACCTCCTTGCCTGGGAAGGCTTTGGCTTTGTGACCCGCCGGCGGTGTCCGGCCCGGGCGCGGCCTGTTCAGCCGGCCGCTTCCAGCATGGCCCGCGCCTCTGCGGCCCAGCGAGCCTGAGCCTCGGTGGTCTCGACGCCGAGGAGCATGGAGAGCACGCCGGTGTGGTACGGCAGCGCGACCGCGCGAACCTCGTCGAATTTGCGGCGCTGCTCGGCGGCCCGGGCCGCCAACCCGGCTTCGAGATCGCGCAGGAAGCCGAGCATCTTGTTCCGCGGGATATTCGTGCCCATGTAGGTGAAGCGCAGGAACAGCTCGGGGAGGCGCTGCGCGAGGTCGTCTTTGGCCACTGGCTGCTCGAGCCAGGCGATCAACTCCTGCCGCCCTGCCGCTGTGAGCGAGAACGGCCGGCGGCTGCGATTTTCGCCGGCGGGCGTGGCTGCGGGCGCGGGCTCGATCCAGCCGCGGGCTTCGAGGCGCCGCAGCGCGGGGTAGATGGTACCCGGGCTGTCGCTGTAATAGCGGAGATTGGTCAGAAAAGCACGGCGGACGTCATAGCCCGACCGTGGCTGAAAGCTCAGCATGCCGAGGATGGCGTGTTCGAGGGTCGAGGGGTTGGTTTTCATGGTACGCTCCGTACGGTACGAATCGTTCTAGTACGATTCATACTATGATACGAATCGTACTGTCTGTCAAGCGATTTTTGCGCCGCTGTTTCATTTGGCCGAGAATCAAGGGCATGATCCTCGAGACGTTTCCGGTGGGGCCGCTGCAATGCAACTGCACGGTTTTGGGCGATGAGGCGAGCGGCGAAGCGATGGTCGTCGATCCCGGCGACAACGTGGGGCAGATATTGGCGCTGCTCACCCGGCACAAGCTGACTCTGAAGCAGATTGTCGTGACCCATGGGCATATCGACCACGTGGGCGGGGCGCTGCGGCTGAAGCGGGCGACGGGCGCGCCCATCCTGCTGAATGAAAACGATTTGCCGCTGCTGAAGATGATGGACGCGCAGGCGGCCTGGGTGGGGGTTCCGACGCCGGAGGTCGCGCCGCCGGATGTGAGCGCCGAGGAGGGGATGCAGGCCGGGATCGCGGGACACACGGCGACCATCCTGCACACGCCCGGGCATACGCAGGGGAGCATCTGCCTGCACTTTGCGCCGGAGAACCTGTTGCTGGCCGGGGACACGCTGTTTGCGGGATCGATTGGGCGGACGGATTTACCGGGCGGGGATGGGCGGCAGATTTTGCGGTCGCTGCACGATCGCCTGCTGACGCTGCCGGATGCGACACGGGTGATTTGCGGACACGGGCCGGAGACGACGATCGGCGAGGAGCGGGAGACAAATCCGTTTTTGCAGCTGGATTAGCCGCCAAGTACTAGCTTCCAGCCGCTAGCTGCCAGGTACTAGCTACTAGCTGCTCGCTACTAGCGAAAAACTTTTAGCCAGGGACGTTTAGCGAAAAACTCTGCGCCAGAGACTGTTAGCGAAATGCTGTTCGCGAGAAACGCTTCGCCAAAGACTGTTAGCGAAAGACCGTTCGCGGGGTCGATTGGCCAGGATGGAAAAGCAACCGGGATCGTTCGCTGCGCTTCGGGAGGACAGGGGATGGCTCGCTCGCCGGTAATCTGTCCCGCGCCGGCGGCAACCTGGTATCATCGACTCATGACGCAGCTCGAAGTCCTCTATCGCTACGAGAGCCATCCGACGGAGACGGCGATGTGCGCGCTGGGCAATTTGCGCGAGGTGTATGGGATTCGGCGCATCCAGCTCGATGAGGAATGGAAGACGATTCGCGTGGAGTACGACGCGACGCGGCTGGCGAAGCCGACGGTGCTGCAGCTGCTGCGCGGTTGCGGCATCGCGGTGGTCGAGGAGCTGCCGCTCATCCCGCCGCCGGAGGCCGCGCCTGCGGCCGCGATCGAGCCGGCGAAGTAAACCACTGGCGGTACCGGGTCGATGGGACGCTCTGCGGATGTTCTGATTATCGGTTTGGGCGCGATGGGCAGCGCGGCTGCGGCGTGGCTGGCGGAGCGCGGGCGGCGCGTCATCGCCTTCGACGCGTTCACGCCGCCGCATGCGTGGGGATCGTCGCACGGGCGCTCGCGGATTTACCGCTATGCATATTGGGAGGACCCCCGGTACGTGCACCTGCTGCTGCGCGGGCGGGAGCTGTGGCAGAAGCTGGAGCGCGACAGCGGCGTGACCCTGCTGCATCGCACGGGCGGCCTGGTCATCGGGCCGAGCGACGGCCAGGTGGTGCCGCGCAGTGCGGAGAGCGCGCGTGAATTCGAGCTGCCGTATGAGGTGCTGATGGCAGCGGACATCGAGCGGCGATGGCCGGTGTTTGCGGTTGCGCCTCATATGATGGGGCTGCTGGAGCAGGACGCGGGGTATGTGATTCCCGAGCTGTGCATCGCGCAGCAGATGCGCGTGGCGCATGAGCATGGGGCGGAGCTGCGCTGCAACGAGCCGGTGATCTCGTGGGAAGCGCGCGAGGGTTCCGTCACGGTGAGGACGGCGAGCGGGAACTGGTCGGCGGATCGGCTGATTGTTGCGGCTGGACCGTGGTCGCCGCGGCTTCTGCGGGATCTGGGTCTGCCTCTGCGCGTGACGCGGCAGGTGGTGTTCTGGTTTCGGCCCCAGGGCGGGCTCGATGCGTTCCGCCCGGATCGCCTGCCGGTGTATCTCTTCGAATCGGAGCCGGGTGAGGCGGTCCTGTACGGCTTTCCTCTGACGGGCGCGGATGAAGAGGGCGTGAAAGTCGCTCTGCACGGGAGCGATGAGGTGTGCACGCCGGAGTCGTGCGACCGCGCGATTCACACGGACGATGAAAGGCGGATTCGGGAGCGGCTGGCGGCGACGCTGCCGTCGCTGGCTGGACGGCTGGTGGATGCGGCGACGTGCCTCTACACGATGACGCCCGACGAGCATTTCATCGTGGGCGCACACCCGGAGCACGCGAACGTGCTGGTGGCGGCGGGGTTCTCAGGACACGGATTCAAGTTTGCGCCGGTGATTGGCGAAGCGCTGGGCGAGCTGGCGGTGAACGGCGGGAGCACGGTGGATCTGAGCATGTTTGCGCCGGGGCGATTTGGGTGAGCGGTTGCGGGTCGCGGGAGCCTTGGCATTTGCGGTATCCCCCCTCTGCGAAAGCCGCGCAGATATGGGGCATCGGTCGTTGTGCGACGACCATGAAGAGAAGGAGCAACCGCGGATTGCTCGCTGCGCCCGGAATGACGGGGCGTCCTTGATCAGGAGGTTTTGGGACGGAGCGGAGCACCCACGGCATGCTTCTGCGTGCGCTATGTCGAGCCGCAGCGCGGCGGGGCGCGCCCGGCTTAGCTCAGTGTGGCGGAGGACGGGACTGGCGTTTCCCGCAGCAGGGACGGTTGAGGGTCGCCAGCCAGTTTGAACGAAAGGCCAATCATCCAGAAGATGCTGAGGAAACGCGCCACAGGAATGCAATAGCCTGCTGTTAAGTTCAGCAGGGTGAGCGAAGAAAGCTCACCCGCGGCTGCGACCACGATACCCAGACCCATGAGCCAGCGCGGGAACAGCCTGGACCTGCAGGCCGCAATGGAGACGCCCGCGACAAACAGTCCGAGGAACACGGCGAACCCGGGACCGCCCCCGTCAAAGCCAATGGCCTGGAGCACTGCCACAGCGCCCGGGGCCGCAGCCACTCCCGGCCGGGTGAGGGACCATGTGGCCATCGCGGAGCCGGTGAGCATGAGGGGAGCCGCCATTCCGCCCAGCACGGCGATCTGCTCGCCGGCAGCGCGGATGCCCGGCAATCGCAATCGGCTGATGCAGACGGCCATGAAGATACCCAGCGGAATGGCGGAAATGAATTCGAGAAATGATCCCAGCCGGATCGCCCGAATGTGCTGGGTCACGAAGGGAACAGCGGTTGCAGAATCATGCGGCGCGTGGAAAGCGATGCTCACGTTCGATCCGCCGAGAATCATCAGAGCAACGTAGAGCACGGTAAGACCGAGCAGAAAGAGACCGCCATGGCGCTGAAAAGACATCGTACTTTCTCCTTGAGTGTGTTCACTTTTGTGCCGGCTGGGTTCCGAGGCGGTCAGCGGCATGATCGAGGCGAGATTCCAGCTTTTTCTCGAGCTCCTCGGCCTTCGCGCGCTGATCAGGATGCAGTACGGTCTGAAAGACCTTCGCCTGCAGGCGCTCTTTCTCCACCAGCATGACCGCGACGGTCGCGGCCTCACGCTCCGCTATCTGCTGGACTGTGCCTGGGTCGGGATTTTCCTGCACCGTGATTGCGTTCATTTCCTTGTTTTCGGCAAGGAGCTCGTGAAGATGTGCCGAGAGGGCCGGCCGTTCCGCCTGCCACAGCGTTTGGATCTGCGCCCTTTGAGCGTCGTTCAGTTTCAACTCGTGAGCCAGATAGCTGGCCGGCCCCGGGTGATGCCAGCGATGGCCGCACCAGCCATGCCGTCCTCGGGTTTCTGCCCGGACGAGCACGAATGCGGTGAGCAAAAGCACCACCGTTGCGGCGACCCAGATCGTAGTTCGCTTCATACAAGAACCTCTCGGGTTATTTCCATGTGCGGCGTGTTGCGGTCAGCGCGGAGCGGCTGCGCTCAGCGCTGCGCCACGGTGATTGATTTGTCCGGTGAGGACTTCCTGGCCGCCATCTTTCGCGGCGCGTGCCGCTCGACCACCTCACTGAACTGAGCCTCGCCCGGGAAATGGATTTCGTTCAGGGCGCTCGATCCATCGAAGTAACGAAAGACGACACTCCCGTATTGGTCGACTGCGCGCTGTTGCTCGGGGTGAACATTCAACAACGTCCCCTCGCCGGTTTTCACATTGCGCACGGAGAGGAGGAAATGCCCGATTGGCAGGCTGAACTGGTAGGTTCCGGGCGCGAGCTTCTGCGTGCCCACGGTAAATGAAAAGGGAACGCTGATGGTGATGGCATCGTCGCTCTGTGCCTGCAGATTCGTTGCCAGCGCTCCGCCGATCATCAGCAGAGCCACGAGGCATTGGGTGGTGAGTGATTGAAACCGCGTCATAGGGATGTCTCCTCTCCGGGCCATGCGTGCCGTGCATGCGGGCTGCAGGCCATGGTGAACCTGATCACCACATTTCGATTTCAGCATCGGGTGGAGGGGCGTGCGGTATAGGTTGGTTAAGCAAAGTAAAGTTAGGTAAAGAACCATCTCGCCGCCAGGCAGATCGTCTAGTATCGGGGCGGAGGCGGAAGAGAATGGAGCGCGTTCTGCTCGTCGACGACGACGTTCAACTCTGCAAGCTTCTGGGCGAACGGCTGGGCACCGAGGGCTACAGCATCGAGGCGGTGCACGACGGAGCGCGCGGGCTGGAGCGCGCCCTCTCCACGGAATATGCGCTGGTGGTGCTGGATCTCATGTTGCCGGGCATGGGCGGGCTCGAGGTGCTGCGGCGGCTGCGCACAGTTTCGCCCGTCCCGGTGCTGATGCTGACCGCGCGGGGCGAAGACTCGGACCGCATCCTGGGCCTTGAGATGGGTGCGGACGACTATCTTCCCAAGCCTTTCAACCCGCGGGAACTGATCGCCCGGATCCGCGCCATCCTGCGGCGAACCAGCCGCGCCGAGGCCTCCGCGGGCACCCTGGTCGTGGGCGATCTGCGCATCGATCCAGCCGTGCGGGAAGTGTGGTTAGAAGATGAGCCGCTCCATTTGACCAGCGCGGAATTCACGTTGCTGGAGGTATTCATGCGCGAGCCGGGCCGGGTTCTCTCGCGCGAGCAACTCACCGAGTCGGTGCTGGGCAGGAAGCTCGGACCTTTCGATCGCGTCATCGATGTTCACGTCAGCAACCTGCGCAGGAAGCTTGGCATTCCGCACGACGGCCAGCGCATCAAGGCGGTTCGCGGCAGCGGGTATCTGTTCGCGGCGCGGCCGCAGGCAAAGGACGCCGAGCATGCGTAGCCTTTTCCTGAAAATCTTCTTTTGGTTTTGGGCAACCGCGATTGCCACCGGCGTTGCGTTCGTCCTCACGTTCATCGTGGAACCGCGCGGCGTGCCTTCGCGATGGCATACAACGCTGATCGACACGGCGCGCTATTCCGGTTCCATCGCGGTGGACACGGCCGAACAACAGGGAGCCGGCTCGGCATCGGTCTACCTCGACCGCCTCGCGCACCAGACGCACATTTCCGCGTGTCTTTTCGATTCCGCGGGAAACGTGATTGCCGGAACCGGATGCGAGGATTTCCAGAGCATGACAGCGCATGTGACGGGCTCGCACACCAGCGATTTCGGTATGCGCTATGGTATTGCGCGGGTTGCCATCCTTCTGCACGGGCAAAGCGGCCGCGATTACATCTTCGCAACGGAGCTGCCCGCCGGCCCGCGCGCCGCTCTGGGCATCAACCGCTCGGCGCTCCTGTTGCAGTGGGGCGTGGCTCTGCTTGTCTCCGGATTGATCTGTTCTCTGCTCGCGCGCTATCTCACCGGTCCCATTCTCGGGCTCAGGGTCATGTCGCAAAAGCTGGCCGGCGGCGATTTGAGCGCGCGCAGCAGCTCTTCGCTCGCACAACGGCGGGACGAGCTGGGCGACCTCGTTCGCGATTTCAATGCCATGGCTTCGCGCATCGAAGAACTGGTTGCGCGGCAGCGTCAGCTGATTTCCGACGTCTCCCACGAGCTGCGCTCACCGCTGGCGCGGCTCAATGTCGCGCTTGACCTCGGCCGCCAGAGAAAAGGCAGCGATCCGGCCTTCGAGCAGATGGATGAGGACCTCCGCATACTCGATGATTTGATCGGACGACTGCTGACCATCGCGAAACTGGACATGTCGGCTCCGCAGGTGGCGATGATGGATCTCGATCTGGCTGATGTTCTCTCTCAGGTCGCCCGTAACGCGGAGTTTGAATCGAAGGAGCCGCGTGGCGCCATCCGGGTCACCTCGGCCTGCAGCTGTATCGTGCGAGGCAATGCGGAACTGCTGCACAGCGCGATCGAAAATGTGATCCGCAATGCGATTCGTTACACCGACAGCGGGACTTCGGTGGAAATTTTCCTGGAGCCGGAAAACTCATCGAACGGGGCAAAGATTCGCCTGGCCGTTCGCGACTATGGGCCCGGTGTTCCCGAGGCGGAACTGGAGAATATCTTCCAGCCGTTCTACCGGCTCGCCCACGCGCGCGATCGCCAGTCGGGCGGCACGGGCCTCGGTTTGGCCATCGCCGACCGGGTCGTGCGCATCCATGGGGGAACCATCCGTGCCGAGAACGCAGCGCCACGCGGATTGCGGATAGAAATCGTTCTTCCGCAGTCGTCCCCGGGGGAAAGCCGTACCGCTTAGGGCTCCTCAGACGGCCGAGACGCCGCCACCCGCACAAAACAGGAGAATGCGTCAGGGCATGCAGGATCGCCGCGTCGCGCGTGGAGCAGAACCGGTGAGGGTGCGGGCTCGCGTTCCTGTCATGGGCGGAAGCGGGGCGACTTAGCTCAGTGTCGCGGGCGGGACTCTGGTTTCCCGGAACGTGGAGGCGACTGCGACGCAGAGGAGGGCCATGGCGGCGCCGGAGACGAAGGCGGCGAGCCAGGCGTAGAGCCGGGTGAGGATCGGCACCAGCATCGTTGAGGAACACGAATTATTCACAAGGCGCGGTCTTGACACTCGCGAAAGCCAGAGTCTATAGTCGGCGCGCTTGTGAGTAAATCGAATTACTCATGTTCTAACGTGGGTAATTCTTTACTAAACAACTCTCCGGGCCCCACGGGTCCCTGCTTTGCAGGAGGCATTGCCATGTTTCGTCCGATCGCTGACCGCCGTTTTGCGACGCTGCTTCTCATTGTGACTGTGCTCGCGCTGTTTGGCACGAGCCGCGCGTCCGCCCAGGTAATACAGACTTACGACTTCGAGGGCGGATCGGCCGAGGGATGGACCTCGTTCTATAACGCGAGCACGCCAGTCTCGACGAACGCCGCATCGGACACGGGGAATTACAGCCTGCTGACGACGACGAGTTCGACGGGGACGGGCGGGCCGGCGGTGTCGCTGACCAGCGTGCTGACGCCGGGGGCGCAATACACGATTACGGGATGGGTGATGCTGACGCCGGGCGAGATTCCGACCAACGCGAACTTCACGATCCAGCGGAGCGACCCGAGCTGCAGCGGCGGGACTTGCTACGACACGATTGGAAACTATGAGGTCGCGGTCACGCCGTCGGGATGGGCGGAAATTGGCGGCACCTACACGGCCAGCGCGACGGCCACGGGACTGCTGCTCTACGCGCAGCTGATCAAGAATGCCAGTCCGACTTCGTTCTATCTGGATGATGTGGTGATCACGGAGACCGCGCCGCCGGCGGGAGAGACGACGATTGCGAACTATAACTTCGCGAATGGGAGCCTGGACGGCTGGGCGCCGTTCGGGTCGGTCAACCTGCAGAGCGGCACGTCGCCATTTGCGGATCCAGCGGGCAATACGTCGAGCCTGCTGACGACCGGCCGTACCGCCGGTTACATGGGTCCGAGCCTGAATCTGCTGGGCGTGAACGGCGTGGTGGCGGGCGCGGTGTATCAGGTGACCGGCTATGTGCTGCTGGCTGCGGCGGACAGCACGAATCCCACGGTGACGCTCTCGACGAAGACGACGAATTGCGCGAACGGCTCGGGGATCTATGCGAATACGGGGACGTCGGGGCCGCAGTCTTCGACGGCGTGGACCAGGGTGTCAGGGACATTCAGCTTCAGCAATCTGCCTGGACCGCCGACCAGCCTGACGCTCTATCTCCAGTCGAGCAGCGCGACGGACTCGTTCTACCTGAGCGATGTGACGATTACCGAGATCGCCGCGCCGCCGCTGCCGCCGAGCGATCAGGACAACTCCGGGATTGCGACGACATTTGCGGATGGAGGCGTGGATGGGTGGAGCTCGCGCTCGGGCAGCTCGACGCTGACGAATGTGACGGCGCCTGCGCGTGATCCGAGCGGCGACACGCATGCTCTGCTGACAACCGGACGCGTCGGGAACTGGGATGGGCCGCAGATCAGCGTGAGCGACAAGATGTACACGGGATCGGTTTATAACATCAGCGCCTATGTGATGATGCAGCCGACGGATCAGTCGTCGCATGTGATCAATATGAGCCTGGTGACGACGCTCAACGGGAACACGAGTTATCCGAGCGTGACGAGTTATCCCGGGATTACGGTGCCGGCGGATGGGCAATGGCACCAGGTGAGCGTGCTCGGCTACACCATGTCGTCCAGCTACGATCCTGGCGAGGCGTATCTCTATTTGCAGACAGTGCCCTCGTCGGGTACGGATCTGGCGGGGTTCTACATCAGCGACTTCCAGCTGAGTTATGTGCCGCCGCCGACCATTCAGACGGATATTCCGTCGATTGACAAGACTTACTCGCACGATTTTCCGATCGGCGCGGAGATCGACCCGACCGACCTTTCCGGGCCGCATGCGCAGCTGCTGCAGATGCACTTCAACAGCATCACTTCAGGAAACGATTTCAAGTGGAGCAGCACGGAGCCGAGCCTGGGCAACTACACGTGGGGCACGGCGGACAGCGAGGTGGGTGAAGCGGTATGCCACAACCAGCTGGTGCGCGGGCAGAACCTGGTGTGGGCGACGGGCGCGCAGACGCCGTCGTATGCCTTCGGCGACGGGACGAACTCGGCGGCGAACCAGGCGACGGTGACGGCGAATATCCAGGAGCACATCCAGAGCGAGGTGCAGCACTTCGGCACGAATGTGTACGCGTGGGATGTGGTCAACGAGCCGATCGATCCATCGCAGGCGGACTGCCTCGATCACGGGCCGTTCTATAACGTGCTGGGGGCGAGCTACCTGGACGTCGCGTTCGCAGCGGCGAAGCAATATGCACCGGCGGGGACGAAGTTGTTCCTCAACGATTACTCGACCACCGATCCCGCGAAGCTGGCGTGCCTGGTGAAGGTGCTGGGCGAGCTGCAGGGGCGGGGCGTGCCGGTGGATGGCGTGGGGCATGAGATGCACAACGCGATCAACTATCCGTCGGTGCCGATGATGGCGACGGCGATCGACACGGTGGCGAAGGACTTCCCCGGCATCGACCAGCAGGTGACGGAGCTGGACATGAGCGTCTACAACGCGGGCGACACGAAGTCGAACTACGGACAGAATGTGCCGCCGGCGGTGCTGGCCGAGCAGGGCTGGCTCTATAAGAAATACTTCGACTTGTTCCGTAGCCGCCGACATGAGTTGAGCGCGGTGACGTTCTGGGGCATGGCCGACGACGATACGTGGCTCGATGGGTTCCCGGTGGCGCGGACGGATTATCCGCTGCCCTTCAACATGCAGTTGCAGGCCAAGCCGGCGTACTGGGGCATCGTGGATCCGACCGAGCTGCCGGGCTATGGACTGCACTTCGATCTGAGCAGCGCGAAGGGCACGGCTCCGCACACGCGGGTGATCACGCTGACGGCGACGAACGGCGATGTGGGGCCGGCGTACGCTACGCAGATCAGCTCGCTCGCGCTGCAGCAGATTGGGGGATCGTGGTGCCAGCCGACGGTGACGGGGACGCTGCCTGCGTTGCTGGGCGACATCGCGACCAGGGGCAACGCGAGCGCATCGTTCACGGTGGACTTGAGCCATTGCAAGGGGCTGGGAATTTTTGTGGTGACGGCGCCGTGGAGTTCAGCGGTCTACGACACGGGGACGTTTGTGCAGTTGCTGGAGGCGCCTGACATGCCGTCGGGCGGGCTGCTGTGGTAGGACGGCTCCGGTTGCCTGCCGGTTCATAGCGCGGCGAGCTTCGCCTTCAGCACCGGGATCCATGCGGTTTGCAGTTGCGGCTCGACGGTTTGGGCCAGGGTCAGCGCCCGCTGGTAGCAGGCGCGGGCGTCTTTCGCGCGGTGCATGGCGGCGAGCACGTCGCCGAGCGCCACCTGGGGATGGACGAGGCTGGGCGCGAGCGCCACTGCCTGCTGCGCCGCGGCGAGTGCCTGCGGCAGATGCTTCGCCCTGAGCAGATTGTTCGCCTGCTCGGCATCGTTCAGCCCGGCAGCCAGCGGAATGCCGAAGTGGCCCTGATAGACGTAGACACCGTAATCGATGGTCGCGATGGGGCGCATGTGCCGGAACTGCTCGTAAGGATTGAGCGGCCCTTCGCCAAACTCGATGCCCTGCAGATCGCTGTCGCTGATGAGCATGAGGCCGTCGATCGATGCCGGCACGTCGGTCGGATCGTGCTGCCACCACAGCGTGTCGGCCGTCGGCAGGCGCTTGCAGGGCACGCCGTAATCCGCAGGGTCGATGACGCCGTCCGGGAAGTAGGCGAACCAGCAGGCCTGCGCGTCGAGCGGGACCGGCGCAGGCGCCGCTTTTGCACGGGCGACTCTTTTCGAGACTCGCGTCGTGTTGTTTGAGGACGCGTTTGCGGTGGGCGTCGTGCTCGGCGTGGCCGACGCGTTCGTCCCCTTGCGCGGCCAGTTGGGATCTTTAATGCCCTGGGACGCGAGATAAGCGCGCACATCGTTGAGCTGCTGACCCCAGTCCACGTTCGCATCGCTCAGGAAGAGGTGAACGTGCTCCGGCCCCCCCCACAAGCCGTTGCCGAAGGCCATGTAGGCGGGATACAACGACCAGGCATCGGCGGCCTGCCATGCGACCAGCGCGACGGCCAGAACGATCCAGCGACGCTCGAAGCCGATCAGCGTCGCGGCCGCGCCCGCAGCGAGCACGTAAAGGAACGGGTAAATGGGCAGCAGGTGGCGCGCGCCGATGTTCATGTTCGAGTTGGCGGCGACCAGGAAATAGAGCAGTGCCGGCAGGGCCATGTAGAGCAGTTCGCGGGGCGCATGGAAGCGCCGAGCCACCACCAGCGCGCAAACGAGCAGCAGCATGAGAAGCAGCGGCAACGTCGACTTGATGGCAAACGCGGCGGGGAAATAGAGCCAGTTCCCGTGCGGATAGACGTGGCCGAAGAAGTAGCTCGTATAGGTGTCGGCGGTGATCTTCGTGTCTGCCAGGCCGTAGAGCCAGGACTCCGGCAGGAGGTCGAAGCGCGCCAGCCCGGCGAGGCCCTTCACTGCGAGCGGATTATGCAATCCCTGGATGTACGTGTCGAAGGCTGGGTGCAGCACCAGTCCGCGCGGCCGCGCCGCAAAGCGGAAGCCGTAGAGCCCCCACAGGACGATGTACGCGACGACCGCCATGATGGGCAGGCCCTTGAGCATGAGCTTAAAGACGTCGCGGCGATGAGCGCTGTAAATCGCGCCGTACGGGGAGAGCCCGTTGGGGAAAGCCCACTCGCACCACGCGAGCAGCGCGAGGATTGGCACGACCAGGATGCCGGTGAACTTGGTTGCCAGCGCCAGCCCGGCCACCAGGCCCACCAGGAGGAGCCGCGCCCACGACGGCGCGAGGCGCCAGCGGTAGAACGCACAGATCGTCGCAAAGAACGTGCAAGCCGCGCCCACATCGGTGGTGACGAGCGCGCCGTGGGCAAGGAAATTGGGGTCGAAGACGAGCAGCCCGAGCGCGATCAGGCCAGCCGTGGTCGAAAACATCTGCCTCGCCGCCGCGAACACCAGCAGCGCCAGCACAAAAGAGAAAACCGCCGCGGCCATGCGCGCGCGAAAGAGGATCACCTCGGCGTCATTGTGAAAGAGGAAGTCGTGGCCGCCGAAGAAAGCTTCGTCCTTGAAGAATCGGCCCTGCAGCGGCGGCACCTCGAGCGGCATGCGCAGCAGCGGAATCGCCGCGACCATCTTGACCAGCGGCGGAACCTCGGGATTGATGCCGTAATCGCCGGTCTTCCACGACAAATAACCGGAGTAGAGATGGTGGCCTTCGTCCCAGGTGGCCGAGTTGCGGAGAGACGAAGTCACCAACTGCAGGACGAAGACCGCGAGCAGCAGGAGGAATGCGGCGATTTTGCCGGCTTTCGTGAGCAGCGTCGCGTAATTGGCTCGGGGGCGGTACGTCTTCACCAGCATGGGCGGTCCGTGGCGCCACTATAGCTGAGGCGCGGCGGGGATGAAAAGATAATTCTCTTCTACTTAAACGTTTGAGCACGCGGGGCGGTATCCGGTCCTACAATGGCTGTTCATGCAGAAGCTGGGAATTTTGCTTTCCGGGCGCGGATCGAACTTTCTCGCCATCGCCGACGCGATCGACCGAGGCAAGCTGCGCGGCTGCGAGATCGCCGTCGTGATCTCGAACCTCGGCGATGCGCCCGGCCTCGCCGCGGCGCAGGAACGGGGCCTCAAGGGCGCAGCCATCGAGTCTCGCGGCCGCAAGCGCGCCGAGCACGATGCGGAAATCATCGCGACGCTGCGCGCCCACGGGGTGGAGCTGGTCTGCCTCGCGGGCTACATGCGGCTGCTTTCGCCGGGATTCGTCCAGGCCTTTCCGCAGCGCATTCTCAATATCCATCCCTCGCTGCTGCCGGCCTTCCCCGGCCTCGACGCGCAGACGCAGGCCTTCGACTACGGCGCCCAGGTCGCCGGGTGCACGGTGCACTTCGTCGACGAGCAGCTCGATCACGGCGTGATCATCCTGCAGCGGACGGTCCCGGTGCTCGAGAGCGACGACGCGCACGCGCTCGCCGAGCGCATTCTCGCGCAGGAACATATCGCCTACGCTGAAGCCATCGGGCGGGTGGTGTCGGGTGAGTACGAGGTGGTGGGGCGGCGGTACGTGAGGAAGAACCGGAGCTGAGGTTCGCCCTCAGCGGCCTTCCGGTGTTTCGGCTGGCGGATCCTCGGCGCGCGGCAGCATGCGCGGCCGCGCGGGATGCCTTGCCTCCGTGAAGTCCAGCATGAGCACGAGCGCCACAAACGCCAGCAGCCACAGCAGCCTGTTACCGGCCAGCGTATCCCACGCGATGCGCAGCGAGTCCGCGGCCGTGCAGGTAGTGTGCGCGCACTCCTGCGCGCTGCCAAGAAAGAGGCACACGTAGGTTCCGGTCAGCACCAGCCAGGCGGCGATCACACCCGCCCGGGGCCCAACGAAGTAGAGCCAGAACGCGACGATGCTGAGCAGCGGAAAGAGGCAGACCAGCATGGCCAGCACAGAATGCGATCGGCCCGCGCCGCTACCCAGCCACGCGAAGAATCCCCAGCCGGAGCAGAAGAGGCTCACCACCCCGGACGTACCAAGAAGAAGTAACCGGCGCACGCTGCAGTTATACAGGCCCTGGCGTGTTGACACACTGGATCGGCGCGTACGCCTACGCCGCTTTGCGCTCCTCGCCGTCCTTGGCCTCATCCTTCTCTTTCTTGCCGCGCGCCTCCTTTGTCTTCCAGAAGGCCTGCTGGTACTGCGCGGGGTTCCGTTCATTCCACGCGGAAGCGCGCCGCTCGGCTTCGGCCCGCGGGATTTCTTCTACCTGCGTCGCCTCCAGCCATTGCACCTGATGCCATGGAACGATCTGGCTGCCGCGCACCAGGAACCCCGACCGCGACCAGTCCTCGATCAGATCGGTCACCTGGCTCTTCACGTCGTTTTCGTCGATGAAGGGCAGCAGCTCGAATGCCTGCCCGCTTTCGAGATGGACGGTGACGTGCGCCACCAGCACGGTCGCATTTTGATTCTCTCTGTCGTCAGCCACGCTCACGCTCCTTCGCAGTCCTTCAGTACGAGGGAAGCGTTGCACACAGCGTTGCCTGCATCTCACTGTGTGGGGAGGGTCCGAACATGAAGAATGTCTGGTTCTGGGCGACGGTGGCGGCCGGCGCCGTTGCAGCTTATCTGATGTACCGCCGGGGCGAGAGCTTCGGCACCATCGCGCGCGAATCCATCGAGCATCCCGTGAGTTCGCTGGTGGACGAAGCGCAGAACGCCGTCGCGTGAGTTTGCGGGGCCATTCGCTAGAATAGAAAGACATGGCCTCGCCCGCCGAACTGATTCAGATCGACCTGGCTCCCCGCCGCCCCGTTCCCAAGCCGGAGTGGCTGCGCGCGCGCGCGCCGATGGGCGACAATTTTCACGATTTGAAGAAGCTGGCGCGCAGCCTCAGCCTGCACACCGTCTGCGAGTCGGCGCAATGTCCCAACATCGGCGAGTGCTGGCACCACCGCACCGCAACGTTCATGATGCTGGGCAACAGCTGCACGCGCCGCTGCGGATTCTGCGCCGTGCCGAAGGGCCGCCCCGAACCCATCGACTTCGACGAGCCCCGGCGAGTGGCCGAAGCCGTGGCCGCGCTGGGCCTCAAGTTCGCCGTCATCACCAGCGTCAACCGCGACGACGACGTGATCGGAGGCGCGCGCGCCTTCGTCATGGTGATCGACGAGATCCGCCGCCAGGCCCCCGGCTGCCAGGTCGAAGTCCTTATTCCCGATTTCCAGGGCAACGAGGAAGCGATCCGCATGGTCGTCGAGGCGCGGCCGGAAATCCTGAACCACAACACCGAATCCGTCCCGCGCCTCTATCGCGCCGTGCGCTCGGGCGCGCGCTACGAGCGCACGGTGGGGCTGTTGAAGCTGGCGAAGGAAATTGAGCCGAAGACGGTGACAAAATCCGGCGTCATGGTCGGTCTCGGCGAAGAGATGCACGAGCTGCTCGCGGTCTATCGCGACCTCGCCAGCGCCGGCGTCAACGTCCTCACGATCGGCCAGTATCTGCGCCCCTCGAAAGATCACCTGCCCATCGCCCGCTACTACACGCCCGACGAATTTGCCTACATGAAGCGCGAGGCGCTCGCGATGGGCTTCCGGCATGTGGAGTCGGGGCCGCTGGTGCGCAGCTCGTACCATGCCCACGAGCAAGCCGACGCTGCCGAGTCGAACGGCGTGCGCTTGGTGATGTGATGGCCCAGAAGCAGCAAGGAAAGAAGCCCCGGGCCGCTGCTGGTCGGAACCCAGGCCCAGGAACTCGGAAGCACCCCATCGATCGCCTCTTCGGCCTGCTGGCGAGGAAGCGCAGAAAGACTGCGAGGATCGAGGAAATCAACGAGGCGATCGAGCGCGGCTGGGCTGGCGAGAAACAGGACCCATCGGAGTGCCGAGACGAGGCCGATTCGCGGATCCATGCACGTCAACCCGCGTACAATACCAGTTTTGAGCCTTTCTACAGAAGGACCAAGCCTATGGCACCCTTAGTCATGGCGGGCATTCCCGCCCTCAAAGCCGATTACGCGCAGCTGCGCGCGCGCATGGACAAAGCCGTTCAGGATTTCCAGAACAACCTCGGCTCCGTCCGCACCGGCCGCGCGTCGATCCACATGCTCGATCAGGTGAAGGTCGACTACTACGGCACGCCCACGCCGCTCAATCAGGTGGGCCAGCTCACCACGCCCGATCCCAACCTCATCGTCATCCAGCCGTGGGATGCGCACCTGATCGGCGAAATCGAGAAGGCGCTGCGCACCTCCGACCTCGGCTTCAATCCCAACAACGACGGCAAGCTGGTCCGCGTGCCGGTGCCCCCCATGACCGAAGAGCGGCGGCACGAGGTGGTCAAGCACCTGCATCGCGTGCTTGAGGATCATCGCACGGCGGTGCGCAACATCCGCCGCGACGGCAACGACCTCATCAAGAAGGCGGCGAAGGACAAGAAGATCTCCGAGGACGAGGAGAAGCGCTCGCTTGACGAGATCCAGAAGCTGACCGACGAAGAAATCAAAAAGATGGAAGAGATGGCAAAGAAGAAGGAAGTGGAAGTGATGCAGGTGTGAAACACAGGGCACAGGGCTCGGGATCCAGGGCTCAGGGCACAGGATCCCACATCTGCCACGGTCAGGCAGATAGGGCGCGCCCAGCGGGCAGCGCCGCGTGGATTGAGGCCCCATCCAGCCTACGTCACCATGGAATGGAAATGGAGAGCCGCGAGGTTGCCGCCTTGGCCGGCCTGGGGACCCATCGGCGCTCCCTTGGGTTGCGGGATCGTTGGGGAAGCAAAAACATGGGCCGCCCCGGTCAGGGACGGCCCAGCTTTTGTCACAGAGGATGTTACAAATCGCGCTTGCAGAGGCTGCTGTTACTCGGCTGCGCTGGTTGAGCCGCCATTCGCAGCGGGCGCGATGCCCACCTGCAGGAAGGTTCCCGCCGCCAATTTGAAGTTGCCATCGGTCTTCGAGAAGGTGCCCGACTCCGGAGCCTCTACCGCGGATTTCAGCGCGACGCCTGGCAGCGCGCCTGGCTCCTGATCGATCGTCTGTGCGGCCGAAACCGTGCGGGCGACCGCATTCATCGTCGAGTTGGAGTACTGCGCCTCAATGCCCTGATCGCCAGGATACGCAGCCAGCAGCGTAGCTTTCACCGGCAGATGTTTGCCGCTCTTCAGTTCTGCAGTGGTGAAGGTGAGCGTGACGCTGGCCGGGCCGCCATTTTGCGACGGCTTCACGCTGGTGATCTTCCCCACCAGCTCCGTGCCGCGGGTCAGCTTCACCCCGTCAGCGGTTTTGACGGCGCCGTCGAGCTTCACGGTGACGGTCTGCCCCTCGGTGGCGGTTTGCGAGTTCAGCGGCGAAACCAGCCGTGTGTTCACGCCGGCGAGAGACTGCGCGGACGCCGCGCCAGCCGAAAGCAGAGAAGCTACCGCAAGGCTCATGGATAAATTCCGCAAAGAAAATCGCATCAAGATTGCTCCTTATGGGTAGAGCGCCAGGCCGTTTCCTGCAGCTTCAGGGCGAGGCTCTGCGGCCGCGCTGGAACCAACGCGTGGCAAAGCATCTGGAATCCGGTTCCCCTGGGATTCGGCGCTGGAGCGCCGGCGGAAGACAACGTGGTTCCGCCCCGCGGATCGCATCGGTGGCCCATGAAAATCACAGGACCGAAGCAGCCCAATACCAACCTCTGTGTATATAGACAGCGCGGCGGCCTAAAAAGATTCAGGCCGCGGTGCAGGATTCTCTTTGCTGTAACGATTGAGCTGAGGTTTTTTTGAGAAGCGCGCTACATCACGTAAGCGACGCGCTCCAGTTCGTGCTGGATGCACTCGACCGAGCAGGCAATGCCTTCGAGCCGCACCACCGCCTCGCGCACCATTTCAGGATCGACGCCATACCCGCGTCCAGCGAGGTAGGCGGTGACCATCTGAGCCGCCTGGAACGAATCGACGCCGGACTGCATGAGTTCCGTGCGCAGCCCGGTAAGTTCGGCCGTCGGAAACTTCTCGATTCTGCTGTCGTTTGTCATGACTCGCTCCTGTGCAGCAAGATGGTCAGCAAGATCCGTTCCAGCCGTTCCGGTGCAGCGCCCTTCCTGATGCCGTCGATCCATTAGACACAGGCCGCGGGAAATAGTGTTGCTAAGGATTCTTCGCGCGGGAGACGATTTCGACAGGATGGGTGTTCACTTCGATCCTGCCGCAATCCTGGGCCGTAAACTGAACCCATGCCTGAAGATTCTCGTGACCGGCGCGATGCGCAGGCAACCCATGGCGGACTTTCCTGGGGCCTGATGCTGTTTATCATCGGGCTGGCCCTGGCCGTGGCGATCGTGATCGCCTGGCTGTTCATCCATTCCTTCGTCATTCGTCACTGATACGCGCACGACAGGAGAATCGTTCCCTGCGCGCGTTCCGCCGATCTCACCGGGTCAACCGCGGGCCTCGCCTTACAATCGCAAAGAACGGCGGGAAGCGATTCCCTCGATTGGAGAAGAAGAGGAACCAATGCTGCGCGTGGGACTCACCGGCGGGCTGGGCAGCGGGAAATCCACCGTGGCGTCTCTGCTGCGCGACCGCGGGTTTGTGATTCTTGAAGCCGACGCGATCGCCCGCGACCTGATGCAGCCCGGCCAGGGGGTGCACCGCGCCATCGCCGACCACTTCGGCCAGGCCGTGGTGCGGCCCGATGGAACGCTCGACCGCGCCAGGCTGGCGGAGCTTTCGTTTCGCGAAGGCCGGCTCGCCGAGCTGACGCGCATCGTGCATCCACCGACGATCGCCGAACAGGAGCGGCAGATGGAGGGGGTTTTTGCCGGCGATCCGCAGGCGGTGGTGGTCGTGGAATCGGCTCTCGTCTTCGAAGCGGAGGCGTGGGGCACGGTGCCGGAATGGCGCAGGCGCTTCGATCGCGTCGTGCTGGTCACCGCTCGCGACGACCTGAAGATCCGCCGCTTCGTCGACCGCATGCTTCCCGAGGGCGCCACCGCCGCGATGCGCGCCGAGGCCGAGCAGGGCGCCCGCGCGCGGCTCGCCGCGCAATTGCCCGACGCGATCAAGATTCCGCGCAGTGACTTCGTCATCGACAACTCCGGCGACCTTGCCGCGCTGCGCAACCAGGTCGATCGCATTGCCGTGGAACTGGCCGCGCTTGCGAGAGCCCCGCAGGCGAATTCCTGAGCGACCTGCGGGGGAACCGAACGATCGCGGATTCTGCGTCCGCAGGCCGAGGTTCACGGAACTTCGCGGCCTCGGCTGCGTTTCATTGGGTGGCCGCTACAATAAAAGGGCAGGATTTCCCGCACTTTGTTCGCCGCCAGGCCGGGAATTTTACCGGTCGCGAGACCGCCGGGACCCCTGCCCATCAAACAGGACGTCGAATGTTATGACTTTCCGCAGACGGGTTCTCGTTCTCCTCATCGTTGGAGGATTTTGGTTCTTCATCACCCACGCGAATCTGCGCGATGTCGGCCTCGCCGGCTCGAACCGTTCGCCGCTGACGCTGACCGAGGCGCAGGCCGCGCCGGAATTCACCAATTCCGAGCTGAACAACATCGCGGTCTATAAGCGGGTGGTTCCGTCCGTCGTGAACATCACCGCCGGCACCGTCACGCTCGATTTCTTCTACGGTCTGGTTCCCGCGGAGGACCAGGGCTCCGGCTTCATCCTGGACAAGCAGGGCCACATCCTCACGAATTACCACGTCGTGGCGAACGCGCGGAAGATCGAGGTGCAGACCTACGACAAGCATCGCTACGAGGCGCAGGTGATCGGCAGCGACAAATATCACGACCTGGCGCTGCTGCAGATCAACGCGCCCAACCTCGAGGCGGCGGTGCTGGCGACGTCAAAAGACCTGCAGGTCGGCCAGGAAGTCTACGCCATCGGCAATCCGTTCGGCCTCAGCGGCACGATGACGTCCGGCATCATCAGCGCCATCCGCTCGGTGAAGGGCCCCGAGGGCTCTCCCATCGAGAACGCGATCCAGACCGACGCGGCGATCAATCCCGGCAACTCCGGGGGGCCGCTGCTCAACTCCCACGGGGAAGTCATCGGCATCAACTCGATGATCGCCCAGAACGGCGCGGAGCAGAACGCCGGCATCGGCTTTGCGATTCCCATTGACACAGCGAAGGCAGTGCTCGGCGATTTCCAGAAGTACGGCCATGCGCGGCGGCCCTCGCTGGGGATCAGCATTCTGCCCATCGGTCCGGATCTCGCGCAGCAAATGGGGCTGCCCGCCAGCGATGGCGTGCTCATCGAGAGCACGGTGCCGGGAGGCGCGGCCGATCGCGCCGGGCTCCACGGCGGCAACCAGATCGCTTACCTCGGGAACATGCAGATCTCCATCGGCGGCGACCTGATCGTCGAGATCGACGGCCGGCCGATCACCAATTCGCAGGAATTGTCGGACATCATGAACGAGCACCAGCCCGGCGACACGATTACCGTGACGTTCTATCGCGGACGGCGTAAGATGACCACGCGCGTGACCCTGGGCGACGTGCACGAAGCTACCGTCTGAGCCGGCTCAAAAGGAGCGGGCATGACCACCCCCTGGACGCCTGCCGCGATGCCTCGGCAAAGCGGGAGGCTGGCCTACATTACCGGCGCCAACAGCGGCATCGGCTTTCATGCCGCGCTGGAGCTGGCGCGGGCAGGCTGCGCGGTGGTGCTGGGGTGCCGCGATCGCAGCAAAGCGGAGGCGGCGCGCACGCGCATCCTTGCCCAGGCGCCGGCCGCCGACGTCGACATCGCGCAACTCGACCTGGCCAGCCTCGATTCGGTGCGCGAGGCGGCGCAGGCGTTTCTCGCCACCGGGTGGCCTCTCGATCTGCTCATCAACAACGCCGGCGTGATGGCGCTGCCCGAGCGGCGCACCACGCGCGACGGCTTCGAGATGCAACTGGGCACGAACCACTTCGGCCACTTCGCGCTGACCGGCCTGCTGCTGCCCACATTGCTGAAGCCGACCGCGAAGCGCGCCATGGCCCGCATCGTCACCGTCAGCTCCATCGCGCACCGCGGCGCGACCATGGACTTCACCAATCTCGAGTGGGAGCACGAGTACAAACCGTGGCCCGCCTACCGGCGCACCAAGCTGGCCAACCTGCTCTTCGGCTTTGAGCTCGATCGCCGGCTGCGCCGCGCCTATCCGGGCATGCAGCCGCCGTCGATCAGCGTCGTCGTCCATCCTGGCGTGTCGAATACCAACCTGTTCGCGGCCGGACCCGGCTCCGGCGGCGGACTGCTGGCGAAGATCATTCCCGCCTTCATCCCGCTCGTCGCACAGTCTGACGCGCAGGGCGCCTGGCCGACGCTGTACGCCGCGACCATGCCGCCGATCCAGGGGGGTGCGGGCACGAGCTCGTTCGGCGGGGTGGAGGGCGGCCGTTTCTATGGTCCCGACGGTTTCCGCCAGATGCGCGGCTACCCGGTAGAAGTGCGCGCTGAGGCGCAGGCGTATGACGAGACGCTCGCCGCCCGCCTGTGGGAAATCAGCGAGCACCTGACCGGCGTGCACTTCCCGCTGCCCGCGTAGGCCGGCTACTTCATTCTCGCGCGCACTTCCGGCCGGATCAGGTAAAGGAACAGGATCATGTTGAAGGCGGCGGAGCCCAGCATCAGGAGGTCATGAAACTCGGCCACCTGCCACATCGCCTGCACGCTCGCCAGCAGAATCGCGGCCAGCGTCATTGCCCATCCCCAGCGCTTTTGCCGCAGCAGCCCCTGACCGGCTATGGCGAAGGCGGCGCACATCGCCAGCGCGCCCATGGGCAGCTTGTGGCGGGTGATCGCCACCAGCCACAGCAGGCACAGCAAAAACATGTACAGGCCAATGGCCGCGACACCCGGAAGCGGCCGCGCTGGATCGAAGTCCGAACTCTGTTTTTCAGGCCCGTCGTCGCGGTCGCTCATAAAGTATGAAGATAAGCCAATAACTCCTGGAGTTGCTGGGGGTCGAGCTGGCCGCTGAAGCCCGGCATCATCCCGTGGCCGTGCAGCGTCACCGCAGTCACGCGATCATCGTTGGCGGGCGCGCCGCTGGGCATGTATTTCTTTCGGTACAGCGCGAAGAGGGTGGGCCCGTGCAGGTCGCCGGTGCGGTCGGCATAGTGGCAACTGGCGCAGAACTGCTGATACACCGCGCGCCCCTGCGCTTCCTGCGGGGTCAGCTGGCTGACGGGTTTCGACGGCCCGAGCGAGGGCCCGCATCCGGCCAGCAGCGCGACGGCGGCCATCCCCAAAATTGACGCAAGCTGCGAATATCTCCCCGCCACGGCTATGCCCTCAACCCTATTCCCTCAACCCTGTCCCCTACTCCGCGTCGGCGATGGAGGTCACAATGCGGTCCATTGCACCGTGCGTCGCATCGCTGTCGGGATCGTGGTCGTTGACCAGGATCGAAAACACCAGCGTGCGCCCGCTGCGCGCGGTCAGATAGCCGCTCAGCGTGTTCACTTCGCCGAGCGTGCCGGTCTTCGCGAACACTCTTCCCTTCATCGGCCCGCCAAAGCGATCCGCCAGCGTTCCGTCGATGCCGCCGATGGGCAAGGCTGCCTTGAACAGGGCGCCCCACGGCTGATGCGCCGCAAAGGCCAGCAGCCGGGTGGCAGCACGCGGCGTGATCAGGTCCGCAGGCGAGAGGCCCGATCCATCGAAGAAAACAAAGTCGCCAGGATCGACGCCGGCGCTGGTGAGGAACTGCCGCACCACGCGCGCGCCCTGCGCGATCGATCCATCATTGCCTTCGAGCCGGCCCAGCAGCCGCAGATACAGCTCCGCGTGCAGGTTCTGGCTCACCTTGTCGGTGACCGTCACATCCTGCACGAGCGGCGGCGAAACATGCTTCGCCAGCACGCGCAGCCCGGTCGTCGGCGGAGCGATGGTGCTGATCGTGAGAGGCCGCAGCACCACCGGCTGATGCACTTCGGCTGTGTAGTCCTCGGTATCGACCGGCAACCGATGAAACGGGCGTGGTGCGCCGGTGACGCCGACGCCGCGGGCCACGAGCATCTGCCTGAGCGCGACCGAGGCGAACTGCGCGGGGTCGTCGATGGCGAGGCCATCGTGCATGCCGTTTGCGGTGATCGCTCCGTAAAGCCGCACCGTCCGGCTGCCCGGCTCGAGATCGATGCCGGAATGAGGCGGCACGCCCGGCACGGCGAGCGTGAGCGCACTGTCGACGGAGTAGTACGGCACGTCCGGGTTCCACGCGACGACGGTCGGGCCGGCATTCGGCGTCGCGGCCGCCGGGTTGCGATTCCCTTCCGGCGACGTTGCGGGCAGGTTGTTCACCGGAGCAGGGGCCGGTTGGGGCGTGACGTTCAGATACACGACATTGTCATTGACGGTGAGCGCCGAGACGGGCGCGCCGTAATCCCACTGCAGATCGTCCCAGGCCCAGTCGCCGCCATAGCGCTCCAGCGGAAACCACGAGTCGTCGCCCACAATGTTGCCGGCGATGCGATGAATGCCGGCGGCAACAATTTGATCCGCCAGGCTTTCCAGCGCCTGCATTGGCGGGCTCGGCCTCTCCGTCCTGCCGCTATAGGGATAGGCGCGCCCGGACATGGTGGGATCGCCTGCGCCCAAAATGCGCACGTCGCCGGTCAGGGTGCCGCTCGCGTCGAGGGTTCCCGCCGTCACCACGTTGGTGGTCCAGGTTGCGGTGGAGGGCAGCAGCGCCAGTGCCGTTGCAGTGGTAAAGAGCTTGGCGTTCGAAGCCGGCTCGAAGAACTGGGCATCGTTGAGCGCGAAAACCGGCGCTCCGTCTGCCGTGACGACCGAGATACCCCAGTGTGCGCGGGCCACATCGGGCGCGGCGAGAATCGCGCGGATCGTCGCGTCCAGACTGGCTCTGCCGTGGTGCGCCTTCGGATGTTTGGTGGTCGCAGCGGTCGCCGGCCCCGAGGCGAGCGCCGCTGTCAGCGCCAGCGCGCAGCCGACAACGAGAGACTTCTGCGCTGGACGCTTCAACCCTGACGGCATCTTTCCTGGCTGCTTCTCTCCTGGCTGCTGCTCTGCTCTCCGCCTCATCCCTGGCCGAGTGTAGCATCGTTCACTGTATGGCCTTCGCGCGCCGACCTGTCAGCGAATGGCGCCTGCGCTCACGGTCGCTCGCCGTGGGCACGCGGACGCTCATCATGGGGGTGCTCAACGTCACGCCCGATTCGTTTTCCGACGGCGGCCTCTACGTCGAGGCCGAAGCCGCTGCCGAGCGCGCGCTGGCGATGCTGGACGAGGGTGCCGACCTGATCGACATCGGCGGCGAATCGACGCGCCCCGGCCAGATCGCAATGAGCGTCTCCGCGGAGGAGGAGCAGGATCGCGTGCTCCCCGTCATCGAAACGGTGCTGCACACCCGGCCCGAGGCCGTGCTTTCTGTGGATACGTGGAAAGCGGAAACCGCGCGCGCCGCTGTCGACGCGGGTGCGGAAATTGTGAACGACATCAGCGGCTTCACGTGGGACGCGGCGATGGCCGAAACCTGCGCAGCGGTCGCGTGCGGCGTGGCGCTCATGCACACGCGCGGCCGTCCGCCGGAGTGGCGCACACAGCCACGTCTCGAATCAGCCGCCGTGCTGCCGCTGGTGCGCGACGGCCTGGCCCATTCGCTCGACCTCGCCCAGTCCGCCGGCATCGCGCGCGAGCGCATCGTGCTCGACCCTGGGTACGGCTTCGGCAAGGCCTTCGAGGACAACTACCCGCTCTTCGCTCACCAGGACGAGCTGCTCGCGCTCGGCCGGCCGGTGCTCGCCGGCGTCTCGCGCAAGTCGTTTCTCGGCCGGACCGCCGGAGGGGCACGAGGCGGCGCTGATCTGCCGGTTGGCGAGCGCGGAGCCGCTACGGTGGCGGCCACCACCGCGGCCATTCTCGCCGGCGCGTCCATCGTCCGCGTCCACGATGTGCGCCCCGCCGTCGATGCCGCAGCCATCGCCGACGCCATTCTGGCGGCTCTTTAGCGGTCCATCACGCCATCACATCGAGCAGGCCGCGATCCGGATCTTCCGGAGCGGCTGGTTCCTGTTCGGTCGAGGGCTCGGCGGCAGCATCTTCGTCGTGATGCTCCGGCTCCCCATCCTGCTCGGTCACCCTGCGCCGCCGCTGCGCGGACGTGGTCCAGGCCGGGGCTGCCTCGCGTCCCACACCGCCCATCCGCGAGATTCGATCCACTTCCATCGCCGAAGCCTTTTCATGCCCACACCCGTTGCTTCGGCAGACGGCGAGCCGCGCATCATGCCCGGGCGCGCAATCGCCCTGCCACTCCGCGAAGCCGTTCCAATCCCGAGCAAAGCGCGGCCTCCCTCCGCGTATTCTGGAACCCATGGGCCGCATCCGCGTTCTCTCCGACCAGGTCGCCAACCAGATCGCCGCCGGCGAAGTGGTCGACCGCCCTGCTTCCGTCGTGAAGGAGCTGCTGGAGAACGCGCTCGACGCCGGCGCAAAGAAAATCCGCGTCGAAGTGGAGGCCGGCGGGCGCAAGCTCATCCGCGTCGCCGACAACGGCTGCGGCATGGTGCGCGACGACGCACTGCTTGCCTTCGAGCGCCACGCCACCTCGAAAATCCGCTCCTCCGACGACCTGCTCTCCATTGCCACGCTGGGATTCCGCGGCGAAGCGCTGCCCTCGATCGCGTCGATCTCGCGCCTCGAGCTGACGACGCGCACGCCCGACGCCGCCACCGGCACGCGCGTCGAAATTGCCGGAGGGAAAGTGCTGACCGTCGAAGACACTGGAGGCCCAGCGGGCACCACCATCGCGGTGCGCGATCTCTTCTTCAACACGCCCGCGCGGCGAAAATTCATGCGTGCCGAAACCACCGAGCTCGCTCATGTAACAGCGTTGGTTACGCATTACGCGCTGGCGCATCCTGAGATGCATTTCGAGCTGCACTCCGCGACGCACGCTCTGCTCACCGCGCCGCCGGTGCGCGAGCCCTCCGAGCGCATCTACCAGATTTTCGGCGGCGATACCCTCGACCAGCTTCTGCCCCTGGCTGCCGAGCGGCCCTTCGATCACGCCGGCCTGCCCGAGCCGCCGCCGTGGCGGCGCGAGGCCGACTACGCCCCGCCCGATCCCGGCACCCTGCGCGCCAGCGGATTCGTCTCGCGCCCCGCTCTGCAAAAGCTGAATCGCAATTCCATCTACATCTTCGTCAACCAGCGCCTCATTCGCGACCGCCTCATCCTGCACGCCATCACCGAGGCGTATCGCAACATCATCCCGCCCACGTCATTTCCGGTCATCCTCCTGTTTCTCGAGATGCCGCCGCACGAGGTCGACGTCAACGTGCATCCCGCCAAAACCGAAGTGCGCTTCCGCCAGCAGTCGCTGGTACACGACTTCGTGCGCGAATCGATCCGCGTCACGCTGATGAAGACGCGTCCGGCCGCCAGCTTCCTCGCCGCGCTGAGCGATAGCCCGCGCGCCTCGTCCGCGCTGGTTCCCGAGTCTTCGATCGATCCGGAAAGAGCGCGGGAAGACGATGCGCTGGTTTCCGCCATGCCGGAGCCGGAACTGCCTCGGCAAAGCGAAGACGCCGCGGCCTTCGAGCTGGCGCCGCCGGCCCTGCGCCCGGAAAACGTTCCGCTGCCGTTTTCTGCAGCGCCTTCCATTCCGCTGAATCCTGACATCCTGAACGAGCGATCCGAATCCGTCGCGCCGGTTGTTAGCGCGACACCGGACTCGGGACGCGAAGGGAAGGATCTGCGGTTCCCTTCAGCAGCCCCCAACGGACATGCCTGCACTGCTCCAGCCCTTCCTGACGGCGCCGGGGTCCCCGGCGCGCCCGGTGCTGGAGCGATGGGGTGGGAAGGCGGCGAACCCGCGCCGTCCCTGCATGCGCTGGCCTCGCTCAAGCCGCTGGGCCAGCTGCGCGAGTCGTTCATCCTCGCCACCAACGACGAAGGCCTGTGGATCATCGACCAGCACGTCGCCCACGAGCGCGTGCTCTTCGAGAAGATCCTGCGCGAGCGCCAGACGGAGCGGGTGGAACGGCAGCGCCTGCTCATGCCCATGCTCATCGATCTGCTGCCGCAGCAGATGGTGGTCTTCGCCACGCTGGCCGCCGAGCTGGAGCGCAACGGCTGCGAGGCCGAGCCCTTCGGCCCTCACACCATCGCCATCAAAGCGGCTCCGTCGGGGCTCAGCGGATCGGAGCTCGAGCGCATGGTGCACGAAGTCCTCGAGCAGCCCGGAGCCACGGCGCAGTCCGACAATCTTGAGACGGCGCGCACCCGCATCGCTGCCTCGATCGCCTGCCACGCGGCCATCAAGGTGAACATGCCGCTCGATGCGGCGCGCATGGAATGGCTCCTCGCGGAGCTGGCGAAGACCGAGCATCCCGCCAGCTGCCCCCACGGCCGTCCTATTGCTTTACGATATTCATGGAGAGACATTCAGCGGGCTTTCCAGAGAATTTGAAGCTGTCATCCTGAGCGGAGTTCGGCGTGCGGATGCACGGCGAATGCAGTCGAGGGGCCTGCATTTTCACTTCGCACACACCACGCCAGAGCGGACCGAATTTTGAACCAGCAACAGTTACAAATCGCGCGCGCCGCGCTATGGCGCCAGAATGCCGAGCCGCTGGCGACCTACGACGATGCCGCTGCGTGGCTCGACGCGACCGGCTTCTGCCTCTTTCTGCCGCGGCACGCGCAGCTGCCCGCTCCCGCGCCCTCCTTCGCGGAAGCCTGCCTGGGCGCGCCGAGCGCGACCCCTCCGGCGGCCGCCATCGCCTCCGCGATGGGGATGGCCATGCGACTCATGGAGGCCGGCCGCGCGCTGCCGCTCAACCTGTTCGGCACGTTCTCTGAGCAGCCTGATTTCCTCGTCACCCCGGACGTCCTTGCCTGGGTGGCCGCGGTCCGCGGCGATCGCCAGTGGCAAAAAGCGCCCGCAGGACGCACCGCGCCCATCGTGCTGCGCACCTGGGAGGCGCTTGAGCAGCACGGCCAGCAAACCGCGGTTGAGATTCGCGAGCTCCTGGGCCGCGAGCTCACCGAAGCCGCGGTGATGCGCGCTCTCGTCGAATTGTGGACCGGCCTCCGCGTCGTGCCGTCCTATGCGGTGGGAGAGCCGACGCGCTGGCGGCTGCTCAAAGACACCTTCGCCGCGCAGCTCACCACGGCGGCGAACACCGCGCAGCCTACTGCGCTCTCGGCGATGCTCTCCCTCTACCTGCGCTCGGCCGTGGCCGCAACGCCCGAGGAGGCGGAGGTTTTTCTCTCGCCGCTCACCGCGCGCTCGCGCATCCGCGAAGTGATCCACGGCATGACGGCGGCGCGCCAGTTCGGCAGCATGTCGGTGACGTCGCAGAACCCGACGCTTGGTTCGCAGACCATGATCTTCGTCGCCGGCTCGCTGCCCGAGACCGCTCCGGAAGCCGCGGAACCGCTCACGCCGGAAGCGGCGCAGGAGGCGCGCGAGCGCCGCGAAGCCATCCGCCGCCGGCCGCGCGAAGAGCAGGGCCCGCCGCGTTTCCAGAAGGATGCTGCGCGCATGCAGCGCCCGGCTCGTTTCGACAGGAATCGCCCATCCGATCGCCCGCGGCCGGCAGGTTTCCAGCGGATTCCTCCCTCCGAGCGGCCTGCCCGCTCCGGGGCCGAACCCGCAGGCCGCAAGCCCTTCAGCCGTCCACCCTTTGACAAGAAGCGCGCCTGGCAACCGCGCGACCGCCAGGCGGGGCCGGGCCGCGGCGATGCTCCGCGCTTCGCGGGATCCCCAGGCGACCGTCCGTTGCGGCGCGACCGTGACAGCGCGCGACGCGAAGATCGCCCGCAGCGCGAGAGGCCGGGAGGCTGGCAAGCGCGCGACAATGCGAAGCCCTGGCAAAAACGAGGCGGACCCCGATTCGGCAAGCGCGCAGAGGGTCCGAACGCCAGCGGACCGCGCCCCGCAGGCCCGCGTCCGCAAGGTCCGCGTCAGGAGGGCGCACCGCCCGCTCGCCCCTGGCAAAAAGATCGTCCGCGTCCGCCCTTCGGCCAGGACCGGCTGCGCGGCGAGCGGCCGCCCAGGAAGTTCGGTGACCGCCGCGAATTTTCCCGGCCGCAGAATCGCCCGGCTGCCGGCCCGCAGGGACCCAATCGACAAGGCGAGCGCCGAGACGAGCGACGGCCCGGTCCCCGTCCAACCGGTCCCGGCCGGCGCGACGAAGCCCGGCCCGGACCGCGAGCGTTCGATCGCGGCAGGCCCCGCATCGGCAAGCCGCCGCGCCCAGATTCTTCGCGGCCCGGCTCTTCGCGGCCCGGCTCTTCGCGGCCCGGTTCCTCGCGACCCGGTGCCTCGCGACCTGGTTCCTCGCGGCCTGGTTTTGCCGACAAACCCCGCTTCGGCAAATTCGGTTCCGGCAAGAGCAGTTTCGGCAAAAGCGGCCCCGGTCAAAACGGCCCCGGCAGCAAGCGCTCATCCGGCGGCCAACTCGGACGCAAATCGGATCGGCCGCCCAAAAAATCCGGCGCTTTCCGCTCCTCGCGCCCGCCACAAAAAAACTTCATGAAGCCGCGCCCACGCAAGCCGAATCCAGGCAAGAATCGTAAGCAGGACGACTCCCCCTCATGACCCGAGGCCCCATCGTCGCCATCGATGGCCCCGCCGGCGCGGGCAAGAGCACGGTGGCGCGCCATCTCGCGCAGCATTTCGGGCTGCTCAATCTGGAGACCGGGGCGATGTACCGCGCCTTCGCGCTCAAAGCTCTCCGTGCCGATCAGGATTTTGACGACTCAGCAGCTCTCGAAAAGCTTGCCCGTGAAACAGAAATCATTCTCGAAGCCGATCGCGCGGGGAGCCGCGTGTTGCTCGACGGGGAAGACGTGACGGAGCGCATCCGCGACTCCGACGTCACCCAGGGAGCGTCGCGCGTCAGCGTGCACCCCGCCATTCGCGCGTGGCTCGTCAATTTGCAGCGAAGCATGGGCCGCAGCGGCGGCGTGGTCATGGAAGGACGCGATATCGGGACGGTGGTGTTTCCCGATGCCGACGTGAAGGTCTTCCTCGATGCCTCGCCCGAAGCGCGCAGCCAGCGCCGCTACGAGCAAAATAGCGCGGCCGCGCGCGATGGCGATGCCTCCGTACCGGGCTACGAGCACATCGCCGGCCCGCGCCTCGCTTCCCCTTCCACTGATCAAGCCGCGCTTGCCCGGGCTCTCCGGGAACGCGATGAGCGCGACCGCAACCGCGCCAACTCTCCGCTGCGCCCCGCACCCGACGCCATCGTCATCGACTCAACGAGGCTCACCCTCGATCAGGTGCTGACGCAAATCGAGGATCTGGTCCGTCCGCTGTTCTC
>DATDHZ010000035.1:0-44995 GCA_036521315.1 Acidobacteriaceae bacterium
GTGCGCAAAGACCTCGACTTTGAGAAGCGTGCCGCGCACGACTTCATCCGCGCCCTCCTGCGTCCCGTCGACCAGCTCGACCTCATCGACTTCAATTCCGACGTGCGCGAGGTCGTCCCCTTCACCTCCGACATGCATCGCATCGATGCCGGCCTGAACAATCTCGAAACCGGCCCCGCGACCGCGCTCTACGACGCCATTTACCTCGCCTCGCAGATCCTCGCCCCGCGCCACGGACGCAAAGTTCTGGTCGTCATCTCCGACGGCGGCAACACCATCAAAGGCGTTGACTATAACGACGCCCTCGAGGAAGCCATCCGCAGCGAGGTAATGGTCTACTCGCTCATCGATCTGCCCATCCTCAACGACGCCGGCCGCGACACCGGCGGCGAGCACGCGCTCATCACGCTGAGCCAGGGGACGGGCGGCAAGTTTTATTACGCGCAGTACGGCGATCTCACCCGGGCCTTCCAGCAGGTCTCAGAAGATCTGCGCACGCAGTATCTGATTGGCTACTATCCCGTCCAGCGCCGCTCCCAGTCGGAATTCCGCCGCATCGACCTCACGCTGAAACCCGGCGCCACACCCACCGCCGTCGTGGATACCCTCCGCTACCGACCCGGCTACTACGCCCCGCCCGCGCCCCCGCTGGATCAGTAGCCCTAGCGTGTAGCGTACAGGGGATAGCGTGTACGGTTAGTCGCAGCGCTCTGGCAGCTTCAAGGTCTCCGCAGTATCGTTCTTCGCAACACTTCCGGCAGGTGCGTGAAGCGTCTACACCCTACCCCCTATACCCTGAAGCAATGCACGACCTCGCCACCACGCTCGCACTTCTGGAACGCACCCCCGCCACACTGGATACTCTGCTGCGCGGTCTCCCCGATGCGTGGACTCTCCGCAATGAAGGCGAAGGAACCTGGAGCGCGTACGAAACCGTCGGCCATCTGATTCACGGCGAGCGCACCGACTGGCTGCCGCGCACCAAAATCATCCTCGAACACGGTGAGACGCGCCCGTTCGATCCCTTCGATCGGTGGGGTCACGTCAAAGAAGTTGAGGGCAAAACGCTCGGCCAGTTGCTCGACGAATTCTCGTCCCTGCGCAACGCCAACCTCAACGAACTGCGCAAGCTCAACCTCACCTCGTCGGATATGGAGAGGCACGGAACCCATCCCGAGTTCGGCGCCATCACGCTGTCGCAGTTGTTAGCGACATGGGCCGCGCACGACCTCACCCATCTGCATCAGATTTCGCGCATCCTGGCGCATCAATACCGAGAAGCCGTCGGCCCCTGGACGCAGTACCTCGGCGTCATGCAGTGCAACGGCCACGGGTGAGAAAGGTAGGGGATAGGGTTTAGGGGATAGGGTGTAGCGGATCGAAAACAGATCTTTGCGCCGAGGGCGCAATGCATCTTAGCCCAGCGTTTCAACGCTGGGGAACTCGTCGAAAATTGGCCTGAGTCCCGGAGGGACGACGCTGAGCGATCCGTTTTGTATCAGGGCACGACCTTCAGTCGTGCCGCAACAGCGCCACAATGAACTGGGCCTCAGCCCCGGCGCTGTTGAGCCGATCCTTACGAATAGGCTTTCTTCAGGTCTCGAAGGAGAAACCACGCTGCCATCCAAAGGCTGAGGCAATAGACAAAAACGAGCAGCAGCGCCATACCGAGCAGAAGAAATACTTGCCCAAACGGCTGCCAGTACGCGTGCCATGGACCAACGTCGAGAAACAGCCAAACCGCAACGCAGTTCAGCAGCAGAGCCGCTGTGGCATTCGCCGTCCTCCTGGCCCACAGTCGCAGCCGCCCCCGCGCATTCTCGAGAACCGCAGCGATCTCCTCCTGGTTGGGCACGTCGACGTCCAGGATCCCCACGGCGTCCCTCTCTTGTTGCACCGAACCTAATCCCTATTCCCTAATCCCTTCCTCACTGCTGTCCCGGCCATAGCCCCTTCAGCGGCGCGTTCTCCTGCTCGCGCAGCTCCGGATGCGGCAGCGGTTTCCGCGGAATCATCTGGTCGCGCATGGCCGCGTTGTAGACAAACGTCGCCTCCACCACCGCGGCCTGCTTCAAATCCGCCGGCTGCAGCCGCTCGTAGACATCCTGGTTCGAATGGTGGCTGCGCGTCTCGTAATCCAGCTCGTCCTGGATGAACTGGAACCCCGGCAGCCCGATTGCGTCGAACGAAACGTGATCCGTGCTGCCCACCCCGCGGGCGCTCACCGTCGTCACGCCCAGGTCCCGCAGCGGCTGAATCCATTGCGTGAAAATCGGCCCCGCCGCCAAGTCGTCCTGCAAATAGATCCCGCGCACTTTGCCGTGGCCGTAATCGATGTTGAAGTAGACATCGAGCGTCTTGTCTTCCGGCTTCAGATCGATCGGGCCCGCCGCCCGCCGCATCCATTCCGGCAGCGCCATCTGGTCGGGCGCCGTCGATAAGGCCGCTGCGCCAAAGTGATCGCGCACATAGCCGCGCGACCCGAAGAGCCCTTCCTCCTCGCCGCTCCAAAGCGCAATGCGAATCGTCCGCCTCGGCTGCACGTGGAGAGCATTGAGGATGCGCATCGCCTCCATCGCCACCACCGTGCCCGCGCCGTTATCGGTCGCTCCGGTGCCCGCGATCCAGCTGTCGAGATGCCCGCCCACCATCACCACCTGATCCTTCAGCGCCGGATCGGTGCCGGGAATCTCGGCAATCGTGTTGTAGCCGTGCTCGTGGTCGCCGGTGAATTTCGTCTCCACGTCCATCTGCATCTGCACCGGCACGTGCGCGTCGAGCAGCCGGTACACCCGGCCGTAGCTCTCGATGGCCATCACCACCACCGGCACTTTCACTTCATGCCCGCGAATGTACGGCGTACGCCCGATCGCCGCGCCGTTGTCGTCGAAGATCGTGCCGCCCGAGCCGCCGCCATTGCCGCCGTCGCGGCTCGGCACCACCACCCCAGCCACCTTCTCGTCGGCCAGGAACTGCGCAATCTGGTCGATCATCCGGTAGCGCTGTATGCGCGCCCGCATCCGCTGCATCATCTCCGGCGTCAGGCCCGGGCGCTCCGCGACCTGATACTCCGCAATCTTCGCCAGGTCCTCGTCCGTGTAGCGCGAGAATAGCGGCTTCTCCACCGGCGGCACTTCGCGCATTTCGCCCAGCAGCACAATCTTTCCCGCCAGCTTGCCGCGGTACGTGTCGAAATCTTTCGGGTCCTGGATGTTCACCCACACCGCATCGCCGGTCACCGGCCCGTTCGTCGACGGCGACCACGGCGTCGCCTGCGCAATGAACACAGCCGTGTCGGGCGATACCATCCGCACCCAGGTATTGAGCTGCTGCCATCCGATGCCGAACTCGCCCCAGTCTTCGAGATGCGCGTTGACGCAGCCCATCGCAGAGAGCTGATCTTTGGTCCACTCGTTGGCCTTCGCCATGTTGGGCGATCCGGTGAGCCGCGGCCCAATGCCATCGGCCAGCGCCGACGCATACTCCATCACGCGCGAGTGCTGAAGGCCTTCCTCGCGAATGCGCTGATACATGGTGAGGTCGAGCTTCTCCACCGCAGGCTGCGGATCATCCCACGGGCCGGAGTACGCATTCGCGCTCTGTGCGACCGGAGCAGACTGCGTCGCAGCCGCCGTGTGAGTCTTGTGTTTCGTCGATTGCGCCGCCAGCGGCAGCGCGGCCATCAGCAACAGAGCAGAACAGCGGCGCAATACAGACATGATGCATGCCTCCGATGGAGTATTCCAGGAAACCGGAAGGATAGCAAGGTGCAGGGGGTAGGGTATAGGGTGTAGGGTGTCTTGCCGCGATCGCAGATCGATTTTGAAGCCGGACCCGCAGCATTCCGAGAAAGGCCATGCCAGGTGGCAGGCACTCCAGGAAGGGTCGAACGCGAAGCCTGCACCCTATCCCCTATCCCCTGCATCCGGCTTCACCGCGTCAGAATCACTTCGTACAAATTGTCTTTGGCCAGGAAGAACTTGCTTGCCGCGAAGCCCGCAAGCAGCTTCTCGATGCTGCGGTTGGTGTACACCCGCTTCACGTCGAAGGGCTCCGACTCCTGCATCTCGATCTCCGACCCGTTCGTCAGGTGATACCGGCAATAGGCCGTGTACGGGCCGTCCTTCTTCGAGTGAAAGATCGCCAGCACCTTGCCGCCCGCGAGCGTCGCCTTCTCCAGATGCTCCACCAGCGCGTGGGTCAGGCCGTCGGGGATGTAATCGAGCGTCGCCCACAGCAGCACCACATCGAACTCGCGCCCCTGGAAGTTCAGGTTCTGCTCGAAGAACCCTTTCACGTTGAATCCCGGCGCCCCGCCCTTCTCCGCTGGAGGCAATTCCCATCCGCCCTTCAGCGCCTCGTGCACCACATCGGCCATGTAGACGCTGTGCCCGAGATTCGTCAGGAAGTTGATGTTCTGCGGTGACGTGGGCCCGATGTCGAGCACGCGCAGGCCCTGATGCTCCTGCAAATGCTTCAGCAGCGCCTGCCACCCGCTCGAGTGGCGCGGAATCCGGGGACCCGTCAGCAGCGTCGGCCGCTCCCGCCCCTTTTCGTCCCCTCTTTTGCCGAAGAGCTTCCCGATCACGCAGTCTCCGCTCTGCCTTGCCGCCCGGCCTGATCCTGTGCTTCTCTCGATTGTACTTGCGGCTCTTTGCCGCTCGGGGGCTCACCCGTCCGGCTCGCTGCAGCGGCCGCCGGTCGATGCACCGACCATATTACGTCGATCCCCGCCGCAAATCGCGCTGCCCGCCGCCGTCGGTACTCTTTACGTGACCGCCTGCCTCGCTATAATGGCGGCGAACTTCATGCTGCTTCCCCGGAGTCTCGAATGAAACAATCCATCCAGTTGTGCTCCGCTGTGCTGCTGGCTCTCTTCACTGCGCTTCCCGCATGCGCCAAAGAGAAAGATAAGGCGGAACACGTCAAGTTCCAGTTCAACGGCAAAGACCGCGAATACCTGGTGCAGATTCCAGGATCCGCCGCCCCCAACACGCCGCTTCCGGTGGTCGTGCTCATCCACGACCAGGGCGGTTATGCCCAGGATGTGCTCAAGTACTGGACCAGTTTCGCCTCGCACCAGGGCTTCATCGTGGTCTCGCCCGAGTCCACCAGCAACACCATGTGGAACTACCAGATCGACGGGCCGGAGTTCCTCCACGCCGTGCTGCTCGACGTCAATAAGAAGCACCCCATCGATCCGACTAAGGTGTACCTCTTCGGGGGCGACACCGGCGGCGTTTTCGCGATCCCTGTCGGCTTTCTCGACTCTCAGGACTGGGGCGCCGTCTGCGGGATTCGTGTCATTGTCCCCACCGAGGACTACACTTACTTTTCCCATGCGGTGCGCAAGATCCCCATCCAGGTCTGGGTCGGCGACAGCGACGACGACCATCCGCTGCGCGTCATGACTCTCGAGCATGATGCATTCGTGAAAGCCGGATTCCCCTTCGATCTCCGGATCATTCAAAACAGCGATGCCAACTACGGCAACGTCTACGACCAGGTGAATGAATCCTGCTACAAGTTCTTCATGAAGAATCCGATTCCTGCCCCCGGCGCTCCTTATCTGGTGCAGGCGGGAGCAGGCACTGCGGCTCCGGCGGCAGCGCCCGCAGCCGCTCCGAAATAACTCACAAACCTTCTCGATCTCTTCCGCCGGCGTCCCGTGTCCTGGTCTTCAGGACATGGGACGCCGCGCGCGTTCCCGCCCGCCTCATTCCAGCCCCTTCCCGCCCGCCGCGTTCCCGCCCATTTCTCATTTCTGATCGTTTCTTCGGCGTGTGATCTGCGTCACATCCTCCTTCAAAATTTCCTGTGATGCAGGGCACATACAGCCCGTTTCTTTCGGATCGACAATTCTCTGTTCCAGATTGCGCAGGACGCGCCCCGCTTCACTACTGCTCTGCGCTGCTCGCAGGCACCGCAACGCACTCATCGATACATACCCGCCCCCGGCGGCAGAACGGAGAATCCTCAATGAATCCGACCACCCTGAATCTTCAGGAACAGGCCACAGCGGCCAAAACGGAAGCGCCAGGCCAGTATGTCTTCTTCTTCGGCGCTGGCGTCGCCGAAGGCAACGGCAAAATGCGCGACACCCTCGGCGGCAAAGGCGCCGGCCTGGCGGAGATGACCAACGCCGGCCTGCCCGTGCCTCCCGGCTTCACCATCCAGACCGAAGCCTGCCGCGAATACATGCGCCGCGCGCTGGCGCCCCAGGTCACCGAGCAGATGGAAGTCGCCCTCGAGCGCCTCGAAAAGCTGCAGGGCCAGCGCCTCGGCGCCGGCGAGAATCCCCTGCTGGTCAGCGTCCGTTCCGGCGCGAAATTTTCCATGCCCGGCATGATGGACACGATCCTCAACCTCGGCCTGAACGACGCGTCCGTCGAAGCTCTCGCCAAAAAGACCAGCAACCCGCGCTTCGCGTATGACTCCTACCGCCGCCTCATCCAGATGTTCGGCGACGTCGTCCTCGACATCCCGAAATCCAGCTTTGAGCACATCTTCGACGAGACAAAAAAGAAGTACGGCGTCATCCAGGACACCGAGCTGACACCCGAAGCGCTGAAAGAGATCATCGCCGGCTACAAAAGGCTCGTTCTCCGCCAAACCGGCGCGGAATTCCCGCAGGATCCCGATCGCCAGCTCACCATGGCCCGCGATGCCGTGTTCAGGTCCTGGAAGAACGAGCGCGCCTGCACCTACCGCCGCCTCAACAACATCGACGACTGGCTCGGCACCGCGGTCAACGTCCAGGCGATGGTCTTCGGCAATCTCAACGATTCCAGCGGCACCGGCGTCGACTTCACCCGCAATCCCGCCAATGGCGACAAGGAATTCTATGGCGAGTTCCTCATGAACGCGCAGGGCGAAGACGTCGTCGCCGGCATCCGCACCCCCGTCCCCATCAGCGAACTGCAGAAGCAGATGCCGCATGTGTACGACCAGCTCCACGATCTGACCTCGCGGCTCGAAAAGCACTACCGCGACATGCAGGACTTCGAGTTCACCATCCAGGACGGCCGCCTCTACATGCTGCAGACCCGCAACGCGAAGCGCACCGGCCTCGCTGCCGTGCGCATCGCCATCGACATGGTCCGCGAAGGCCTCATCTCCGTCGACGAAGCGGTTCTGCGCGTCGAGCCGAACCAAATCTTCGATTTCCTCGTTCCGCGCCTCGACGAGAAGGGCACGGTGGAGGTGCTCGCCACCGGACTGCCCGCCTCGCCCGGCGCGGCCGTCGGACAGATCGTCTTCACCGCCGCCGACGCCGTCAAGTTCCACGAGAAAGGTACTTACAAGTCGATCATCCTCGTCCGCAGTGAGACCTCGCCCGAAGACATCGCCGGCATGAACGTCGCCTCCGGCATCCTCACCTCGCGCGGCGGCATGACCTCGCACGCAGCTCTCGTCACTCGCGGCATGGGCAAGTGCTGCGTGGCCGGCGCCGGCGACGTCACCATCGATGAGAAGAAAAAGGAGATGCGCGTCAAAGGCAAAACCTACGAGGAAGGCGACTGGATCTCCCTCGACGGCACCACCGGCCGCATCATCGACGGCAAGCTGAACACCATTCCGGTGAACCCCGACAATCCCGACCTCGTCCAGTTCATGGGCTGGGTCGACCAGCGGCGCCGCCTGCGCGTCCTTGCCAACGCCGATATCCCGCGCGACGCCAAACAGGCGCAGCTCTTCGGCGCCGAGGGCATCGGCCTCTGCCGCACCGAGCACATGTTCTTTGCCGAAGATCGCCTCCCCCACATGCAGGCCATGATCCTCGCCAAGACCGAGGAAGAGCGCCGCGCCGCTCTCGCTCAGCTGCTGCCCATGCAGCGCGCCGACTTCACCGGCCTGCTCAAAGCCATGGGTTCGCTGCCCGTGGTCATCCGCCTGCTTGATCCGCCGCTCCACGAGTTCCTGCCCAGGCGCGAAGACCTGCTGGTCCAGATCGCGAAGCTGGAAATCGAGAAGCCTCGCTCACCCAAACTGAAGCAGCTCCACAAGATCCTCGAGCGCGTGGAAGAGCTGCACGAGCTCAACCCGATGCTCGCCCTGCGCGGTTGCCGGCTCGGCATCACCTACCCCGAAATCACCGAGATGCAGGCCCACGCCATCTTCGAAGCCGCCGCTGCGGTCAAGAAGTCCGGCATCGACCCGCACCTCGAAATCATGATCCCGCTCATCGGCGGCCCTGAGGAATTCAAGGCGCAGGCCGCCATCATTCACGCCGTCGCCCACGACGTCTTCATCAAGAAGGGCCTGGTCGTCGAGTACAAGGTCGGAACCATGATCGAGTTGCCGCGCGCCTGCCTGGTGGCCGATAAGATCGCTGCCGATGCCGAATTCTTCAGCTTCGGAACCAACGATCTCACGCAGACCACCTTCGGCATCTCCCGCGACGACTGCAACAAATTCCTCCCTGCGTATCTCAAGCAGGGCATCTTCAAACAGGACCCCTTCGCCGTTCTCGATCAGGAAGGCGTCGGCACCCTGGTGAAGATGGCCACCAACAAAGGCCGCAGCGCGCGCCGCAATCTCGAAGTCGGCATTTGCGGCGAGCACGGCGGCGAGCCCGAGTCCGTCAAGTTCTGCCATCGCGCCGGACTCGATTACGTTTCCTGCTCTCCCTTCCGTCTGCTCACCGCCCGTCTGGCGGCGGCGCAGGCAGCCATCGAAGAGCAAAAGGTTTTTAACCCGGATCTGCGGACGGGCAACTCGAAGTAATCCGGAGCGGCATTCTGTGCTCTAAGCTCTGAGCTCTGCATTTTCGCGGTTCTGCCGCATGAGTAGTTCATTTGCAGTACTTGCTGTACATCCTCCCGCCGCGTTCCGTTCAGGGCGCGGCGGGTTTTCCGCTTTTGGTTCACCGCATGCAATGCTCACCGGCTGCAAAGGAGTGAGCCATGAGACATCACTCTGGCCCCATGATCGCGGCGCTCGGCCGTCGCGGCTCCGCTGACTGGCTAACCTGCTGACTCGCTAACCCGCCGCCGCCGTGCGCTATAGTGTTGCCACCTCTCCTCACTCAGCTTCTGTGTGCTTGCACGAAAGGCCATCTCCATGGAAACCGGTTCGCTCATCATCCTCGTGGTTCTCGCCCTGGTCGCTCTCTTCTTCCTGGTTACCCTCTTCAAGACCATGTACACGGTCCGCACCTACACCGCAGGCGTCGTGGAGCGCTGGGGAAAATTCAACCGCGTCGCGCAGCCCGGCCTCCACGTCCTTCTGCCCTACGCGGAAACGGTCCGCTTCATCGATCTGCAAATCAACCAGGCCGACGTCAGCGTCGAAACCAAGACCAAGGACAACGTCTTCGTCACCATCCCCGTCTCCGTGCAGTACCAGGTCCTGCCCGACAAGGTCTACGAGGCCTACTACAAGCTGAGTTCGCCCCAGAAGCAGATCGAGAGCTACGTCTTCAACTCCATCCTGGGCCACGTGCCTACGCTCACGCTCGACGAAGCCTTTGAGCAGGAAGCCACGATCTCCGCGGCCGTCAAAAAGGAACTGGACGTCGTGATGAGCGAGTTCGGCTACAACATCCTCAAGGCGCTCGTCACCGACATCGTGCCTGACGCCAAGGTAAAGTCGGCGATGAACGACATCAACGCCGCCCAGCGCGAACAGACCGCCGCGCAGGCCCGCGGCGAAGCCGACAAGATTCTCAAAGTGAAACAGGCCGAGGCCGAAGCTGAATCGAAAGCCCTGCAGGGCGAAGGCGTCGCCCGCCAGCGCCAGGCCATCATTCAGGGATTGCAGGCTTCCGTCGAGCAGTTCAAGTCCGCGGTCGAAGGCTCAACCGCCCGCGACGTCATGTCGATGGTCCTGCTCACGCAGTATTTCGACACGCTGCGCGACATCGGCACGGCCGGTAAATCGAACACGATTCTGTTGCCCAACCAGCCCGGCGCGGTCAACGACCTGATGACGCAAATCATGGCCGGCTTCTCGGGAACCAAAGAGAGCTAATCAACAACTCTGTCATCCAGAGCGAGCTTTCCACAACTCTGTCATCCTGAGCGAGCCTTCCCTATCGTTGCGCCGCTTTTGGCGCAACAAGTAATTCAGCCGCGAGTCGAATGGACCTGCATTACTGTCATCCAGAGCGATGCATCCGAATTCAGCCGCGAGTCGAAGGCACTTGCATTTCCCCTGTGAATTGACGCCTCAGCGCTACTCGGGCGGATTCGCCAGGTCCGCGCGTGTGAGGCTCACATGCGAAAACGTCACCGTCGCCACGCCTTGCGCGTCGTGCGCGCATACGCCGACGCCCACATAGAGCGGGTCGTGCATGGCAATCACGGCGGAGGCGAACTGCGTCAGCTTGCCGTCCGGGCCGGTAGCGAACGCGCCGTACACGTCGCCGTGCCGCTCGATGCGCAGCGTCTTCGACCCATGCGCGTCGGCCTCGATGTCGTCCGTCGCCCCGCCCTGCACCGCGCGCCACTGCAGCGTGATGTGACCATCGGCGTGAATGGCGACATCGGCATACGTCGATCCGGGATCGAGGCTCTGCCGGAACATCAGCACAGCTTTTTCATTGGGCGGGTGCGTGCCCGCAGGAAACGCCACATCGGCCTGAAGCGCTCCGTCCCCATCCCACATTTTCCAGTCGAAGTGGAACGCGTCCGCCGCGCCCCACAGATCGGCCCCGCCGCCGGTGATCTGATACGTCTCCGAAGCCGCACCGTAGGCCGTCGCGCCCTTGACCGCCGGGCCAATATCGGTTGAGCCGGAAAAGATCCCCACTCCGTGCTGGTGGACCGGCCGCGCAGCGGCTACGCGCTGAGCAAGACCGGCCACCCCGGGCAGCAATCCCCACGCTCCCGCGCCCACCAGCAACACGCCGCCAGCCAGCAATCGGTGCGACAACTTTCGCATCGCGCCCCCGGCTCAACCATATCCGAGCAGCGCGCGCTGTGCCACTCTTCCGCGCTGCCGCGCAGAGGAATCCTCGAATCAGCGAGCCACGCTACTCGTGCCCCTCGCGCTCTTCGTCGAGAAACGCGCCCAGCCGGTCCAGCCCGCGTTCCCACGTGTTGCGATGCGCGCGCACCCATTGTTCCAGCCGGTCGAGACCCGCCGGATCCATGCTGCATGTCCGCACCCGCCCCACCTTTTCCGTCTTCACCAGTGCGCACCCTTCGAGGATCTGCAGATGCTGCCCCACTGCGGTCAGCGTGATCCCCAGCCGAGCCGCCAGCCGCGAAACGCTGGTCGGCGCCTGACTGAGCGCATCGAGGATCGCGCGCCGCGTTGGATCGCCCAGCGCGTGAAACAGCCCGTCGATGCCTGCATCGGATTCGCTCACTCGCGCTCTCTCCGGTCACGCGTCGCCGCAAATCCATCGCCGATCGGCCTCACAGTCCGTCCGCCAGCGCCTTGCCCAGGTTGTCCAGCAGAACGGTCCAGCCGTGCTTGCGCCCCTCTGGCCCATCCGAGCCCTCGAGGAACGTCCCCTGGTGCGTGCAGATCAAATCCGTCCCCGCCGCCGACGGCAACACCTCAATCGTCACCAGCGACACAGAAAACGTCCTCCCGTTCAGCGCCATGATGTACGCCGAAACGAACCGCTTGTTCGGCACCAGGTCCGCGATCGTCCCGTTGTTCGTGATGACCCCGGAAATCGGCGCGCTCGGCCCCATCTTGAACTCGAGGTGTTCGCGGCCGCCCACGCGAAAGTCGAGTTCGAACTTCTCGACCGTGACCTGCTCATCGGGAGCAAACCAGCGCCGCTTCTTCTCAGGATCGGCAAACGCGGCAAAGACGCGCTCCGGCGAATGGGGATAGCTGCGCTCGATCGTAAAGGTGGAGTGAACAGTGGAGGGTTCCATGACTGAATTCCTTTCGAGAGAATAGTGAAGCATAAACTTCACTATTCACTCTGCACCTGCCTCCTGCGATTGTCAAGTGGATACTTCAGTATTTTCCCAATCCGACCTTCGCCTTCCATTTTGCACAGAAACCAAAGCACTTACCTGCCATCAAAAGTTCTACGCACCCCCACCCCTGTTACCATAAATCTTGCCTTCCATGTCCGACACCGCTCTCCATCCTGAGGAAAACATCCGCGTCCGCATCGCTCCGTCGCCCACCGGCGACCCGCATGTCGGCACCGCCTACATCGGCCTCATCAATTTCCTCTACGCCCGCCAGCGCGGCGGCAAGTTCGTGCTCCGCATCGAGGACACAGACCGCGCCCGCTTCGTCGCCACCTCGGAGCAGATGATCTTCGACGCCCTGCACTGGCTCGGCCTCACCTGGGACGAAGGCCCGGACAAGGGCGGCCCGTTCGGCCCCTACCGCCAGTCCGAGCGCACCGCCATCTACAGCGAGCACGCGCAAATCCTGCTCGACGCCGGCGCGGCCTACCGCTGCTTTTGTACCGCCGAGGCGCTCGAAGCCGCCCGCCGCCAGACGCCCGGGCGTTATTCCGGAACCTGCCGCAACCTCTCCGTTTCCGAGGTCGAGGCGAACCTCAAAGCCGCCAGGCCCTTCACCATCCGCCTCAAGGTACCGCTGGACGGCTCAACCACCTTTCGCGACGAGTTGCGCGGCCCCATCACCTTCGAGCACAACAACGTCGACGACCAGGTGCTCATCAAGTCCGACGGCTTCCCCACCTACCATCTGGCCAATGTCGTCGACGACCACCTCATGCAGATCAGCGACGTCATCCGCGCCGAAGAGTGGATCTCGTCCACACCGAAGCACGTGCTCCTCTACCAGGCCTTCGGCTGGAAGCTGCCGCGCTTCTGGCACATGCCGCTGCTGCGCAACCAGGACAAGAGCAAAATCTCCAAGCGCAAGAACCCCGTCTCGCTCGTCTATTACCGCCAGGCTGGTTTCCTGCCCGAAGCGATGCTTAACTTCCTCGGCCTCATGGGCGGCGGCATGCCGGCCGACATCAACGACGCGTCGGAGAAATTCACCCTCCCCGAAATGCTCCGGCATTTCGACGTCAAAGCCATCCGCCCTGCCGGCCCGGTCTTCGACCTGACCAAGCTGCGCTGGCTCAATGGCGAATACATCCGCGCGCTCGCGCCGCAGGCTTTCTACGCGGCCCTGCGCTCCACGGTCCTGTCCGACGCGTATCTCAGCGAGATCGCCAGCCTCATCCAGCCGCGCATTGAAACCCTCGCCGAATTCGGCAACCTCACCCACTTCTTCCTCGCCGACGACATCCTGCCCTCCCAGGACCTCTTCCTGCCAAAGAATCGCGCCCTGCCCGACACACTGGCCTTCGTCGCCGAACAGCTCACCGTCCTCGAAGCCGTCGAGTGGACCCACGCCGCCATCGAAAGCGCCCTCAAGCAGCTCGGCGAAGCGAAGGGCTGGTCGGTCAAAGAGAATTTCATGCTGCTGCGCGCCATTCTCACCGGCAGCACCTCGAGCCCGCCGCTCATCGAGAGCATGCTCATCTTCGGCAAGGCCCGCACGCTCGACCGCCTGCGCCGCTTCCTCGACGCCCAGAAAAAAGCGCCCGCTCCGAAAAAGGGCTGATCCGTGCTGCCCGCGGCGTCTGCGCTCACGGGATGACCATCGTCACCACCACCTCGCGCAAGCCGCGATTCCTGCATCCATCCCCGGCTTTTCGCGTCTACCATAAACGGGGGGTACGGATGCGCGAAGTTACTCTGCGAATCGACAACATGCATTGCGGAGCCTGTGTGAACCGCGTGTCGCAGGCGCTCGGCCGGGTCCAGGGCGTTCACGTCGGCGAAGTGCGCGTCGGCGCGGCGCGCGTGCAGATTTCCGATCACATTCCGGAATCCTCGCTGATCAACGCAGTCGAAAAGGCAGGCTATCCCGCTGCCGTCGAAAGATAAGGCCGCCCCGGCGCTCGATTGCGTAGACTCTCCAACGAAGGCTGAGGTCTGAACCCCGGGGTCGATCGGCCATGACTGCCACAGACGCCCAAGTCAAACCCGCTGTCCAGGAAACCGGCCCTGTCCGCACCGTAACGCTGCCGGTTACCGGCATGAGTTGCGCGGCCTGCCAGAGCCACGTCGAGCGTGCGCTCCGCTCCACCGCCGGCGTGCGCGAAGCCTCCGTCAATCTCCTCACCCACTCCGCGCGCGTCAGCTTCGACGCCGCCAGCGCTCGGCCGGAAGATCTCATCGCTTCCATCCGCGAAGCCGGCTACGACGCTGGGCTGCCCGCGGAACCCGGCTCGCCCGCTCCCGATCGCGCCGCCGACGAGGGCCCCCTGCGCGCCAGGGCTCTGTTCACCCTCGCCGACGGCCTCTTCGTGCTGCTGCTCATGAACGCGCATGCGTGGTTTGCTCCCGCGCTGCCGGTGCTTTTTCAGATCTCGCCCCTCGCTCTTAACTACGCCATGCTCGCCGTCACGCTGGCCGGCATGGTCTGGGGCGGCGGCATCATTTATCGCCAGGCGTGGATTGCCGCCACTCATGGCGGCACCAACATGAACACGCTGGTCGCGCTCGGCACCGGCGCCGCCTTCGCGTATTCCCTCGCCGCCACCGTCGCACCCGAACTCTTCCTCCGCAACGGGCTCCAGCCCGACGTCTATTACGACGCCGTCCTGCTCATCCTCGGCTTTCTGCTCCTCGGCCGCTGGCTCGATGCCCGCGCCAAACGCAGAACCCTCGACGCCCTGCACGAATTCGCCCAATTGCAACCGTCATCGGCACATATTCTGCGCGACGGCCGCGAAATCGAGATGCCTCTCGCCCAGGTCGTCCCCGGCGACACCGTGATTCTTCGCCCCGGAGAGCGCGTTCCCGTAGACGGCCTCATCCTCTCCGGCGAAACCTCCATCGACGAATCCCTTCTCACCGGCGAATCCCTCCCGGTCCCGCACAAACCTGGCGATCGCGTCATCGGCGGCTCGCTCAACTTCGACGGAGCCATCGAATATCGCGCCACCTCCATTGGAGCCGACAGCGTCCTCGGCCAGATGATGCGCCTCGTTGAAGAGGCGCAATCCTCGCGCGCCCCCATGCAGCAGCTCGCCGACCGCGTCAGCGCTGTCTTCGTTCCGGTGGTTCTGGTTCTTGCGCTCGCCACCTTCCTCATCTGGATCTTCGCCGGCGGCGGCGCAGGCCGCGCCTTCGCGGTCTCCGTGGCCGTCCTCGTCATCGCCTGCCCCTGCGCCATGGGCCTCGCCGTTCCCGCTGCCCTCACCGTCGCCATCGGACGCGGCGCGCAGCTTGGCATCCTCTTCAAAGGCGGCGAAAGCCTCGAACGTCTCGCCCGCATCGATACCGTCGTCCTCGACAAGACCGGTACCCTCACCGAAGGCAAGCCTCAGGTCTCCGCGATCCATCCCGTCGCAGCGGACGAAAACGAAGTCCTCACTCTCGCGGCCGCCCTCGAACGCCGCTCCGAGCATCCCCTCGCCCGCGCCATCCTGAGCGCGGCTTCCGCTCGCGGCATCCCCGAAGCGTCGGCCGAAGAAACACGCGCTATCCCCGGCAAAGGGATTCAGGGGCTTGTCAACGGAGCCCGCGTGATCGCCGGCAACGCTGCCCTCATGGCGGAGAACGGCATCGCGATCCCGGAGAACCCGGCGACCGCGGCCGGAACCACGCTGATGTACATCGCCCGCGACGGCCGGCTCATCGGCTTCATCGAAGCCCGCGACACGCTGCGCCCCTCGGCGCCCGCGGCCATCGCCGGCCTCCGCCGCCTCGGCATCCGCACCGCCATGCTCACCGGCGACACGGCTGCCACCGCGGAATCCATCGCGCGCGAGGCCGGCATCGACCAGGTCTGGGCCGGCCTGCTCCCCGAGCAAAAGCTCGCCAAAATCCGCGACCTTCAGCAGCAGGGCCATCGCGTCGCCATGGCCGGCGACGGCATCAACGACGCCGCCGCCATCTCGCAGTCCGACGCGGGCCTGGCCATGGGCACCGGCGCCGATCTCGCCCGCGAGGCAGGCGACGCCATCCTGCTCCACGGCGACCCCGCCCAGATCCTCGACGCGCTGCTCCTCGCGCGCCGCGCCCTCCGCACCATGCGCCAAAACCTCGGCTGGGCGTTCGGCTACAACCTCATCGGCATCCCCATCGCCGCCGGCGCGCTTTACCCCGCCTTCGGCCTGCTGCTCCGCCCCGCCATCGCCAGCGCCGCCATGGCCCTCAGTTCCGTCAGCGTCCTCGCCAACAGCCTCCGCCTGCGCCGCTTTACCCCACGGTAAACTGGTACCGGAAGCTGATTTGTGCGGATCCTCACCCGTTACATCCTGAAGGAAGTGCTGTCGCACGCCGTCATCGGTGGAGCGATCTTCACCTTCGTCCTCTTCATCCGCGATCTGCCCATCCTGCTGGAACTCGTCGTCCGCAACAGCGCTTCTCTCGGTTCGGTCACCAAAATCGTTTTGTTCATGATGCCCGACATGTTCACGGTCACCATCCCCATGGCCGTCCTCGTCGGAATTCTTCTCGGGCTCAGCCGTCTCTCCGCCGACAGCGAAATCACGGCCATGCGCGCCTCCGGCATCGGCGTCTGGAGCTTCGTTCGCGTCGTGGGCATGATCGCCGTCGCCGCCTGGGTCATCAGCCTCGCCAACACCATGTACTTCGCGCCGAAAGCAACCGCCGCGATGCTCCGCCAGGAGAACTCCCTCGCCAACGCCCAGGCTTCCTATGAGGTGCAGCCGCGCGTCTTTTACGAGGATTTCAAAAACTACGTTCTCTACGTTCAGGATGTGCGCGCCGCCCAGGGCGCGGCGCACTGGGGCCAGATTTTTCTGGCCGACGTCACCGATCCTGACGCGCCCAAAATCACCACCGCCGACCGCGCCACGGTCGTCAACGGCCCCAACCAGACCATCACCATGCGCATGCGCGACGGAACCGAAGTCGCTCCCGTCGCCGGCAATCCCGACGACTACACCGTCTCTACATTCTCGGCCGCCGATCTTCCTCTCCAGACCGGCGCGCAGGAAGACGTGCATCTCGGCAAGAGCGATACGCCGATTTTGGCCATGAGCAACAACCAGTTGCTGGCCCGCACGCACGGCAGAAATGCTCGTCTGTATCAAATCGAATTTCAGAAGCGCCTGGCCTACCCCGCCGCCTGCCTCGTCCTCATGCTGGTGGGCGTGCCGCTCGGCATCTCCTCGCGCCGCGGCGGCAAGAGCGGCGGCTTTGTCCTCACCATCGCTCTGGTCTTCATCTACTACTTTGTCTCTTCCACCGGCACAGCCCTCGCGCGCCAGAACAAGATCCCCGCCTGGGCCGGTGTCTGGGAAGCGAACCTTCTCTTTGCCCTGTGCGGCATCGTCCTCCTGCGCCAAATGTCCACCGGCGGCGCAGCTCTCTCGGCGCTCACCTCCATCGGCAACTGGCTGCGGCTGCGCGCCGATCGCTCCGCAGCATCCGCCGGAGCCATCCGCCTGCCGTCACGGCACAGAGCGGCCCGCGGGCGCTTCCCGCTTCTGCTCGATGAATACGTGCTGCGCGAGTTCCTCACCACATTTGTGCTCGTCCTCGTTACATTTGTCATGCTGATGCTCGTCTTCACCTTCTTTGAGCTGCTCGGCGACATCATCCGCAACCGCACGCCGCTGGTCACCGTCGGCGAATACCTCATCAATCTCACGCCGAACATGATCTACCTCATCACGCCATTGAGCGTGCTCATCGGCGTCCTCGTGGTCTTCGGCATCATGAACCGCAACAGCGAGCTCACCGCCATGAAGGCCACCGGCATCAGCCTCTATCGGATCACGGTGCCGGTGCTCACCATCGCCGCCATCCTCTCGGTTTCGCTCTTCCTTTTCGACGAGTTCTACCTGCCACAGGCCAATCGCCGCCAGGAAGCTCTGCGCAACGTCATCAAAGGCAAGCCCGCGCAGACCATCGAGCACTCCGGCCGCAGCTGGATGTTCGGCGAACAGCAGCGCGGCCAGCCCAGCACCATCTTTTACTATCAGTATTTCGATCCCGACATCGGCACCTTCGGCAACATCACCGTCTTCGAGTTCGACCCCAACACCTTCACTCTCGTCAGGCGCATCTCCGCTACCTCGGCCGAGTGGCAGCCGAACCTCAAGACCTGGGTTTTCGAAGACGGTTGGGAGCGAACCTTCAAAGGCGCGGAAATGTCCAGCTATCGCAGCTTTCCGGTCAGCACCTTTCCCGAGGTGAACGAGCAGCCCTCCTACTTCACCCGCGACGTCCGCCCATCGTCGGAGATGACCTTCGGCGAGCTCGCACGCTACATTCATTCCCTGCGCCAGAGCGGATTCAACACCGTTCCGCTGCGCGTGCAGCTCAACCACAAACTCGCCTACCCACTCATCACGCTGGTGATGGGCGTGCTCGCCATCCCTTTTGCTCTCTCCATGGGCAAGCGCGGCTCGCTCTCCGGCATCGGCGTCGCCATCGGCGTCGCCATCACCTACTACGTCATCTCCGCCTTTTTTGAAAACATGGGCAATGTCAGCTGGCTGCCTGCTGTCCTCGCCGCCTGGTCTCCCGATCTGCTCTTCGGGCTCGCGGGCGCCTGGCTGCTGCTGCGAACCCCCACCTAGAGAGAACCGCGCCGCCCATGTTTGCCAAGCTCAAACCGCTGCTCCCGTACATGCGCCGCTATTGGCGCGGCTATGTGTGGGGAAGCCTCTGCACCATCGCGGCCAACGCCATCTGGGTTCAGTTCCCCCGCATCATCGGCGCGGCTGCCAACGATCTCAATCGCGGCGTCACCTGGCACAAGATCCTGATCTACGCCGCCTGGATCCTCGCCATCACCCTCGCGCATGGCGTCTTCCTCTTCCTCATGCGCTGGATTCTCATCGGCATCTCGCGCGATATCGAGTTCGATCTCCGCAACGACCTGTTCGCGCAGCTCGAGAAGCAGCCGGCCTCGTACTACCACGAGCACCGCACCGGCGACATCATGGCGCGCATGACCAACGACCTCGCAGCCGTGCGCATGCTCCTCGGCCCGGCCATCATGTACACCGTCAACACGGTGCTCTTTTCCGTCGGCGCGCTCTACTACCTGCTCCGCATCAGCCCGTTCCTCACCCTGGCCGCGCTCGCTCCCATGCCCCTCGCCAGCGTGCTGATCCAGTTCATGGGCCGCAAGATTCACGATCGCTTCGAGCGCATCCAGGCCATGTTCTCCGAGATTTCCGCTCAGGCTCAGGAGAACTTCTCCGGCGCCCGCCTCGTCCGCGCTTTCGCTCAGGAAGAAGCCCAGATCAAGGCCTTCGAGCGCTCCAACCAGGAGTACATCCGCCGCGCCCTGCGCCTCGTGCGCCTCATGGGCATGCTCTGGCCCACGCTCGAATTCATGCTGGGCATCGCCATGGTCATCTCGCTGTTCGTCGGCGGCCACCAGGTGCTCCAGCACCGCATCTCCATTGGCCAATTTGTCGCCTTCACCACCTACATGTACATGCTCATGTGGCCCATCATCGCGCTCGGCTACGTGGTCAACCTCTTCGAGCGCGGCACGGCCTCAACCCTGCGCATCCACGAGCTGCTCATCGCGAAACCAGCGATCGACGACTACGAGGCCACCACCGCCGCGGAGAAAGTCTCGATCCGCGGCGAAGTCGAATTCCGCGATCTCCATTTTGCCTATCCCACCGAAAACGCCAACCCCGTCGAAGTCCTCCACGGCATCTCGCTCAAAATCCCCGCCGGCTCCAGCCTCGCCCTCGTCGGTCCTACCGGCTCGGGCAAGTCCTCGCTCGTCAGTCTCATCCCGCGCCTCTACGACGCGCCGCCCGGCAGCGTCCTGATCGATGGCCGCCCTGTGCGCGACTATCCCCTCGCCACCCTGCACGCGGCCATCGGCGTTGTCCCCCAGGAAACGTTTCTCTTCAGCACCTCGATCCGCGACAACATCGCGTTCGGCGTTCCCGGCGCGGACCCCGCCGACGTGGCCCGAGCCGCGCAAATCGCCCACATCCGCGACGAATTCGAGCTGTTCCCCGCCGCCTTCGGAACCATGGTCGGCGAGCGCGGGCTCACCCTTTCCGGCGGACAAAAACAGCGCACCGCGCTCGCCCGCGCCATCCTGCGCAACCCGCCCATCCTCATCCTCGACGACGCGCTCTCCAGCGTCGATACCTACACCGAAGAGCGCATCCTCCAGGAACTCCACAGCATGATGGCCGGACGCACCACCATCCTCATCTCCCACCGCATCTCCACCGTCCGTCACGCCGACCGCATCGCCGTGCTCGTGCGCGGCCGCATTGCCGAGCTGGGCACGCACGAAGAACTCATCACCCTCGGCGGCTACTACGCCAATCTCTTCCAGAAACAACTGCTCGAAGAAGAGCTCGCCGTCACCGGCTGATCCCTGGGGCCTGCTAACAGGCCCTGGCTCAGGCGGTCCAGTTCGTGTGCGCTGCTTCCGCCGTCGCCGTGCGCGCCCGTGCCGCAACGGTCAGTTCCGGTGTGCCTTCCCGCGCCAGCAGCCGCAATACTTCAGGATCGCGCGCCGCTACATTCCACGCCTCGCGCACGTCCCGGATACACGCGATCGCCTCCTTCAGCCGCTCCGCCGATGCCAGCCGCGATCCCTCGAGGCACAGCGCGAAGATCGACGCGTAAAACTCTGAGAGCGCCTTCGCCGAACTGCCTCCCACATCCATGCGCAGCCGCGACTGCAGATGCATCAGGATCTGCAGCACCCTTCCCACAGCGATCCGCCGCTGCCGCTCATTCCGGTTCCCGATCGCCTCGATCGCCTGATACAGAAACCGCACCATCCCATCGAAGAGGGCGACGATCAGTTCCACCGGATTCATCCCTGCAACTGCCTGCTGCTGATAATTCATATCCCTCCGCGCCCTGCCTCAGCCCTGCGGGTTCTCGCCGTACCCCGTCATCGCGCCGTACATCTCATTGATCTCCTGCAATTCCATTGGAATTTCCTGCAGCGTCTGGTTCGCCTGGTTCAGCTCGCTCGTCAAATTGGCCTGCTGCGTGCCGATCAGCGTGTTCTGGTTCGTGATATTCGTGTTCAGCTGCGACTCCTGCGTCGAATTCTGCTGGAGCGTCATATAAATCGCTCCACTCGGCGCGCTGTTGGCCAGATTGCCCAGCGTCGTCGAGAAGTTATCCCCAAACGAGGTAAAACCGCTGGCCGGCTGGAATAAATTCACCACATCCTGATAGTTGCTGTTCAGGGCGCTGTCCAGCGTGTTCGTGTTCAGCGTCAGGGTTCCATCGTCGCTGGCGCTGGCCTCGATACCCAGTTGCGTGGCCGAGGTAATGGCCCCCGAGGATTGCACGAAGTTCAGCGCCTCATCCATCTGAGTCTGCAGCATCGCCAGCGTCGGATTCCCATACAGCGGCTCCGGGTTCCCCGACGAATCCTTCCCCTCCTGCGTGTTCACGTCCTTGACGACCGTGTTGTAGGCGTTCACAAAATTGCTGACCGCCGTCTCCACGTCGGTGGTGTCGTTGGCCACTTCCACCTGCACCGAGGTATTCGGGTCCGCGCTCAGCAGCTGCAGCGTCACGCCCTGAATCGCCGTCGTCACCGTGTTCGAAGGACTGGTCATGTTGATCCCGTCCACCGAGAACGACGCGTCTTGTCCGCCCACCAGCGTTCCCTGCTGCGCTTCGGTGAAGTTCACTGAGCTGCCGCTGGTACTGTCCTTCAGGCCGCTGGCTTTCAGAGTGATGTCTCCGCCTTTTCCGCTGGTGTTGCTCACCAGGCTGAGCCGCTCGCCGCCGGAGTCGGTTACCAGGTTCGCGGTCACCCCGTAGCTTCCGCTGTTGATATACGACTTGAGCGTCGCCAGCGTATTGTTCGCCGGAATCGTCTTGCCGTTCGAGTCGGTCGCCGTCCCGTTGGAGATCTGGATCGCCTTCCCGTTGATCGTCAGGCTCCCGCTCAGCGTATCGGTGGATACAACATCGTCGCTGTACCAGGAATCCGTCTGCGCCAGGCTGTTCACCACCACCGTATGACTGCCCGCCACCGCGCTCGTGTCCGCGCCGGTCAGATCCAGAATCGACGTGTCGGAGCTCGACCCTTCCTTCTCCGACAGCACCCCCTCGAAATCCGTGAGCGCCTGCAAAGCCGTCGACAAACTGCTCAGGTCCGTCCCAATGCTCGTCAGGGCCGTATCCTGCGACCCCAGCGTCGTGAGCTGGTTCTTCCACGGGGTCTCGACCGCCTGGAGATTGCCCACAATCTCGTTCACCGTCGTCGTGACGTCAAACCCCTGCCCGCTGGTCGGAGATCCAAACGAGAGTCCTACGCTTCCCATAGTCCGCTTATCGTCGCTTTCCGGGACAGCTTGATCCCGCCCTTCTTCCCAGCACCCGCAACGCCTCTCCTGTTGCCATGGAGTTAGAGCCGCTTAAGAAAAAGCGGGGAGCCGAAGCTCCCCGCCCGTTGCCCGCCGATGAGGGTTACTGGAGCAGTTTGGTGACCAGCTGCTCGGTGCTGTTCGCCTGGGCCAGAGCGCTGATGCCGGTTTGCATCAGAATCTCGTACTTCGAGAGGTTCGAAGAGGCCTGGGCGTAGTCGGTCGCCGTCACGTCGTTCTGCGCCGACTGCGTGTTGGTCGACTGCGTGTTCATCACGTTCTCGACTGCCGTCAGCGTGTTGATGTTGGCGCCGATGGTGCCGCGATCGCTGGCCACGGTCGAGATCGCCGAATCGATCGCCGTCAGAGCCGTCTGCGCCGCGGTCGAATTCGACAGCGCCGTCCCGCTCAGGCTCAGCGCGCCGGAGCTCGCTGCAACCGTGTCCGTCGCCGTGTTGTTGTAGGAGGTCGAAATCGTGCCGTCCGACGTGAAGATCGACACCTGCTTGTTGTTCGTGGCGCTCACGGCGGCTGTCTCCACCAGGCCCCCCGCCCCCGCCGTGGCCACGCTGGCGTCGTTCAGAACCAGGGTGTTGCCCGACACGGTGGCGATTTGGCCGGCCTCCGCGCTGGTCGTTGAACCGTTGATCGCGTTGGCAAAAGCAGCCAGATTGGCATAGCTGTTGGTGTAGTCAAGGTTAAAGCTGCCCTGCGTGCCGTCGGACTTGGTGTAGGAGAAGGTCAGTTCATCGCCCGCCTTCGTTCCGGCCACCTGCAGTGCGTCCGATGCGTTGCTGACGGCGATCGTGCTCACCCCTGATGCAGCGTTGGCGATGTCGGTCTCGAGCACGCTGCCGTGCACCGATCCGCCCGAGATAACCAGCTGCCCGTTGTTGTCGGCAGCGGTAATGGCTTCGCCATTGGCTCCCGTTACTCCCGCCAGTTGTGAGGCCAGGGTCGAGGCGTTGGTGATGGCTCCCAGTTCTGCGCCGCTCAGCGTGCTGCTGGTGCCGTCGTTGTAGACAATCGTCAGCGCCCCGCCCGTACCGGTAATCGCGTTGTTCGCGCTCCCCGCCGTAAACGCCGAGGTCGAAAACGATGCGATGCCGTTGTATTCGGTGTTGTTGTTGATGGTGTTGATTTCCGTCAGGATCTTCTGGTACTCGTTGTTCGCCGCCCCCTGCTGGCTCGAGTTCAGCGTCCCGTTCGAGGCTTCGGTCGCCAGCGTCACGGCGCGGTTCAGCAGGTTGGTCACCTGCGACAGGGCGCCATCGCCCACCTGCAGGAAGTCCACGCCTTCCGATGCGTTCGACGCCGACTGCGTCAGCGCCGTCGAGGAGGCTGCGAGACCGTCGGCCAAGGAAAGGCCGGCCGCGTCGTCGGCGCCGGAATTGATGCGCGAACCGGACGACAGCTGCTGCAGCGTCTTCTGCAGGCTGTTCTGCGTCTGGTTCAGATTGTTCTCGGCGTAAATCGCCGAAATGTTGTTCAGGACTCCCAATGACATATGTTTTCTCCCGTTTCAGTAGTTTGGGTTCCTGAACGAAGCGCGTGGGCCTCTCCGATGAACTTCCGGCCGCCCCTCACTCCCGGGAACCGCATTCGATTCACTGGCTTCATCGGCTCCCCACCTTTCCCCTTTATCCGTCTTCCCAGGTCTGGCAAGCCGCGTGCGCGGCCTCTTCCCCGCCCCATGCCCCGTGCCTCCCGGTGCAACACCCCTGCTCCCCGCCCTCTGCCCTGCCGATAAGGAGGATGACGGCGCCCGGGTCGCCCACCCATGATCCATCTGACGCGGCTCAACGGAAATCCTCTGGTCGTCAACAGCGACCTGATCAAGTTCGTTGAGGCTTCGCCCGACACCGTCCTGACCCTGGTGAACGGCGAAAAAATCGTCGTCCTCGAATCCTCGGACCTAGTCGTCGCCCGCACCGTCGCCTGGCGCGCCCGCCTCCTCGCCGCTGCTCCCCAGACCACCTCGGCATGGCCGCCCCCGCCTGAAGCCGCGGGCTCCCCTGAAACCAAATCCGCGCCGCAATTTTCAGCGGATGCGCTCGAGGACTAGCCGATGGACCCCGGCAGCCTCGGAGGCATTCTTCTCGCTCTCGCCGGCATTCTTGCCGGCCTGCTCCTCGAGGGCGGACACCTCGGCCAGGTCCTCCAGCCCACCGCGGCCATGATCGTCTTCGGCGGAACGCTCGGCGCCGTCATGCTCCAGTTCCCGCTTCCCACCGTCCTCGCCGCTGCGCGCCGTCTGGTCCGCCTCTTCTTTCACCGCACCGACCAGGGCGACGCCCTCCTGCGCCAGATCGTCACCTTCGCCAATCAGGCTCGCCGCAACGGCATCGTCTCCCTCGATCAGGAGTTGCCCCGCGTCACCGACTCGTTCCTCCATCAGGCTCTCATGCTCGCCGTCGACGGCACCGAGCCAGCAGAGCTGCGCCGCATCATGGAAGTCCAGATGGAGAACCTCTGCGAAACCGAAGCCCGCATCCCCGCTGTCTTCGAATCGGCCGGCGGTTTCTCCCCCACCATCGGCATCATCGGCGCCGTCATCGGCCTCATCCAGGTCATGCAGCACCTCGACCACATGAATGAAGTAGGCCGCGGCATCGCCGTCGCCTTTGTCGCCACCATCTACGGCGTCGGCTCGGCCAACATCTTCTTTCTTCCCGCCGCCGGCAAGCTGAAACAGCGCGCCCGCGATGAGCAGCGCCTCCGCGAGATGGCTCTGGAAGGCGTCATCTCCATCGTCGAAGGCATGAACCCCCGCATGATCGAAATCAAGCTCGCCAGCTTCCGCGCCACGGCCCCCGCCGCTACGAAAAAATCGAGGAAGCGCCCATGAGACCTCGCAAAGCTCCCCGCCACCCGGCCGAATCCGCGCACCGCGACCGCTGGCTCGTCTCCTACGCCGACTTCATCACGCTCCTCTTTGCCTTTTTCGTCGTGCTCTACGCCAGCTCGCGCTCCGACCAGGCCAAACAGACCCAGATTGCCCACTCCATTCAGGAAGCCTTCCAGGCCATGGGCCTCTTTCCGGCCTCGCTTCCTGCCGAGCAGCGGAAAGGCGCGCCCGATTCGGTCGCTCCCCTCAGCGTCGTCCTCGGCGACGATCTTTCCGCGTCCCCCGAGGTGCAGCAGGACCTGGCGCGTCTGCAGTCGCGCCTTGCCGGCCTCCTCTCCAGGCAGATTGCCGACCACGCCATCGCGCTGCGCCTCGGCCGCGATGGCCTCGTCATCTCGCTCCGCGAAGCCGGATTCTATGACTCAGGTTCCGATACCCCGCATCCGCAGTCCCGCGCCACGCTCGATCAGATCGCCGCCGTGCTCGCCGCCGCCCCCTACGACCTGCGCATCGAGGGCCACACCGACAACGTGCCTATCCACACGCCGCAATTTGCCTCCAACTGGGAGCTCTCCACCGCGCGCGCCACCGAACTGGCCAAAAGCTTCATCGTCGATCACGGCTTCGCGCCCGCCCGCATCTCCGCCGCCGGCTATGCCGCCTATCACCCCGTTGCCTCCAACGACACCGCCGAAGGCCGCAGCCAGAATCGCCGCGTCGACATCATCGTCCTGCCGCGCATCAGCGTCCTGCCCTCCCACTAACCCTCAGCACCGCGCCCCCGTCCCGGGATCCCGAAGGGATCGTCCGCCCGGCCGGCCAGGCTCTAGCTGAACCCCAGCACAGGATGCGGACCATACGGCTCCTCCAGCCGCGCCACTTCCTCAGCCGTCAGCTTCACGTCGAGCGCCGCGACCGCGTCGCGCAGATGATGCTCCTTGCTCGCTCCCACAATCGGCGCCGTGATGCCCGGCTTCGCCAGCATCCACGCCAGCGCCAGCGTCGCCTGTGCCACGCCGCGCCGCTTCGCCAGCTCCGCCAGCCGCTCCACCACCGCCCGGTCACCGTCTTCGGTCACCGCGTACATGCGGTTCCCGAAGACATCCGTCTCCGAGCGCCGGGTCGTCTCGCTCTGCCATGCGCGCGCCAGCCTGCCCCGCGCCAGCGGACTCCACGGGATCACCCCAATCCCCTCCGCGCGGCACAGCGGCAGCATCTCCCGCTCTTCCTCGCGGTAGATCAGGTTGTAGTGGTTCTGCATCGAGACGAATCGCGTCCACCCATGCCGCTCCGCGAGCGCCAGCGCCTGCGCGAACTGCCACGCGTACATCGACGACGCACCGATATACCGCACCTTCCCCGCCTTCACCACGTCGTGCAGCGCCTCCAGCGTCTCTTCAATCGGCGTTTCGTAGTCCCAGCGGTGAATCTGGTACAGATCGACATACTCCATCTCCAGCCGCCGCAGGCTCTCGTCCAGCTCATGCAGGATCGCCTTGCGCGAGAGCCCCCGCCCGTTCGGCTCTTCGCGCATCATCCCATGCACCTTGGTCGCCACCACCACCGACTCGCGCCTTACGTTCTTCTTCAGGAAGCGCCCCAGCACCTCCTCGCTCGCGCCGCTCGAATACACGTTCGCCGTATCGAAGAAGTTGATGCCCACATCGAGGGCCTGCCGGAAATACGGCTGGCTCTGCTCTTCATCGAGCGCCCACGCCTGCCGCCCCGGCTTCAGCTCGCCCGTCGCCGGCGCGCCGTAGGTCATGCATCCCAGGCAAATCCGCGAAACCTTCAGCCCGGTCCTGCCAAGATTCACGTAATCCATCGCATCTCCTCTAAAAACTCATCTGTCCTGTTGATAAGAGCATCGTTCCCGCGCAAACGATTCGGACCCGTCCCCGATTCTAAAATCGAAGCGATGATGGCGAAACCTGGCACGACCCCGCGTGCGACCCCGACCCCTCCCGCTCGCCGCCTGCGCACAATGTACGACCGCCTCGTCGCCCTCTGGGGTCCGCAGCAGTGGTGGCCGGCGCAGTCGGCCTTCGAGGTCATCATCGGCGCCTACCTCACGCAAAACACCGCCTGGACCTCCGTCGAGCGCTCCATCGCCAACCTGCGCAACCGCGGCGCGCTCTCCATCGACGGCCTCCGCGCCGTCCCTGAAGAAGACCTCCGCCTGCTCATCCGCCCCTCCGGATTCATGCTGCGCAAAGCCGCCGCCCTCAAAGCCTTCATCGCCTTCCTCGACGCGCACCATCGCGGCCAGATCGAGCAACTGCAGCGCGCGGCCCGTGAAGACGCATCCGCGGTGCGTCCGGACCTTCTCGCCCTGCCCGGCGTCGGCCCGGAAACCGCCGACGCCATCCTCCTCTACGCCCTCCACACGCCCGCCATGGTCGTCGACGAGTATCTCCGCCGCGTCACCACGCGTCACGCCCTCGTCCACGACAAAGCGAAGTACGCCGAGATACAGTCCCTCGCCGAGCAGGCCTTCGCCGCCGGCCGCACGCGCGAGAATCCCGAGGAACTCGCCCGCCACTACAACGAATTCCACGCCCTCATCGTGCAGACCGGCAAGCTCCACTGCCGCCGCACCCCGCTCTGCGAAGGCTGCCCGCTCGCTTTCGACCTGCCGAAAGATTGGCCAGTGCGCTCGGGCCAATAGACTGGAGCCTGTTATTAACTTTCGCGCGGCCAGCGTTGCGAGAGAAGATCGCGCCAGACAAGGCGGAGGAAGAAGGCTGTGGCGCCCCCACTGTCGAGTCCGACAACGAAGTATGGCGCGATTTTCGCCTCAACCCGGAGCGCTGCCCGTGGGAAAGTTAATAACAGGCTCCAATCCCGTGCTCACCCTCTACGCCGCCACCACGAATCCCGGCAAGCTCCGCGATTTCTCCATCGCCGCGCTCGATGCCGGACTGGCCAGCCCCATCCGCATCGAGCCTCTTCCCAACCTCGCCAGCATCCCCGCTCCCGAAGAAGACCAGCCCACCTTCGCCGGCAATGCGCGCCTGAAAGCGGAGTACTACAGCCGCCTCGCGCCCGGCTACATCCTCGCCGACGACTCCGGTCTCGAAGTCGACGCCCTCCACGGCGAGCCAGGCGTCCGCTCCGCCCGCTACGCGCAGGATGCAGGCTACGAACCAGCGTCCGCGTCGCAAACCCTCACCACCGACGACCGCAACAACCTCTGCCTGGTCCAACGCCTGTCCGGCATCGACCGCCGCAGCGCCCGCTACCACTGCGTCCTGGCCCTCGCCCGCGCCGGTGAAGTCCTCGCCACCGCCGATGGCTCCGTCGAAGGCGCCATTCTCACCCAGCCGCGCGGCTCCGGCGGATTCGGCTACGACCCGCTATTTTTTCTGCCGGAACTCGGCCGCACCATGGCCGAAATCTCGCTCGAACAAAAGCACACCCTCAGCCATCGCGGACGCGCCTTGCGCGCCCTGCTCCCGCACCTTCAAAATTTGCCGCAATAATCGCGCCAGACCGCGCCTCACCCGGCGCTCGTCCCATCCACCGCGACCAGAATCTTCCGCATCGAGGCCGGATCGGCGCTCCATCGCGCCAGCGCCTCGCCCGCTTCTTCCAGCGGAACCACCAGGCTCACCGCGTCTTCCACAGGAAAGCCGCCGCTCCGCAGCATCGCAATCACTTCGTCAAAATCCGCATCCGTCGCGTTGCGCGACCCCAGGATGTCGAGTTCTTTCTGCACGAACAGTTTCGTCTCATAGCTCACCGGCTCTTTCGCATAGCCGATGTACACCACCCGTCCCGTAAACGACACCACCTCGACCGCCAACCGAAACGTCTGCGGCGTGCCCACTGCCTCAATCACCACATCCGGGCCCTCGCCGCCGGTCAGCGCCCGCACCCCCGCCGCAGCCCCGTCGCCTCCCCGCACCACCTCGCGCGCGCCCGCTGACCGCGCGAGTTCCAGCTTCCCGTCGTCCACATCCATCGCGATCACCCGCGCTCCGCGAAACGCCGCGGCGGCCACTACCCCCAGCCCCACCATGCCGCAGCCGATCACCAGCACCGTGTCTTCCGCCGTCACGCGTCCGCGCCGCACCGCATGAGCGCCCACCGTGAGCGGTTCCACCATGGCCAGCGTGCGCAGCGGCAAACCCGCGCTCGCCTTCAGCTTCGTCCATGGAACCCGCAGAAATTCCGTCAGCGCCCCATCGCGCTGCACGCCCAGCGTCTGGTTGTTCCGGCACGCATTTGCCCGTCCCCGCCGGCACGCCGCGCACTCCCCGCATTGCGAATACGGCAGCACCGTCACGGCCATGTCCGCCTTCCACGCAGCCGGACATTCCGCGCCCACCTCCACAATCTTCGCGGCAATCTCGTGCCCCGGCATCCGCGGATAGCTCACCAGCGGGTTTCTCCCCGCAAACGTGCTCAGGTCCGACCCGCACAGCCCCACCATGCGAACCGCCAGCAGCACTTCCCCGGGTCCGGGCTTCCCCGGATGCGCCACATCGGCCATCCTCGCCCGCCCCGGCCCGTCGAGCACAATCGCTCTCATGCGTCCCTCACCTCAGTTCCCTCCCCATCGTCAACCCGCGGTTGGCAGCCCACGCCCTGCCGCGGATAGAATACGGCGAATCGCGAAGGCCGCCTCTCTGTGCTCTCGGAGCACCTCGAAACGCGGCCACACTCGCCTGATCAGCCGGACCAGGAAGGACCGCCGCATTGACCTCGACCCCGCTCCGCTCTGCCACGCCACCCTCCGCCGATCAGCCGCGCCTCATCCCCGCCGGACAACTCGCCACCTTCGCCGTCGTCACCGCGCTCTTCTTCCTCTGGGCCATTCCCAACAACCTCAATGACATTCTCATCCGCCAGTTCATGACGTCGTTCACCATCAACCGCCTCCAGGCGGGACTGGTGCAGTTCGCCTTTTACCTCGGCTATTTCTGCCTCGCCCTGCCTGCGGCGATGGTCACCCGCAAAGCCGGATACAAAGCCGGCATCCTCACCGGCCTTTGCCTCTTTGGAACCGGCGCGATCCTCTTCTGGCCCGCCGCCCTCGCCGACCGTTACTCGTATTTCCTCGTTGCCCTCTTCGTCATCGCCAGCGGCCTCTCGTTTCTTGAGACATCCGCCAACCCCTTCATCGCGGAAATGGGCGACCCGCGCACCTCCGAGCGCCGCCTCAACTTCGCGCAGGCCTTCAACCCCCTCGGCTCCATCAGCGGAGCCCTGCTCGGCACCATCTTCATCTTCTCCGGCATTGAGCTGAAGCCCGATCAGGTCGCCGCCCTCCAGGCGCAGCATCGCTACCAGGCCTACCTGCGCTCGGAGATTCTCCGCGTCGTCCATCCCTATCTCGTCCTCGCCGGCATCGTCTTCTTCTGGGCCCTGCTCGTCGCGTGGACCAAATTCCCGCGCGTCGGCAGCGAGCGCTCCGAAGCCGGCGAACCCGGCACCCACACCCACTCCGGCACCCTGCTGCGTTTCCACTTCATCGCCGCCGTCGCCGCTCAGTTCCTCTACGTCGGCGCGCAAATCGGCACATGGAGCTACTTCATCCAGTACGCGCAGCAGTACACCAGCGTGCCCGAACGCGAAGCCGGCTATCTGCTCACCGGTTCGCTGGCTGCCTTTGCCATCGGCCGCTTCTTCTCCGCATGGCTCATGCGCCTCGTGCGCCCCCACCGGCTCACCGGCGTCTATGCCATCGTCAACACCGTACTCGCCCTCGCCGGCGTGCTGCACCCGGGCTGGGCCGGCCTCTGGTGCCTCTTCGCCACCAGCTTCTTCATGTCGCTCATGTTTCCCACGATTTTCGCGCTGGGCATCAAGGAGCTCGGCGACAAGACCAAGCTCGCCGGCTCGGTCCTCGTCATGTCCATCATCGGCGGCGCGGTGCTCACGCCCGCCATGGGCAAGCTCTCTGAGCTGGGCCACGGAGTCGCCCTCGCCTACGCGGTCCCCGTCGCAGCCTATTGCGGCGTGGCCCTCTACGCGTTCTTCGCCTCGCAGCCGCGTACCCGCACCGCCTGATCCATCACAGCAGCAGCACCGACGCAATCTCCCCCGCCTGCAGTGCGTCTGCCGTCTCCGGCGCCACCACAAACGCATTCGCCCGCGCAGCCGCCGCCAAATCGCCCGAGCCCTGCCACCCAATGCGCCGCACGCGCGCCCCGCGCACATCGCTCTCCAGCCGCGCCGGCAGGAATCGCGTCAGCCCCGCTTTCACCCGCACTTCCTCGTCCACCCGCGCCAGCACAAACCGCGGCCCCGCATCGTCCTCGCCGCCCAAAGCCCGCAGCAACGGCCCCGCAAACAGCGCAAACGTCACCATCGTCGAGATCGGATTTCCCGGCAGCCCAAAAAAATACGCCCCCGGCAATTTCCCAAACACCACCGGCTTGCCCGGCTGGATGCGCGCGCCTGTAAAAAAGAACTCCGCCCCCAGCTCCGTCAGCGCCTCCTCGACAAAGTCGAACTTGCCCATCGAGACGCCGCCTGTAATCAGCACCAGATCCCGCTCGCTCGCCTTCGCGATGGCCCGCTCCGTGGCCGCCGCATCGTCCGCCACAATGGGAAACAGGACCGGCTCGCCGCCCGCGCCGCGCACCTGCGCCGCCAGACTGTAACTGTTCGAGTTGCGAATCTGATGCGTCAGCGGCGCTGCGCCCACCTCCACCAGTTCATCGCCGGTCGACAGGATCGCCACCCGAGGCCGCGCGAACACCGCAACCTCAGCCGCGCCGCACGCCGCAACCGCAGCAATCTCCGCCGCGCCCAGCCGCCGTCCCGCGGGAACCACCACATCGCCGGCCTTCGCCTCCGCGCCCGCTGGAACCACGTTCTCGCCGGAAGCCAATTCTCGCGGTCCGGTCAACGTCGCATGCCCCGCTCCGCTGGTCACGTGTTCCACCATCACCACGCAGTCCGCGCCCTCCGGAACACCCGCCCCCGTCATAATCTCCACCGCTTCGCCCGGCCCGATCGCTCCGCCCGCCCACGCCTGCCCGGCGCGCAGTTGCCCCATCACCCGCAGCGGTCCCTGCGCCAGATCCTCTGCCCGGCAGGCAAAGCCATCCCGCGTCGCCCGCGCAAACGGCGGCTGATCCCGATCCGTCGCCACATCCTCCGCCAGCACCCGCCCCGCCGCCGACAAAAGCGGCACGCACTCCTGCGACGCTGTCCGCGCCCGCACGGCATGGCTGCGCACCACCGCCGCGGCTTCATCGTAACCCAGCACGCGTTCCTGCGCGTCACCCGTCACCGCAGACCTCCGCACCAGCCTCTCCGCGCTCCCACGGCCAGCGCCACGATTTTCGCAGACACGATTCTCGCAAAAAAGAAGAGCGCCGTTCCGCGCGGCGCTCTCCATTCTCTGCCTCGTCGCAACTCAGTGCTTCTTGGCCTTGTAGCTGCTCTGCTGCGTTTGGTCGAACCCGGCCAGAATCCCCTTCACCTCGGCGGCAAACTGTCCGGTCGGCGCCAACTGCAGGTATTTCTGGTACGCCTCTTCGCATCCCGGAGGCGCCACAATCTTCCCCGTCTTCTGATCCACCGTTGCCTTCCCAATCAGCGCCTGCCCCTTCAGGTAGTAAGGAACCGGCCGCGTGGGATCGGCAGCGATCGCTTTGTCCGCCGCCGCCACCTCCGCATCCACCGCTGCCGGGCTCGTTGCCGCCGCCCGCGACATCATGATCGTCTCGTTCTCATAAAACATCCCGGCCGACGATGGATCTGCCTTGGCCGCGGCATCGTAAGCCGCCTGCGCCTCGGGAATCTTGCCCTCGAACGCGTACGACTCGCCCAGTTTGTCGCTGGCTGCGCCATCCATCTTCGGATCGGGCTTCTTCGAGGCCTGGTCCATCGTGATGCCCTTCTGCAGATTGGTCTCCGCATCCGCATACTGCTTCAGCCCCTCCTGCGCGATGCCCAGTTCCACCCACAGCACGGCGGCATCCGGCTTGATAGCCGCGTCCTTCTGCATCAGCGCCGCGGCGTCGGCGTAGTTTTTGTCCTTGTCGTCCTGGCGAGCCTTGCCCAGGTCCGCGTTCAGGTTCTTGATCTGCGAGTTTTCTTTCAGAATCGCCGCGTTCTTCTTCTGCGCCTCTTCAATGGCCTTCCGCTGCTCCGGCGTCAGCTTGGCAATGTACGCCGCCCGCGACATATCGAAATTCGCCGCCGTATCCTGCCCCGGCGTCACGCTCACGTTGTCCAGCTGGTCCACCACTTTGTCTTTCGGAGTGTCCGGCGCCCGGAACGCCAGCGTGTAGGATCCTGCCTTCACGTTGTCTCCGTGGAAGCTCCCCGTCGTGTCCACCGGGAACGTGTACGTCGGATCCTGTGTCGGCCCCGTCATCCCCCCCGCATAGGCAGATACCGTGCCGGCCGTCACCGGCGCGCCCGAAGGATCGGTGATGGTGCCGTGAACCTTCCCCGAACCTGCCACTCCCTGTTGCGCGCCAGCCTGCAGCGCCATGAATGCAACCAGCATGGTCATCAGCGCACCCACTGCCACGCTTGACCAAACGTTCTTCCTCGTCATGATCATTCCTCTCCCGTCGATGCCCGCGCTGCACAGATTGCCCAGGCCTCGCTCTCGATCTAAACCTTTGCTCCCATCCCGGCCGGCGCGCGTTGCGCATACCGGATGGGATCCCTGACCCCGGCCTGCTCGAAGGCCCGCAGCCGCAGGGCGCAGCTCTCGCAAACGCCGCACGCCGCCTCGGAACCCGAATAGCAGGACCACGTTAACTCCAGCGGCGCGCCCACTTCAACTCCCAGCGCCACGATCTCCCGCTTGTGCAAATGGATGAGCGGCGTGCGAATAACGATGTCGCCCTCTTTTGTCCCCGCCCGAATCAGTTCCTGGAACGCCGCGTAATACGCCGGCCGGCAGTCCGGATACCCCGAGCTGTCCTGCTCCACCGCGCCGATGAACACGGTCTTCGCCCCCAGCACCTCCGCCCAGCTCACCGCCGCCGACAGAAAATGCGCGTTCCGGAACGGCACATAGGTGACGGGAATTTCCGCGCCCGTCCGATCGCTGGCGGCCTCATCCATTCCGTCCGTCGCTTCCGGCACGTCAATCCGCTCATCCGTCAGCGCCGACCCGCCAATCCGCCGGAACAGATCCAGTTTCAGATGCAGAAAATCCCTGAACCCCAGCGCCTCCGCGACCCCATGCGCCGCCTGCAGCTCCCGCTCCTCGGTGCGCTGACCGTATCCGCAATGCAGCGCGTAGGCGTCGAAATCCCGCGCCGCCAGCGCCGCGCACACCGCCGAATCCATCCCTCCGGACAGGCATACGACAGCGCGCTCCCGCTCCGCTCGCATAACCCATCATGGTAACGCGACCTGCGCGCCCGCCGCACACCAGCGCCAAACCAAGGTCACCGTACACTGGCTCTTCATGCCCCGTATCGGCATCCATCTCTCTACCGCCGGCGGCGTCTTCCGCGCCGCCGAGCGCGCTCACGCCATCGGCGCCAACACCTTCCAGATCTTCTCGTCGAGCCCCCGCATGTGGCGCGCCGCCCAGCTTCCCTCCGCGCACTGCGACCAAATGCGCGCCCTGCGCCTCCAGTACGACTGCGCCCCGCTCGTCATCCACACCAGCTATCTCGTCAATCTCTGCAGCCAGTCCGGCATCGTCCGCCAAAATTCCATTGCCGCCTTCAGGGAAGAAATAGTCCGCGCCCTCGCCCTCGGCGCTGAATACCTCGTCCTCCATCCCGGCTCCTGGCGCGGCCTCACCCGCGACGAAGGCCTCGCCCGCGCCGCCGACGCCATCGCCGAGGCCATCGAAGGCGTCCCGCTCGACGCCTGCGACTTCAAAATCCTCATTGAAAATACCGCCGGAGCCGAGTTCTCCCTCGGCGGCAGCTTCGAGCAGGTCGCGGCCCTCCTCGACAAGCTCCGCCCCATCGTCCCCATCGGCGCCTGCCTCGACACCTGCCACTGCCACGTGGCCGGCTACGACCTGGCCACCGCCCCCGGCTACGAAGAAACCGTCGCCCTCATCGGCCGCACCATTGGCTTCGAAACTGTCCGCGTCTGGCACATGAACGACGCCAAAGCTCCGCGCGGCTCCAAGCTCGATCGCCATCAGCACATCGGCCAGGGAACCATCGGCCTCCCCGCCTTCCGCCGCCTGCTCAACGACCCGCGCTTCGCCCACTGCGCCTTCATCGCCGAAACCCCCGTCGACGAGCCCGAAGACGACCGCCGCAACCTCGAGGCAATGCTGGCCCTGGTCCGCGCACATCCCAGGCGAAGGCGGGCAGTCGATCGGTCGCAATCCTCAAAACGCCCCGCCACGAGCAGATAGCGCAGGATAAAGACAGCGCCCCAGCGATAGCCGACCCTTTCTTCTATGCAGTCTTTTTGAGCGGCCGTACTTCTTCTGTGATCTTTGCGGCTGATTTGTGGCGCGCCTTGCTCAGTTCGTGCGCCTGCTGCAGGTTGAGCCAGAACTCGGGGCTGTTGCCAAAGTACCGAGCCAGGCGAAGCGCCGTATCCGGCGACATAGCCCGCGTTCCCTTGACGATCTGGCCGATCCGGTTCGCCGGAACCCGAATATCGAGCGCCAGCTGATTCTGGCTAATTCCCAGCGGCTTCAGAAACTCTTCCATCAGCATCTCACCGGGCGATGTGGTTGCGCGCTGGATGTTCCAGCCCGCCTTCGGCCGTTTGAGGGTCATATTGCCTTGCCTTTCCCTGACGTGCTGGTTAGTGGTAGTCGACGATCTCAACCTCGCGCGCCCCGTTCGATTCCCACCGGAAACAAATCCGGAATTGATCGTTGACGCGGATGCTGTGCTGGCCCTTGCGGTCACCCCTCAGAGCCTCGAGACGATTGGCCGGAGGGATCCGAAGGTCATTGAGGCTCGCCGCCGCATGAATCTGATCCAGCTTGCGTAGTGCCACGACTGCAAGATTCGGGAACCGGCGGCTGGCTCCGGTTTCAAACAGCTCCCGGGTGTCGGCGTCTTTGAAGCTGACGATCACATCGATAACGTATTACGTATAACGTCATATGTAAAGGATAAAACAACCTGGCCTGAGCTTCTTCAGCCTGGCCCACGGCCCAGCGGTCACGCTATTCGCTGCCCGCTGCACGCTAGAATCAAAGATGAGCATGGCCAAAACCGAAAAATCCGCAGCCGCCTCGGCCGCGGCCCCCGGCGATACCTCTCCCAACGGCTCTGCCGCGCCGGAACTCCGCTACAACCCCGCCGAAATCGAGGCGCGCTGGGCCGAGCGCTGGGCCGCCCAGCCCGATCTCTACGCCGCCGAGCCCCACTCCTCCCCCAGGCCCAAATACTACGTCCTCGAGATGCTGCCCTACCCCTCCGGCGTCCTCCACATGGGCCACGTCCGCAATTACTCCATCGGCGACGCCCTCGCCCGCTACATGTGGATGCAGGGCTACAACGTCCTCCACCCCATGGGCTGGGACGCCTTCGGCCTGCCCGCCGAAAACGCTGCCCTCAAGAACAACACGCCCCCGCGCCAGTGGACGCTCCAGAACATCGCCGCCATGAAGCGGCAGATGAATCGTGTCGGCTTCAGCTACGACTGGCAGACCGAGATCACCACCTGCCTGCCCGACTACTACCGCTGGAACCAGTGGTTCTTCCTGCGCATGTTTGAGCGCGGCCTCGCCTACCGCAAGAAAAGCAAGGTCAACTGGTGCCCGCAGTGCGCCACCGTGCTCGCCAACGAGCAGGTGGTCAACGGCTGCTGCTGGCGGCATGAAGAGCAGACCGTCGAGCAGCGCGACCTCGAGCAGTGGTTCCTCCGCATTACCAACTACGCCCAGGAGCTCCTCGACGACCTCGCCAAACTCGAGGGCTGGCCGGAAAAAGTCCGCACCATGCAGCGCAACTGGATCGGCCGCAGCGAAGGCGCGGAAGTCGCCTTCGAGCTCGAAGACTGGTCCGCCGTCCCCGAAGACGAAGAGAAGGCCCGCAAGGGAACCGCGATTCTGCCCCCGCGCACCGTTGCCAAAGGCATGGGCACGAAGATCGCCGTCTTCACCACCCGCATCGACACCATCTACGGCGCCACCAGCCTCCAGCTCTCGCCCGAGCACCCCATCGTCCGCCAGATGTGCGCCATGAATGCCCCGCTCGAAGAGGCCGTCGCCGCTCTGCTCGAGCAGCAGCGCAAAGCGCGCGAGGCCGGAGACGTCGGCGCCATCGAGAAGCATGGCGTCTTCACCGGCCACTACGCCTTCAACCCCTTCAGCGGCGAACGCATCCCCGTGTGGGTCGGCAACTACATCCTCACCGACTACGGCACCGGCGCCATCATGTCGGTTCCGGCCCATGACGAGCGCGATTACGAATTCGCTAAGAAATACGATCTCGAAATCCGCGTCGTTGTCCTGCCGCGCCGCCCCGGCGACCCGGAGGGCGAGCCCATGCTCCCCTTCACCGCCGAAGACTCCCTCCTCATCAACTCCGGCGACTTCAGCGGCCAGGGCTGCCAGGAAGCCCAGCACAAGATGGCCGCCTTCGCTCAGGAGCACGGCTTCGGCAAGCCTACCGTCACCTTCCGTCTCAAGGACTGGGGCATCAGCCGCCAGCGCTACTGGGGCACGCCCATCCCCATGCTCTACTGCGAGAAGGACGGCATCGTTCCGGTGCCCGACAGCGAATTGCCCGTCCTGCTCCCCGGCAATATCGAGATCACGCAGCAGGGCGGCTCGCCGCTGGCCCGCGTGCCCGACTTCGTCAACGCCACCTGCCCCAAATGCGGCGGTCCCGCGCGGCGCGAGACCGATACCATGGACACCTTCGTCGACTCGTCCTGGTATTTCTACCGCTACTGCGATCCCCGCAACGATCGCGCTCCCTTCGACTCGGAGAAGATCGCCTACTGGTTCCCCATCGACCAGTACATCGGCGGCGTCGAGCATGCCATCCTGCACCTCATCTATTCGCGCTTCTGGACGAAGGTCATGCGCGACCTCGGCCTCGTCCGCAACGACGAGCCGGTCGAGCGCCAGTTCGCGCAGGGCATGGTCATCCGCAACGGCGCCAAAATGTCGAAGTCGAAGGGCAACGTCGTCTCGCCCGACGAGATGATTGCCCACTACGGCGCCGACGCCACCCGCATGTATTCGCTCTTCGCCGCCCCGCCCGACCGCGATCTCGACTGGCAGGAAGACGGCGTCGCCGGCATCAGCCGCTTCCTCGCACGCGTCTACCGCTTCCTGATGAAACACGGCGGCAGAGGAAGTGAGGCACGCGCCGCACACGGCAGCGCCCCCGCGCAAGTCTCCGCCGCAACCCAGGCCCTCCAGCGCAAGCTGCACCAGACCATCCGCAAGATCACCCAGGAGTACGCCGGCCGCTGGCACTTCAACACCTGCATCGCCGCCGTCATGGAACTGGTGAACACCCTCACCGCCGCCGAGCCGCAAATCGCAGCAGGCGAAGTCCCCGACGCGGTCCTCGCAGACGTCCTCCGCTCGCTTACGCTGCTCCTCGCGCCCTTCGCGCCTTATCTCGCCTTCGAGTTGTGGGAGCACCTCGGCCAAACCGGCAACCTGCTTCGTGCGCCCTGGCCCAAATTCGACGAGGCCCTCGCCAAAGAGGATCAGATCGAGATTCCGGTGCAGATCAACGGCAAGCTGCGCGCGGTCATCTGCGTCGACGCCGATGCCGGCGAAGACGCCGTCCGCGACTCCGCCCTCGCCAGCGAGAAAATCGCCGCCGCCCTCGCCGGCAAAGAAGTCGTGCGCCTGATCCTCGTCCCCCGCAAGCTCATCAACATCGTCGTCAGGTAAAAGGCAACCTCGTGAATGGCACGCACCCCAGTAGTGAAGCGACCGCAACGGGTTCGTGAAATAAGAGCAACGCCGTCGCGAATGAACGCACATCTTCCTGGCAAAACACAATCTGTCATCCTGAGCCGAGCGCCACGCAAATCCCGAGGATTCCACCAGATGGAAGCGCGTAGCCGAAGGACCTGCATTTCGACGCTTCCCATCGCAAGAAGCTCAGAATAGTTTCCGAACGCTGCTTCCTGTACCGGGCCCAAGAGCAGCCAATGAACCCTAAGGCGCGCTGAACCCTGATCGCTGACTGCTGACGGCTGACCGCTGACTGCTGACTGCTGACTGCTGACTGCTAACCGCTGACTGCTGACCGCTGAAAGCAGCCCCTGCCACCTGTAACCTGTCACCTGTAACCTGTTTTGCCCATTCCCGCCCAATCCGCCATCGCCCCCGCCCGCACCCGAGGCACGCAGTCCTTCGTTTCCATCCTCTCGCTGTGCTGGCATCGCCCCGCGCTCCTCGCACTGGAACTCCTCTGGCGCTGGCTCTTCGGCATTCCTCTGCTCGCCGCGCTCGTCTTCGCCGGTCTCCGCCTCTGGGCTGTCACCGCCGCGTCCATCCGAGCCACCGGCATTCTCGATTTCAGCCTCCAGTACCCCATGAACGGCGCGCTCTCCATCGCCGAGACGTACCAAATCCTCCGCGACCCCATCCTGCACGCTCTTGCGTGGATCGTCCCCGCCGCCGTCCTCGGCGGCGCCATCGCAGCTGCCCTCGGCCGTAACGCCGTGCTCCGCCGCTATCGCCCCACGCTGCCGTGGCGTCCCGGCATCAGCATCGTTCTCCAGTTCCTGCGGCTTGCCGCACTCTGCGCCACTTTCGTCCTCTGGTTCGTCGCCATTCACTGGGCCGCGCACGTCACGCTCGCCGGAGCCTCCGCCCCCGCCGACTCCGGCCAGGGCGAGCCCAATCTCGTCCTCTACTGCGCCCTCGTCATCGTCCTCTCGCTCGGCATCTTCACCCTTTGGGCGCTGCTCAGCTGGATCTTCTCCATCGCTCCGCTCCTCGCCATCCTCGAAAACCGCAGCGTCGCCTCCAGCCTCGCGCGCAGCCTGCGCCTCGGCCCGCTCACCGGCAAGCTCGTCGAAATCAACCTCGTCATGGGCATCGTCAAGATCGCCCTCGTCGTCCTCGCCATGGTCTTTTCCGCCACGCCGCTGCCCTTCGAGGACGTAGTCCACGGCAACACCCTCTACGCCTGGTGGGCCGTCGTCACCCTGCTCTACCTCATCGCGTCCGACTTCTTCCAGGTCGCCCGCGTCGTCGCGTTTGTCGAATTATGGGGGATCTATTCTGTCCCGCGCCCCAGCAGCCCCCTGGGCGATTCCGGCACCGCCGCCCCATCCGCCCGCGGATCGGACGCCCCATAGTTCACGCCCGTCTTTCCGTCGTGCAGCACCGCCTGCCCGCGCCCCATCCGCGTCGTGTAGGCCTCGTGCACTTCGAGTTGATGCCCCATCTTCGTCAGCGCGTCGAGCGACGCCTGCCCCACCCGGTTCTCAATCACAATGTGGCATCCCAGTTGCGGATGCACCGTGAACCGTGGCTCCTCGAGCGCCGCCTGAATGTTCATCCCGTAGTCCGCCACGTTGGAGACGAACTGCGCGTGCGCCAGCGGCTGATTCATCCCGCCCATAATCCCAAACCCAATATGCTCGTCGCCCCGCTCCATGAACGCCGGAATGATCGTGTGGAACGGCCGCTTCCGCCCTGCGAGCGCATCCGGCGACGCCCGATCGAGCGAGAACAATCCCCCGCGATCCTGCAGCGCAAAACCCATCCCCTCCACCGTGATCCCCGACCCAAACGCCTCGTAGTTGCTCTGGATCAGCGACAGAATGTTTCCCTCGCGATCCACCACGCTCAGGTACGTCGTGTCACTGCGGTGCAGCGCCCCCGGAGCCACCTCGCAATTCGCTCGGCTCGCATCCACTTGTTTCGCCCGCTCCGCCGCATATTCCTTCGAGATCAGCTCCTCCATCGGAATCTTCCCGAATCGCGGATCGCCGTTGTACCGCTTCACGTCCGCGTACGCCAGCTTCATCGCCTCAATCCGCGTGTGCAGTTCCGCCGCGCTGTGCGGTCCCTCCGCTGCCGGCGGAAACTGCTCCATGATGTTCAGCATCTCCAGCGCCGCCATCCCATCCCCGTTCGGCGGCAGCTCATAGACCGTCCAGCCGCGGTACGTGGTGTGAATCGGCTCCACCCACTCGGCGCCAAATTGCGCCAGATCGTCAGGCGTCAGGGTGCCGCCTTCATCCCGGCTCGTCTTCAGAATTGCCTGCGCAATGGCGCCTTTGTAAAACGCCGCTTCTCCCTGCTCCGCCACCAGACGCAGCGCCTTCGCCAGATCGGGATTGCGAAAGATCTCCCCCGCCGCCGGCGCATGTCCATCCGGCAAAAACACCCGCCGGCTCTCCGCGTTCCCGCTGATCCAGCTCTCCGACCCCTTCCAGTAGGCATGAATCAGCTCCGGCACCGGCACGCCATGCTCCGCGCAATAAATCGCCGGCTGGAACAGCGCCGCCCACGGCAGCTTGCCCCAGCGGTCGTGCAGTTTGGTCCAACCCTCCACTGCGCCCGGCACCGTCACCGCGTCGATCCCCTGCTGCGGCATCGCCGTTACGCCCTTCGCCCTCAGGTGCTCGATCGTCAGCCCCTGCGGAGCCCATCCGCTCGCGTTCAGCCCGTACAGCTTGCCCGTCTTCGCGTCCCAGTAGATCGCGAACAGGTCGCCGCCCATCCCGTTCATCATCGGCTCGCTCACGCCGAGCACCGCGTTCGCCGCGATCCCCGCATCGACGGCCGATCCGCCCTCCTCCAGCACGCGCGCGCCCGCCTGCGACGCCTGCACCCACGTCGTCGCCACAATCCCGTTCTGGTTGGCAACCACCGACCGCCCGTAGTTGCGGTCCTGGCCCATCACCGGAGCAGCAAGCATCGCGCCCAGCATACAGACCACGCTCCATCGCACGACACACATTCCGCCGACCCTCCCGTTCCACCGGTCACCTGCCCGGTTTCCGCACCGCGCCACTACCCTATCAAAATCCCCAGCGCTGAATGCCCTGAACGCCGACTGCTCCCATACATCCGCACTGCGACCGCCGACCCCTGTGCTCTGAGCTTTACACCCTACCCCCTGCACCCTGGCCCCTCGTCTGCTTTACACCATCCAGCACCCTCAGTAGACTTGAAATTTCGGAGTGGAGTGGGAGTGTGTCTGCACTCTGCCCCACTCTCTTGCCCGGACCCGGCCTCGCATCCGCACTCCGGTAATCAGCATCCATATCGCTTTACCCAGGAGATACGCATGGCATCAGGTGTGGAAGAGAAAGTCAAACAGATCATCGTCGAGCAGCTTCAGGTCGACGAAGCCGAAGTCACCCCCGCCGCTTCCTTCCAGGAAGATCTCGGCGCCGACTCTCTCGACGTCGTCGAGCTCGTCATGCAGTTTGAAGAAGCCTTCGACCTCGAAATTCCCGACGAAGACGCCGAGAAGATCAAGACCGTCAAAGACGCCATCGATTACATCGAGAAGAACGCGAAAGGCGGCAAGTAACTTTGCAACGCCGCGTCGTTGTCACAGGTCTCGGTCTGGTATCCGCCGTCGGCCATACCGCACCCGAGGTCTGGAACAACCTGCTCGCCGGCCGCAGCGGGATCGCCACCATCACTCATTTCGATACCACCGGCTTTCCCGTCACCTTCGCCGCCGAAGTCAAAAACTTCGACCCTCTTCAGTTCGTCGACAAGAAAGAGGCGCGCAAAATGGCGCGCTTCATCCACCTCGCGCTCGCCGCCACCGACGAAGCCATGCGCACCTCCGGCCTCGAGGTCACTCCAGCCAACGCCGAGCGCATCGGCGTCTTCATCGGATCCGGCATCGGCGGGTTCGACATCATCGAGCGCGAGCACTCCAACTACCTCAACGGCGGGCCTCGCAAGATTTCGCCCTTTTTCATTCCCGCCGCCATCATCAATCTCGCCGCCGGCCAGGTCAGCATTCGCTACGGCGCCAAAGGCCCCAACGAAGCCACCGCCACCGCCTGCACCACCAGCGCCCACTCCATTGGCGACGCCTACCGCATCATCGAGCGCGGCGACGCCGACGTCATGATCGCCGGCGGCTCCGAAGCCGCCATCACCCCCATGGGCGTCGGCGGATTCGCCGCCATGCGCGCCCTCTCCACCCGCAACGACGACCCGCAGCATGCCTGCCGCCCCTTTGACAAAGACCGCGATGGCTTCGTCGTCGGCGAAGGCGCGGGCATCCTCATCCTTGAGGACCTGGAGCACGCCAAAGCCCGCGGCGCAAAGATTCTCGCTGAAATCATCGGCTACGGCATGAGCGCCGACGCCCACCACATCACCGGCATGCCCGACGACGGCGACGGCTGCTTCCGCTCCATGCAAAACGCCCTGCGCAGCGCAAAGCTGGAGCCGCACCAGATCGACTACGTCAACGCACACGCCACATCCACGCCGCTGGGCGACGTCACCGAATCGAAGGCGATGCAGCGCCTCTTCGGCGAACACGCCACCAGCCACAAGCTGATGATCAGCTCCACCAAATCGATGACCGGCCATCTGCTCGGCGGCGCCGGCGGCCTCGAAGCCGGCGTCACCATCCTCGCCCTGCAGAACCAGACCGCCCCTCCCACCACCAATCTGGAGCACCCCGACCCGGAGTGCGTCCTCAACTACGTTCCCAACACGCCGCAAAAAGGGCCCATGCACCTGGCCCTCTCCAACTCCTTCGGCTTCGGCGGCACCAACGGCTCATTGGTCTTCCGCCGCTGGGAATAAGCGGCCCCGCGTCCATCCGCGCGAACACCCATCCAACCGGCCAATCCGCGAATCCCCGCCACTCGACCGATCTGTCATCCTGAGGAGCGAAGCGACGAAGGATCCGCGGTTGCCCTTCTGCACACTGAACCGTTGTCATCCCGAACGCACAGCGGAGGGATCAGCGGCCCCATCCACCCGATCTTGCCCGCGTGACGTGATTGCCTTTGCTTTTGTATCAGGGCACGACCTTCAGTCGTGCCGCACAGGCCCCAAAAAGGGCCGGCCTTCAGCCCCTGCACATCAATGGACGCGAATCTTCCGCAAAGCGTGCAAATCTTCCGGAGCACCCCGGTACCAGGCACCACGTTCATAACGGCACAGACCTTAGAACGGCACTCTTGGATGTCATGGCCTCAGAGCAAACACGTAAACCACGCTGAAATCGCTGCTGCCGGAAGGTTCATCGATCAGAATTGCGCGGTACCTGGGGCCAAGTGATCTCATGCCGCAATAGTTGCCGTCGCGAGAGACCAACATGGCTCGCGAAAGCGATTCGCGAGAGTTACGGTCCGGCTGGAAGACGGCAATCCAAGTGCTGTACGCGACGGTAGTACCACCGAGCGCGTACACGACGATAATGCGCCCAGATCCCATCTCATCCACTGTCTTTACCTCTGCATTCCTCGGAAGCAGCGACCGAAGATCATGGTCCAATCTCGCAGACAAATCGACTTGATTGAACGGGTCGCAGAAGGCGAACTGGTCGGAGCTAGCCAGCGGCACGCTACGAGTTGACGGCCGCAGGGCATTCCTCACCACCTGAAAGGAAAAGTGACCCTTCCAGCGGAGCATCTTTTCACTCACACTGTCGCCGAGCTGAACACTGATGTCACCCCTTGAATACACCGTGATCAGTCGGTCGGAGAACCCGAATTCCCCGTTCTCTCCCGAGATGGCTCCCAGCCGAACGACAGGTTCAATTGTCGAGATCTGGCCGACTGCGGAATTGGCTGCGAGTCGAAGGACGAATGCCAGGAGGAGACAGCGCGGGAGCATCTCGCGGAATTGTACATCTGTTTTGCTGTATCGTCGGCGATCCAAACAATTCAAAACGTGAGCCTCTCTCCCCCCCACTTTTCCGCAAACCTACAACTTTCGAGGGTAACTAACTCGGTAAACGTGCATTTTCCCCGCGAACGTTCGATGCTACGCTGGCTCCATTGAAAGGATTTCCATGGCCCGCTCCTCCTTCGAACTCGTTGGTGCCTTC
>DATDHZ010000036.1:0-42602 GCA_036521315.1 Acidobacteriaceae bacterium
GTCTTTCCCTAGTGGAATCCGCACAAACATGCTTGGCACATCCGTGCCAACGCGGATCGTTCGCACCAATACGCGCACGCGGGCATCAGGCATTGTTGTTGCCTAGAGCGCCACTCTTGTTTCGCCTGATTCTTTTTGGGGTTATGTACCTAAATTTGCACCGGAGTTGGGGCTATCTTTAGGCATTCGCCGGGTTCCACCCCGTTTTCTTCGGCAGAGTCAGGTTTTTCTGGAGGTTTTTCGCGATTTAGGCTTGACGCTGGGGAGAAACGGCGGGAACATGGGGAAGCCTAACAGGGGCACGGCCCACACTATCCGTTGCAGTGAGTATGGGCCGCACACAAGATATAGCGGCGCAACTTCAGAAAGTATCCTCGCCTGAGAATCCCCTGTCAAGGAAAATCTGTGGACATCCTGTTGAGAAAAGGGATGCGGGCCATGTTTTCTTGAACATTGCAAAGGGGAAATTTCATGACAGAACGAACATTCGAAGGACCTTATGTCCAGGTTGCGGCGATTTGCATGACGCCGCTAGTGGAGCAGCAAGGGCTCTTGAGCGTGATCCGAATCCAAGATCGGATTCAGCTGGCCGGACTCACGGAAAAAATGCAGCCTCAGCCGCTCAACTCACTGTGGCTGGTAGTGGTGTTGAAGTCTGGGGAGCTCACCGGGAAATTCAACCTGAACATTGTTCCCATCACACCCGGCGGCCATCGGATTCCGGGACCGAGCACCAGCGTGCTTCTTGAAGGGCAGGAACGAGGCGCAGTTGTAGCTACGCCTCTCATGGTCGTGGCTGAAGAAGAGGGACTTTATTGGTTCGAGGTCACGCTGGAAGGGACACTATTGACCCGAGTACCACTGCGGGTGATGTACCAGAAGATGAACCCGATGCCGGGAATGCCCTTTCCTCCACCACAAACTGATTGACGGAGGCATAGAACGGTGAAATGCCGATCACGATATTGGCCGCCGCGGATTCGCAGGAAAGCGGGTACAGGTATGCGCGGAGGTCGTTCTCGTCGCAGTATCCCGCTGATACCCGGCCCAAATAACGCTGCACGCGATCCGCCAGCGACAGAGCTTCGGACTCGGCCACTTTGTTTAGTTCGGAATATTGAGCTTCAAACTGCTCCGCGAACGGTTGCAGCGCGAGGTCTCCAGAAAGGTAATTGCTAATGAGGCGACGGACTTGGGAAGCAGAGATCATCATGAAGACTCCTCAAAAAGAGATCCAATACCTTTCGTCCCCTGAGTTGGCGGCTCTTTATGCTGACCAGGACTTCGACCGCATCATTGAGGCTTGCACCGAGCGCGTGATTGTCGAAGAAGAATTCGCACCCAACCAATTAATGCATCCGGGAACGATAAAAGAGCGCGGCGCGGTATACACCGACGCCACAGGAATTCGGGCAGTAATCTTCTACTACAAGCAGTCCGACGGCCATACGGTGCGAAGCATCAAGAGGCTGGTTACCTCCGCTGGGGATTTCAGGCTTCCACAACCGACTGCGACACCGGACAGACAGTCTCCCACAGCTAGTATACGGAATCAACAGAATTTTCATGCCGGCGATAGTTTGGAGCCATGAAAGCGCAACCGCGAACGCCGGAATTCACACGTTTTAGCGATGCACCTCGCCGGATCACGAAGGTGCCCAAGAGAGGAATTGACCGCCTCATTGCGGAGGACCGAACGCGATTGGAAACGGCTAAGAAAGTCGCTTCCCCGGCCCCAACGTTTCTTCCATGGTGCATTAGAACGGGACCTCCGTTTCATTCGCCATGCCCGTCATATCTGGATATTCAGTCTCTTCCCTGAGATTTGCGACACCGCGAGCATGAACCGGTCCGGCCACCCAGCGGGTTCTCCTTCGTGCAAGCTTGTTGAAGCGGAGATCTCTTGCGTCCATGCCGATTCTGACGCATTTGAGCGGAATTCCCCCCCTCTCCCCCACGTTAACTAGTCAATAAACACTGTTGGCAACTTCCGAACTGGCAAGGCTGCTGCCCATCCGGCCCACCCGCCTCACCGAACCGCCTTTTCCTCCTGGTCCGCAGCCTCCGCCGGCTCCCCCTCCTGGGTCAGCCCGGCAGCCGGGAAGAACACCGTGAACACCGTCCCCGTCCCCTGCCCCTCAGCCGATTCGCTCGACCGGCTCCGCACCCGCACCGTCCCGTTGTGCTTGCGGATGATCTGCTCGCTGACCCATAACCCCAGCCCCGTTCCCGTCGCTTCCTTGGTCGTAAAGAACGGCTCGAAGATATGCCGCTTGGCGTCCGGCGTAATGCCGGCGCCGGTGTCGGCCACCGACACCCGCACCCCCGCCGCGTCCCCGTCATCCACCGTCCGGCCGCGGATGATGAGCCGGCCGCCGCCCGGCGTCATCGCATCCAGAGCATTCGAAATCAGGTTCGCGAAGAGCTGCCGCAGCTCGCCCGCAAAGCAAAACAGCGGCAGGCCGCCCGGGTATTCGCGCACCAGCTCCACCTGCAGCGCCTGGAAGCGGCCGCTGTGCAGGGTCAGCACCGAATCCAGCAACTCAGCCAGATTGGAATGGGCAGGCAGCGTCGACTGGCGATAGAAGCGCAACGTCTGCTGGGTGATTTCCGACACCCGCGCGACCTCCTGCTGCGCCAGATCGGCAAAGCGCGCGGCCGGCTCCGTCAGCCTTTCCTGCCGAATCAGGTAGAGCAGGTTCGTCACCGCCTCCAGCGGGTTGTTGATCTCGTGCGCAACCGAAGCAGCCAGTCGCCCGGCCGCCGCCAGCTTCTCCGTTCGGCGCAGGGCCTCCTCGGCGCGCTTCTGCTCCGTCGTGTCGACGATGATCGCCCCCACCCAGCGCGTCGATTCCGGGTCGGTATGCACGGGATACAGATGCGCCAGCCAGCTCCGCCAGCGTCCGGATTCTGCTTCCCAGGCCAGTTCCAGGTTGCGGATCGGCTGCCCCGTGGCAAATACGGACTCGATGTGCTGCTCCAGCTTCGCCGCCGTCTCCGCAGGCAGAATGCCCCCCACCGTGCGCCCCAGATGCAGAGCGAAGGAATACCCGTTCATGTCCGCCAGAAACTGATTGACCCGGACGAATCGGTACTTGCGATCGAAGAATGCGAACCCGATCGGGGCATTCGCCAGCATCGAGTCCAGCAGCGCCAGCGTCTCGTTCAGCCCCGCCCGCTGATCCTGCATGGCGGCCACCATGCGATTGAAGGCAATGGTCAGGTCCGCCGCCTCGGTCGCTGACTTCACCGGCAGCGGAAAAGCTCCCGTGTCTTCCGCATCCAGCACCAGCCGGCGCGTCGCGCGGGTCAGCAGGCCAAGCTGCCCGGTGATGGACTGCGTCAGAATCGCGGCTATCCCCGTGCAGCCGATCAGCACAAAAACGGCCCACAACCCGGTGATTTCAAGGAGCGAGTGAAGGTCCTTCTTATCCCGCTCCGCGTTCGGATAGATCCAGGCCAGGTCGCGGAGCCGCCCGTGCTCCCGGATCGGAGCCACAGCCTCCCAGTTGGTGCGCGAGGTAGCAAAAATCACCGGCCCGCTCAGCTCGTGAAGGTACTGCTTCTCCCGGTCAGAGAGAACCAGTCGCCCGAGCACGGTAGGATCGGTGCTGGCCAGGGTGCGGCCGCTCAGATCGGTGATTTGCGCCGCGCTCACGCTGGGCGTGCCGGCCACACTCTGCACCACCCGCTGCAGATCTTCCGGATGCTGGAGTTCCAGCGCCATCGTACCCATGCTGGCCGCCAGCGATGCCTGGCTTTCCAGCCGGCGCTGCAGCCGCTGATTCAATTCCTTGCCATGCTGGCGCCCGATGATCACCGCAAAAATCGACACAACGATGATCTCGAAGAGCACCAAAGCGGCCATCAGCTGCCCGCGCATCGTTCTGGGTCTCGGCATCTTCATCGTTGGCGCAACACCTGCTCGTTCACGCCCCGCGGTTGCTGTCCACGGGGATCTTCCTCAGAACCGGATCGCTGCTGGCCCAGCCCGGGAGCCGCCCTCCGGCCGCTAAACGCCGGCCAGTGCGCCGGCCCGCGATGGCAGTCTCTGCTTCAAATCCTCAGCGATTTGGCGGCCGTGAAATCGTCCATTCTCAATGAAAATCTCGTTCGTCTTATCGCCGGCAATGATGACCCCGGCGAGGTAAATCCCTGGAACATTGCTTTCGAGCGTGCGCGGATCGCAGGCGGGGCACCGGTATTCCCCTTCAATCCTCACGCCCAAAGAGGTCAGGAATTCGAAATCGGGCCGATAACCGGTCATCGCCAGCACCGCCTGATTCGGCAGAACGAGCGTTCCCCCAGGCGTTGCCAGCGTCACGGTGTCGGGATCGATGCGGGTCACTGCCGTCTGAAAATGCGCCGTTATCTCGCCGTTTTTGATGCGGTTTTCCAGGTCGGGGAGGATCCAGTACTTCACATGGCGGTGCATCCCCGGCCCGCGATGCACGAGTGTCACGCGAGCGCCATGCCGCCACAGCTCGAGCGCGGCAATCGCCGCGGAGTTCTTGCCCCCGATCACCACCACGTCCAGCCCGTAGTAAGGATGCGGGTCGTTGTAGTAGTGCCGCACCTTCGCCAGATCCTCGCCGGGAATGTTCATCAGATTCGGCACGTCGTAATACCCCGTGGCGACCACGACTTTGCTTGTGGCGTAGGTATATCCGCGGCCGAATTCATCCCGCGTCCGCACCTCAAAATTCAGATCCTCGCCGCTGATTTGCTCGACCCTCTGGTACGGCCGAACGTCGAGCTTGTAGAACATCGCCACCTTGCGGTAGTACTCCAGCGCCTCATTGCGGTTGGGCTTCGCGTTGGGGCTCGGAAACGGGATATCGCCGATTTCCAGCAGCTCCGACGTCGTGAAAAACGTCATGTGCGACGGGTAGTGGAACAGCGAGTTGCAAACACACCCCTTGTCGACCAGCGCGGCGCGAAATCCCGCCCGCTGCGCCTCGATAGCGCAGGCCATCCCCGTCGGCCCGGCGCCGATCACCAGAACATCGAAGCGGTCGCTCGCCGGTGCAATTTCTCCCATCCCTCTAGCTTAGACGATGGCCGCGCGAGGGCGGAACGGGCCGGGTGGAACCTGAACAAAGATCGAAAGATACTCTCCCGGACAGGAGAGCGAGAGTGCGCACCCCCGGCTGTCAGGCCGGCCGCGGCTCAGGGTTGGTAGCCATCCTTTTGCCACTGCGCGAACAGCGCAAGCTGATCGGGCGTCCAGTAAGGCCCGCCCGGCGGCATCGTCGGCGCCTCCCCGTTCTGCGGCGAGACCGTCTCCAGCACGCTGGCAGCATTTTCGGGCTTCGACATCCATTCGTAATCGTCCAGCGCGACGCCGAACCCGCTCATGTGCTCGATGTCCATCGCACGAAAGAGCGGCCGGATGCTGGCCGCAAAAGAAACTGGAGGCATAGCGATTCTCCCTCCCAATACGCGCCGTCCATCTTACCCGAATCCCGCCGCACCGCCCGCGACCGAGGCGCAGCGGATCGCAGCCCAGCGTTTCCAACGCTGGGTCCAGTCACAGGAAGCGAATCAAGTCCCGGAGGGACGGCGCATGCTTTTCGCGTCAGCCGCCATCCGCCAGGAGAACTCGTACCCCCCCCGGCAGCATCCCTCGCGCAGCCAGGAATCTGCGGAGGCTTTTCAATATTCATGGCCTTCCGGTGACTCGAAGCGCCGCAATAGATGCGGCTGCTCTTCCGCGTTGGACCGGTTTCTTTGTCACCGACGGCGGAGGCCCATCGCCAGAGGATGGACAGTGAGCACGGCACTGTTCTTTGCCCCGAAAAAGGCCGACCAACCTTATCTGTCAAGTTTCCACCACTTACCCAAAGTAATTTCTGGTGGAAGCACAAGACTTAGCGCAAATCAAAGTTGGCGTGTTTTGTGCCGCCGCTTGATATTCTGATAATAGAGGGTAAAAAACGAGAGTTCCCCTCGCAAGGCCGCCCACCGGCGGCCTTTGTGCTGTCCGCTAACCGCTGCCCGCATTGGACCTGGCCGCTTCTGACCCGGCCGCTAGTAACCTGGCAGTTTCCGACCTGGCCGCTTCTGACCTGGCCGCTTCTGACCTGGCCGCTTCTGACCTGGCCGCTTCTGACCCGGCCGCTTCTGACCCGGCCGCTTGTACCCTGGCCGTTTCTGGCCTGCCCGCTTGTACCCTGGCCGTTTCTGGCCTGCCCGCTTGGACCTGGCAGTTTCCGACCTGGCCGCTTGTACCCTGGCCGCTTCTGACCTGGCCGTTTCCGGCCTGGCCGCCTTTGGCCTGACTGCTGACCGCCAACCGGCTCTTAGCAAACCGCTTTTTAGCTAGGTGGAGTTCCCATGACCATTCCCGAATGTACCTTCATCCTGCCCAACGGCAGGAAATGCCGCTGCGCCGCCTCGCGCAACCAGACCCTTTGCCGCCATCATGGACCGGCCGTCGCCGGCCCTCCGCCCACGCCCAAAAGCGAGCTCTACTCCAGTCTCCGCCGCTGGCGTCAGCTCGGTCGCGAGCTCCCGAACATGCCGGCCGAGGAAATTCCTTTCACCATTTACGGCATCCTCCAGTGCCTGGTCGATCGCGGCCCGGACTCCGCCGGCTCCATCTCCGACCTCGCCGCCGGCCGCTTCCTCCGCGCGCTGCTCAACCGCCTCGGCGACGTGCCCTTTCCCTACCCCGACTCGCCTTCTTCCTCCGAGCCCGCATTGGAGCCCGATGCTCCGCCAACTTCTGCCGGCCAGCCCGATCTCAGCGCTATGCTCGCCGCCCTGGGATTGCCTTCCCTGGGTTTGCCTTCTCCGGGTTTGCCTCCGCGCAACTCGCCATTGCCAAGTCCGCGTGTGCAGCCGTCGGGTTCGCGTGTGCGGCAATGACGCTCGCCACCCCGTCAATGGCGCGCGCCACTGCCTCATGCACGCCTGCCACCCAACTGGCCCGCCTTCTGTCATCTGCGCCGCTCACGCGCGCCACTGCTGCAGTCGCGCTCGCCTCTGCATCACTCGCAACCGGCTCGCAAATCACTTCGCATCCATCACATGCCGCGCGCCTTCAGCAAGCCCCTACTCCAACTGGTACAAAACAAGTCACCGCCTCCAGACAGCAAGAAAAAAAATGGGGACGCTCCCCGTCCGCCGTTGCCCTGACCGCTTCTTCCCTGACCGCTTCTTCCCTGGCCGCCTTTTCCCTGGCCGCTTCTTCCCTGGCCGCTTCTTCCCTGGCCGCTTCTTCCCTGGCCGCCTTTTCCCTGGCCGCTTCTTCCCTGGCCGCCTTTTCCCTGACCGCTTTTTCCCCGGCCGCTTTTTCCCCGGCCGCTTCTTCCCTGCCCGCTGACCGCTTCAATTAACCTGAAGGAAGGGATTTCCCATGGCAACGATCCGGCAGGACGACTTCATGCAGAGCGTGGCCGACGCGCTCCAGTACATCAGCTACTACCATCCGGTGGACTACATCACCAGCCTCGCCCGCGCTTATGAGCGCGAGCAGTCGCCGGCCGCAAAAGACGCGATGGCGCAGATCCTCGTCAACTCGCGCATGTGCGCCGAAGGCCACCGCCCCATCTGCCAGGACACCGGCATCGTGACCATCTTTTTGAAAATCGGCATGGACGTACGCTGGAACGCCAGCATGACGGTCCAGGAAATGTGCGATGAAGGCGTCCGCCGCGCCTATCTCAACCCGGATAACACGCTGCGGGCGTCGATCCTGGCCGATCCGGCCGGGGCGCGGAAAAACACCAAAGACAACACGCCATCCGTTGTCAGTGTGGAACTGGTGCGCGGCGGCGAAGTCGAAGTCACGCTCGCGGCCAAGGGCGGCGGCAGCGAGGCGAAGTCGAAATTCGCCATGCTCAATCCCTCCGACTCCATCGTCGACTGGGTCATCAAAACTGTGCCCACCATGGGCGCGGGATGGTGTCCCCCCGGCATGCTCGGCATCGGCATCGGCGGCACGGCGGAGAAGGCGATGCTCCTCGCGAAGGAATCGCTCATGGACCCCATCGACATGCGCGACCTCCTCGATCGCGGGCCGCAGAACCGGCTCGAAGAACTCCGCATCGAGATTTACGAGAAGGTCAACCAACTCGGCATCGGCGCGCAGGGCCTCGGCGGCCTGACCACCGTCCTCGACGTCAAGATTCGCGATTATCCAACCCACGCGGCCAACCTTCCCGTCGCGATGATCCCCAACTGCGCAGCCACGCGCCACGCCCACTTCGTTCTCGACGGCTCCGGTCCGGTCGCGCTCGAACCGCCGTCGCTCGAGGATTGGCCGAATCTCACCTATGACGTGTCGAGCGCCCGCCGCGTCAATCTCGACACCGTGACCCGCGAAGAAGCCGCGACGTGGAAGCCCGGCGAAGTCGTCCTGCTGAGCGGAAAGCTCCTCACCGGCCGCGACGCCGCCCACAAGCGCATGACCGACATGCTGAACCGCGGCGAAAAGCTCCCGGTCGACTTCACCAACCGCTTCATCTACTACGTCGGCCCCGTCGATCCGGTACGGGAAGAGGTGATGGGTCCGGCCGGTCCGACGACGGCCACGCGCATGGACAAATTCACGCGGCAGATGCTCGAGCACACGGGCCTCCTTGGCATGGTTGGCAAAGCCGAGCGCGGTCCCGCGGCCATCGAGGCCATCCGCGACAACCGGGCCGTCTATCTCATGGCCGTCGGCGGCGCAGCCTATCTCGTCTCCAAAGCGATCCGCGCGGCGCGTGTCGTCGGCTTCGAAGATCTCGGCATGGAGGCAATCTACGAGTTCGAAGTCGAGGACATGCCGGTCACCGTCGCCGTCGACGCCCAGGGCACTTCCGTCCACGAAACCGGCCCCCGCGAGTGGAAGGCCAAAATCCAAAGCGAATTCGCCGGTGTCCCGATTTTGGCCTAGAGGGACTGACGCGAACTCGGCATCCCACGGAGCCTCGCGCAACCCGGCTCAAGCCATTGTGTGTATGCTCAATGCGTCTTCATTCGCGCTCGATTCAGGGAAGCCAGGATCTCAGGGGTCGCAAGGGGGCGGCGAACGTCTTCGGAGGGAATGGATCGTGAGAATTGGATTGGTTCTGGCAGCAGGCTGGATGACTGCATCGCTCCTGGGAGGAGCGGCTCGCGCGCAGGAGAGCGGTCCCTACCAGGTGATCAGGATTCAACTGACCGGCGGCGACGGCGGCTGGGACTATATCACTGCGGATCCGGACGGCCGTCATTTGTTTGTCGCCCGTTCCGGCCCGGCCGGACATATCGGCGTCTACAACCTCGACACGCTGGAGCAGGTGGGCGATATTCCCAACATCAACGCACACGGCGGCGCGGTGGACACAGAGACGGGCCACGGCTTCGCCACCTCGAATCCAGTGACCATGTTCGATGCGAAGTCCTTCGCCGTGATCAAAAAGATCGATACCGGCGGCCACCCCGACGGCTACCTGAACGACACATACAATCACCACTTCTACGTCCTCAGTCACACGGCGCCGAACATCACCGTGCTTGACGATAAGGACGGCAGCATCCTGGGAACCATCGATATCGGCGGTGCGCCGGAACAGGCAGCGGCGGATGGACACGGCAGGATTTATGTCGACATCGAGGACAAAGCGGCCATCGCCATCATCGACGCCGGCACCATGAAGATGGTCGGCAAATACGACCTCTCATCGCGAGGCGCGGGATGCGCCGGATTGGCGCTCGATGCTCAAAACGGAATCCTCTTTGCTGCATGCCGCGAGAAGAACAACATGGTGATTCTGTCCGCAGCCGACGGGCACATCATCACCGACGTGCCTACCGGCGAAGGCTGCGACGGCGTTACCTTCAATCCCTCAACCATGGAAGCGGCCAGTTCCCAGGGCGATGGAACCATGACGATCGTCAAAGAGGATTCGCCCACGAGCTTCCGTGTGGAGGAAACGGTGCCGACGCCGATCGGCGCCAGGACCCACACGCTTGACCCGAAAACCGGCAATCTCTACACCATTACTTCTGAGTTTGGCGCCACGCCCACCGCGCCTCCAGCCAACCTGCCGGCGAACGCGCCTGCATGGATGCGCAGGCCCCGGCCGCCGATGATTCCGCACTCGTTCCAGATCGTGGTGATTGGCAAAGGAGAGTAGCTCGCAGCCGATTCGTTGCGGCCACTCTGATCGATGACTAAGTCTGTCTCTGAGCTGGAAGCCATCGGCCTCGCCCTCGCTGCCTTCACGCTGTGGGTGTTCACCGACGCCACCATCAAGCTGGTCGGCCAAACGGGCCTGCCCCCGTGGGAGGTGATCGCCTTCCTCGGCCTGTGGATGGCCGGCTTCCTCCTCCTGCATGGCCTCGCGCGCGGAACCGCTCGCAACCTGCTCCCTCGCGACGTGCCGCGTCAGTTGCTGCGCGCCCTGCTCGATCTCGGCAACAACTTCGGCGTGGTCATCGCGCTACGCCACCTGACTCTGCCGCTCTTCTACATCCTCATCTTCCTCGCGCCGCTGGCCGTCACGCTCGAATCCGCCTGGCTCCTCGGCGAGCGTCTCGAGGCACGCAAAGCGGCTGCCGTCGTCTGCGGCTTCGCCGGCGTCGTCATCGCCGTCGATCCCTTCGGCCACGCGCGCCAGGGCGACTGGATCGGCTACGCGGCCTGCGCGGTCTGCGTCTTCTGCTTCTCGCTGAGCATCGTGATGTCGCGCCGGCTCACGCAGACCGAATCGCCGGAGAGCCTGACCTTTGTTTCCGGCGTGTTGATGGCGGTCGTGGGATTTGGCATGATGCTGTGGCGATTCGCCCCGATGAACGCAAAAGTCACCGGCGCCCTCTGCGCCATGGGCTTCTTCTGTGCGCTGGGCAGTTGGTGCTTCTTCCAGGCAGTGAAGCATGCCCCGGCAGCCACCGTCTCGCAGTACCACTACACGCAGCTCCCGGTGGGCGCTCTGGTGGCCTGGCTGGTGTGGCACGACCAGCCCACTGCGTGGATGGCGGCAGGCGGCGCGATCATAGTGGCCGCGGGGCTCTATGTGGCCGTGGCCGGCAGAATGACCGTCGCTCGCTCTTAAGCGCTGGTTCGGATCTTACGGTTTCCTCGCAGCGGCGTGATCGCTCCCGCCTGAGCCGAGCCGGCTCAAGACGCTCAGGCTGACCCGCAGGCAAGCGCGCAGGCCGAAGATGCGATTCTTGCGCAGTTCCCAGAAGGCGACCGAGAGCAGTGCCCAAACAACGGTAGCTGCCCCGATCACCAGCGCGGCGTTGTGACGCGGCAGCAGATATACGAGAACGATGGCAAATCCGCACAGGCCAATCGTGCCCATCGCTGCGCCGGCCGCATCGATGCTGGCGGCCATGCGGCCGCGCGCCGTTCCGTCATGGCCGATTTTGTTCTTGCGCTGCTTCTCGTGTGCCTCGATCAGCGTCGCGCTGGCAGGAAAAATGGCGGGGAACGCCAGAAAAAGGCCGCCGATGCCTGGGCCAAATTTTTTAGCGATCAAGCCGGCCAGAACGGTCGCCGCTCCGCCAAACAGGAAGCGCATCAGGTATTCGCGCGGCCGTGTCTGCCGCAAAGCGGCCAGCTTGACTTCTACCACCAGAATTTCCCCGCAAGTGCTGCCCAGAGGCCCAGGGAAACACCCAGCCATACCGGCATCAGCGCGACCGTCGTCGCCATGGCGCTCAGGTTCCGGCGCCGCAAGACGAAACTCGCCGCTGCGGCATAGACAAGAAAAGCGACGGAAGCCAGCAGCATCGAAGCCGCTTCTTCGGCTGTATAGACCTTCCCGTCCTTGTGAATCGTAAGGGTAACGGTGGCCAAAGCGACCGAGGGGGCGGCACCGAAAAGGCCGGCGAAGCTCTTCGGCCGCAGCACATCACCGAGCATCGCGAAGAAGCTAACGACCACTCCACCGGCGAGAAAGCGAATCACCCACTCCATGTCACCCGTTCCCGCGCCGCCTCAGGCGGCCTTCCGCGCCTGCTGGATCAGTCGCATCGCGGTCTCCGCACCCTTACACCCGAGCAGGCGGTACTCCTTGCCCTCCAGGCCGTGATAGTTGACGAAGAACGTTTCCAGTTCTTTGATCCACTGTTTGGGGAGGTCGTTCAGCTTCCTGACGTTCGCATACTGATGATTGGCATCCGCGACGGCAACCAGCCGATCGTTCCTGGTTTTCTGCTTGCCCTCGATTTGCTCGCCCTCGATCACGCCAATGAGCCGGGCGCGGACGGCGATGCCCGGGTACACGGGCTCGTCCATGAGCAGAAGCACGTCGATCGGATCGCCATCGCCGGCGATCGTGCGCGGCAAAAAGCCGAAATCGTAAGGAAACGTCATCCCGGCGGGAAGAACTTTCTTGAGCGCAAAGATGCCCTGCTCGGGATCGTAGGCAAACTTGTTGCGGCTGCCGGCGGGAGTCTCCACGATGACCTGCAGGAGACCGTCCTCTTTATCGATCGGCTTGAGGCGTGTGGGCGAGGAGAGAGATTTCGTGTTCTTCATGGTTGGCGCTTGCAGCCGGCACGGTCAATGCACCGCGCCCGCAACGTGAATAAGAGTTAAATCGGCCGTATGCCGTTGTCTGGCCGCCAGTAAAACCCCCTGGGATCGGGATCGCTGGCCGCCGATCGAGGACGCCCGGGAAGTCGGTTCCCACAGAACGCCGGGAACTTCTCCTCCGGTCCGCCCGTAGCAAGGAACATGAAAACTTTGTACGCCGCAGCAGGCGCGGCCCTGGTGGCCTGCAGCATGGCCGCATGCGGGCAAACGCAATCCGCCTGCGGCGAGATCCTGAATGTCCCCCTGCAATCCCATGCGGACCTGATGATCCACGCCATGCCCGCCGGGCTGGAGATCGTTGGGACGGACAAGGAGATTCTTCACGTGTCCTGCAGCGCCGACGATGAGGACCATGCGCGCGACGTGCGCATACGGTTCTCCGGAGGGACGTCCAGCGGGACGCTGACCATTGACGGGCCGATGATGCGCCATGGAAGCCTGAAGATTCGCGTAGAGGTCCCGCGTAAGACGAATCTCCGCGTGCAGATGGGCGCGGGCCAGGTGGACGTCGACGACGTGACCGGCGACAAGGCCATCGCGCTCTATGCCGGACAGATCACCGTCGCCTCATCGCGCGACTGGGATTACCGGCGTATCGACGCATCCGTCGACATCGGCGAAGTCAACGCCGCGGCGTATCACGTTGACAAGGGCGGCTTCTTCCGCAGCTTCCGGCGCAAGACCGAACAGGGCGAGTATCGGCTCTTCGCGCACGTCACCACGGGCGAGATTGATCTGGTGGGGAGCGGCGGGACGGCGGAGTAGCGCTGCGCTGCTAGCTCAGGAACATCGTGCGATAGAGCGTGTCGCGCTGCCGCGGCTGGAATCCGGCGTCGCGGATGACGCGGCGAAGTTCCTCTTCCGTGGTGCAATTCGACGTTCCCGCTGCTTTGACGACGTTTTCCTCGAGCATGACTGAACCGACATCGTTGCCGCCGAAGCGCAATCCGAGCTGCAGCACTTTCAGGCCCTGCGTGACCCAGCTGGACTGCACATTCTCGATGTTGTCGAGATACAGGCGCGAGATGGCGAGAACCTTGAGATACTCGACCGCGGTCGCTTCGTCCCAACCGCGGCCGCCCAGCGCAGTGTGCTTCGGCTGAAAGCTCCAGGGAATAAAGGCGGTGAATCCGCCGGTTTCTTCCTGGAGGTTGCGAATCACCTGGAAGTGATGCACGCGCTGGTCGAAGGTTTCACCGACGCCGAACATCATGGTGGCCGTGGTACGCATGCCCAGCTGATGTGCGGTGCGATGCACCAGCACCCAGTCGCCGGTGCGGCACTTGAGGCGCGCGATCCGATGCCGGACTTCGTCGTCGAGGATTTCCGCGCCGCCGCCCGGGATCGAATCGAGGCCGGCATCGCGGAGGCGCGCAATCGTGTCGCGCACCGAGAGATCGCTGTATTCGGCGATGGCCAGAATTTCCGAGGCGGAGAAGCAGTGCAGCCAGATCTGCGGAAAGCGCTCCTTGATGCCGCGCAGCAGCCGCTCGAACCAGTCGATCTTCAGGTCGGGATGCAGACCGCCCTGCATCAGCACGCCGGTCCCGCCCATCTCCAGCGTCTCGGCGATCTTGGCGTAGATGGTCTCGAAATCGAGAATGTAGCCTTCGGCGGCCTGCTTGCCCTTGAGCGGCCGATAGAAAGCGCAGAATGTGCAATATTCGGTGCAGAAATTGGTGTAGTTGATATTGCGATCGATGATATAGGTAACGACGCCCTCAGGATGCAGCCGTCTGCGCACGGCGTCTGCTTCCATCCCGAGGCCGATCAGATCGTCGGAGCGGAAATAATCGAGGGCTTGCTCGCGGCTGAGCGGCATAATTGTATTGTCGGGAAAAACAGGCGGCGCGTCCAGCGGCTGCAACGCCGCGCGGCGAGAGACGCATCGCAAGAACGATAACCGTACCCTTCATTCCCGGGCCCCAGGAACAGAAAGGACCGATTCCCATGAAGCTTTCCCTGCGTCTTCGTTTTGGTGCATATGTGTTGGTTCCACTCGCCATGATGTGCCTTTCCTCAGCGGCCCAGGACACGAAACCGCCTGCCCCGGAGCCCGATGTGCTGGTGCTGGCGAACGGCGACGCGCTGCACGGCAAGTTCGTGAAAGAAATGAGCGGCACAGTCACCTTCCACAGCGACGCGCTGGGCGACCTGAACATTGCCTGGGCCAAGATCAAAGAACTGCATGTGAGCGAAAACGTCGCCGTGCTGGAGAGCACGATGAAATCTCGCGGCAAACAGGCAGCCAGGCAACTGCCAACGGGCACACTCGATGCGACAGACTCTTCGATCACGCTGCACGCGACCAATCAACAGGCCACCCCGCAGCCGATTCCGGTGAAGAATGCGGAGTACATCGTCGACCAGGTGACGCTCGACGCGCAGATCAATCACGAGCCAGGATTCTTTGCCGGCTGGAACGGATCGGCAACCGCTGGCGCCAACCTGGTGACCGCGACCCAGGACCAGTATGCCGTTTCCGCCAGTCTGGCACTGATGCGTGAAGTGCCGACGGTCTCCTGGCTCGACACGCGCAACCGCACGTCCACGGACTTCAGCGGATCTTTCGGAAAAATCACGCAACCCGCATACTCGAGCGGCGGCGTCATCGTGCCGGCGTCTTCAACGAAGTCTTCCATCGTGCATTTCGACGCCGAACGCGACGAGTACGTGGCGCCGCAATTCTACGCACTGGCCCAGACCGCGCTCGATCACAATTACAGCCAGGATTTGAACCTCCAGCAGGTGTATGGCGGCGGCATGGGCTGGACGGTTTTGAAGACTCCGAGTCAGGAAGCGGACCTGAAGGCGACCGTTCAATACGAGAAACAGGATTTTATCGCCGGTTCAGGGTCGACCAATCAGAACCTGATCGGCTCGACCTTCTCGGCCGGTTATATACAGAAGCTGAAGCTGGTCACGTGGACCCAGACGCTGGCCTATGTGCCCGCCTGGAACGTTCCGCGCGCCTATTCGGCGAACGAAACCGATACCTTCGCGCTTCCCGCCTACAAGAACTTCAGCTTCTCCGTTGGCACCATGGACAGCTATCTGAACGATCCGCCGGCGACCGCGCCGCCGACCAGGCGGAATTCGTTTCAGTTCACCATGGGCCTGACCTATGCCGTCAAATCGAAGTACTAATCGCCGCCGGGCCGGCGCAGGATATCAGACGCAGCCCGCACTGAACACAAACAGAGTTATCTCGCTGAGATATCTTCGGTGTGGGCTGTGTCAGGGCGGCACGATGAGGATAGCCGCGCTACCATAGGGGCAAATGATCCACCCCATGGCGAACTGCCGCAGCGCGCTGGTCCTTTTGGCCGCCGCGGCGGTTCATCCGGTTTCGCCGCTGGCGCTGGCCTGGCGGCACACAGAAGTGTTCTGGGCGCAGACCGGAAGAACCCTGACACAGCATTGGTTCGTCCTGTTGTTGTGCGCGGCGGTTCCGGCCGCTGTGCGCGCATTCCTCCTGCTTCGCCCGGGATTGTTGCAGCGAGGACAACTTTCTCTTGTCGAACTCCTGATCACGTTGTGGCGCGTCCTGTTGTGCATCGTCGTGGTTTGGGCTGCGTGCAGGGGCAGCCAGTGGCATCAACTTGCCAGCCGGGTGGGCGCGGTTGGCGCGTGGCAGGTATCGCTGGGCCTGGTCGGCTTGCACGCCGGGCATCGCTTGCACTCGCTGCTTTGGGAGTTGGTGTTTTACGTCCTCGCATTTCTCATCGCCGATCGGCTCCTGCGCTGGGGTTTGCGGGAGGCGGCTCGCGCCGATGTGTGGCTGCGGGAGACGCGGCATCGGCATGCGGTGGTAAGCGTCCTTTGGAACCTCATTCTGGTTCCCACCGCCGCGATTTACCTGGTGGAGATAGGAAGATCGCTGCTGGTGTAATCGGACGTCTCAATGCATCAGGAGTTGGGACTGACGCCCATATCCCTGAGAGCCTTTCGAACGTCTTTGGCATGCGGCCCGTCGGGAAGCGCGGCAAGATAGAGCTGATAATTGCGGATGGCTTCGCCGCGACGATTCAGATGCCGCGCCGCGTCAGCGAGCCCGAAAACAGCATCCGCGCTGCCCGGGTCAACGCGAACGGCTTCGGCAAATCGGTCGTAGGCTCCCTTGTAATCGCCTGATTGCAAATAAAATCTGCCGACCTGCGTATCCTTGCGCGCCAATGCGGGATCGGCTGTCGTGCCGTCACCCTCATCGGCTTTGCTGCTGTCGAGATCCGGCGGCGGAGTAAATCCCGGCAGCTTACTCGAGCTGTCATCTTGCCCCGGCGCTCCGGATGAAGGGGAGGACGGCGCCTGGTCTTTTGGATTTCGCTGACCGGGACTTTGCGGCTGATCCCCGCCGGCTGCTTTCTGCGACTGCGTTGCGGGAAAGGGATTCTGGTCGGCTTCCGACGGTTTGTTGCCCTGTTGGCTGGAAGACGGAGACTCTGCGGACTGCGGCGCAGGCGCCGACGGCGCGGATTGATCACCCTGCTGCGCAGCCTGATGAGCCGCCGCTTCCGACTGCGTCTCAGGAAAGGGATTCTGGTCCGCTTCCGACGGTTTCTTCTGTGGCTGGCTTGGCGTCTTCGCCGGTTTCTTCGCCGAGGCGTCCTTCGATGGGGGCGCGTTCTGTTGCGGCGGAGGCGTGGAATCTTGTTGTTGCTGGGCGAACAGGGGCAGGGCCACCAGAAAAGCAACGGCAAACGCCAATTTGCAGGAGAAGCGCATCCTTACCCAGTTTAGACGCGGGGAACGGCCGGGGAGAATCACGCGGATCGGCTGCGGGCAATCATTTAGATTGATGGAATCTGCCGGCCCGGAGTGCCGGCTCGCTTCGCCCGCTGCGAATTGCCGGATTTCTTATGCTGAATCATCCGAGAATTGCGTCGAATCCCGCGCTGGCAGCCATCGCGGCACAGCAACGGCTGGCCGCCGATGCGAAACTCACAAACGGGGTCGCCCGTTCGCCCCGATGAGCCCCTCAGCCGTTAAAAAGCAGACGTGGGTGCGCCATCCTGCCCTGGTGTTCCGCGCGGTTCTGGCCGGGGCGCTCGCGATTTGCTGCATCCTCTCTATCGTTTTCTCGCGCCACTGGCCGCTCATCGGCGACGCATCCATGGTGCATTACCTGGTGCTGCTGATGCAGCATGGCATGGCCCCGTATCGCGACATCGTGGATGCGCAGATGCCCGGCACCTACCTGCTCGATTGGGTCGTGGTGCACACCTTCGGAGGAGGTGCAGTTGGCCTCCGCCTCTTCGATCTGACACTCACCACGTTGGCCGGAGCGGCGATGCTGTGGATTGCCTGGCCGCGCGACCGCTTCGCCGGATTCTGCGCCGCCGCTCTGCTGGCGCTGCTCCACGGGCGCGACGGGATTCCGCAGACCGCGCAGCGCGATCTCATCATCGCGGTTCTAATGCTGCTGGCCTGTGCCTCCGCGTTCCACGCGGTCAGGCGCGGCCAGTCTGCATGGTTGCTTCTGTTCGGATTCTGCACCGGGCTGGCCGCGACCATCAAACCGACTGCGGCCCCGCTCGTCCTGCTGCTGGTATTGGTAGCCATGGCGGTCAGGCGCCACGGCCGCGCCTGGGGAGCCTGGATCGCGTGGGGCATAATCGGCCTGGCGATCCCCCTGGCGGCCTCGGCCATTTTCCTGGTTCGCGAGCGAGCCATGCCGTACTTCCTGGACGCCATCTACGGCATGTGGCCCTATTACGCGAAACTGGCCAACCGGCCTCTGAGCTATCTGCTCATGCACTGCGCGTCGCCGCTCATGCCGCTGGTGCTGCTTTGGCTGGCGCTGCTGGTTATGCGAAAGCTTCGGCCCGGCGGCGCGCAGCGAGCGTTCGATTGGGAGCGGCTTGCGCTCTGGCTCTGCCTGGCGCTGGGCTTGTTCTCCTACGTCAGCCAGGGGAAGGGCTTTCCCTACCATCGCTATCCGCTGCTCGGATTCCTGCTCCTGGTCATGGAGATGGACTTCAGCGAGGCCCTCGGCGGAAGCTTGCCTCCAGTACTCGAAGAGAGAGGAAGGTCGCGCTGGACGGGCGTGCTGCGCAGTTGCGGAGCGGTCGGATTGGCGGCGGGAGCGCTGATCATCGCGCCGGTTTCCACCTGGAAGATCAACACCTACGACTGGCAGCACGATGAGATGTTCTCGATGCTGCACAGCGATCTGGACGCGCTGGGGGGTGCGAGCCTTTCGGGGCATGTGCAGTGCCTCGACACCTTTTCCGGCTGCATCAACGCGCTCTACCGGCTGCATCTGGCCGAGAGCACCGGTTTTCTGGTCGATTTCTACTTCTGGGCGCCCCAGCAGACATCGGTGACCGACGAAATGCGGCAGCGGTTCCGGGCGGCCATCCAGGCAAATCCTCCGAAGCTCTTCATCGTCATGCAGCAGGATTTTCCCTCCGAATCCGGCGGATATGCCAAGGTCGATCGCTGGCCGCAGTTTGCGGCGTACCTGCGCGACCATTACACGCTCTCCGCGGAACGAATGCCGCAGCACCGGGTGAAGCGAGAGAGCCGCGCCTATCCTCCCACGGGCTACCGCATCTACGTGCGGAAGACGGAGCCATCTCCGAACCCGGCGCCCGGACAGGCGGGCGCTCCATGAATCCCAGGACCACCCGACACCTGTCCCCCTGTATTCTGCAGTTGTTATGGGACTGATCATTCGCTCGTCGGCGATCCACGCCGCAGGCTGCTACACCACATCGCCGGTTCGCAAGGGCACCCACATCGTGGAGTACACCGGGCCTCGCATCTCCAAGGAGGAGGCCGACGAGAAGTACGCGACCTCGCCGACGACCTATCTGTTTGGTGTTGGGGACGGATCGGTGGTCATCGATGGACACGGCACCGCCATGTTCATTAACCACTCCTGCGATCCCAATTGCGAAACCGAAGAAATCGATGGGAAAGTATGGATCATTGCACTCCGTCATATCCCAGCCGGCGAGGAACTGACCTACGACTACAACCTGTATGACGGCGACGACGACGAGGCGCGCTGCAATTGCGGCGCAAAAGATTGCCGCAAGACAATGTACGCGCCGGAGGAGATTCGGCGGCGGGCCAGGGCCGCCAAAAAACAAGCCAGGAAATCCGCAAACGGGAGCAGGCAATTCCAGAGAGCGCGCCGCTGAAGGTCCTAATCGCTCTTCGTCATGCGGACAATGGGCAGAATTTCCGCATTGGCAAGCGGCAGGTCGATGCGCTCCTGCTCGATGTAGCCGTGGCGCCGGTAAAGTGGGACGCCCGTCAGCGTCGCCCCCATTTCGAACCGTGTGAACCCCTCGGCGCGGGCGGCCTCTTCGCAGTACTCCAGGATCCGGCTTCCAATCCCCCGCCGCGCGTAATCGGGATGGACGAAAAAGGCGCGAATCTTCGCTGCATCGGTCCGTGGATCGAGCGCCGCGTCGTTGCGGCCTGGACGATGATCGCTGCCGTAAGGTGTATGCCGCCGCGACCAGCCGCCGCAGGCGACCACCTTTGCCGGATCCTCGATCAGCTCGGCGGCGAAATACGTTCCATCGGCGATGAGCTGCGTGTCAAGGCCGAGCCAGGTGCCGAGTGCCCCTTCAATTTGGGTGGGCGAGTAGTCTTGCGTCTGCAGCCCCCGCACCGACGCCGCAATCAGCTCCGTGAGCCGGGGTGCATCATCGGACACAGCGAGCCGAAAGCACAAAGAATCGAGCGTAACACGCATCGCCATGATTGTAGGACGCAGCGCAGGAAGACACCCAACATCCGCGGAGTGCGTTGCATCGACCGATTTCGATACAATCGCCCTGTTGGGCAGTTTATGTGCGCCGGCGGAACGCTCCCACGCGCCGCACGCACCCGACCATGATCCTGACCGAGCCGGCGATACAAGCGATATTTGGCCGCACCCTGCAGCGGCGGGCGCTCGCTGCCTTTCTCGCGCAGGCCTCAGAGGCGGTGAGGCTTCAGGGCGACGTCTCCGTTCTGCTCACCACGGACGCCGAAATTCGCCGGCTGAATCGGACATTTCGTCACAAAAACAAGGCGACGGACGTGCTCTCGTTTCCGGCTTCGGCAGCCGCGCCCGCACAGCCGATTTCGGCGGGCGATCTGGCCATCTCGGTCGAGACCGCGCGACGGCAGGCTGCGGACTGCGGTCATGCGCTGTTCGTCGAGTTGCAGGTGCTGCTGCTGCATGGAGTTCTGCACCTGGCCGGATACGATCATGAGAACGACAGCGGGCAGATGGCGCGCAAAGAGGCGGCGCTGCGCCGGCGGTTCGGGCTGAGCGCGGGGCTCATCGAGCGCAGCAGCCGGACCAGTCAGCCCAGGTCCGCCATACCGATCGCGCACAGGAGCAGCCGCCGATGACCCTGGCCTCCGCCATCCTGATTGTCGTGCTGCTGGTGGTGCTCACCATGGCCTCCTACATCGACCGTTTGTATTCAGAGATGGGAAAGTTCCTCGCGCGCGAGTTTCAGGAGAACATCGACATCTGGGAACAGCGCGTCGAACCGCGGTTGCATATGAACCGCGACCGTATCTCGCTCTCTGCGGCCATCCTGATGCACCTCTCGCTGGCCTTCCTGACGCTGATCTTCGGGATGCTGCTCTTCGCGCATAACCGGCCAGGCGACCGGCCGGCTGTACCGGAGATCGCGCAGGTCGTGTTGGGAATCGTGCTCCTGGTCGTGATCTTCAACCGGCTGCTGCCCTTCGCGTTTTTCACGCGCACGCGGGGCGCATGGATCATCCGCTGGCGCTGGCTGCTGCAGGTGGCGCTGTGGCTGGTCCTGCCCATCACGCTGTTCCTGCAATTCCTGTTGTCGATTGCGGCGCTGGCGGAACCGCCGGCGAGGGAGAACGGCGAAAGCGCGGCTTCAGAAGCCGTGGAAGCGCTGATCGAAGCTGGCCAGGAAGAGGGCATTCTCGAGGAAAGCGATCGCGAGCTGGTGCGGTCGGCAGTCGAGTTTGGCGACAAGGTCGTGCGCGAGGTCATGACGCCGCGGCCGGCGATCTTCGCCGTGCCGGGAACCATGACGCTGGAGCAATTCCTCGAAGCGATTCGCGCTAATGCCTATTCGCGCGTGCCCGTCTATGCCGGCTCGCTCGATAACGTGACCGGCATCGCTTTCGCTCACGATCTCCTGCAAATTACCGACGCCGATGCGCATACGAAAACCGTGGCCAGTATCCAGCGCCCGGTCGCCTTTGTCCCGGAGCCCCGGAAGGTGAACGAATTACTCCGCGAGATGCAGAGGGAAAAGCAGCATATGCGCGTCGTGATCGACGAGTATGGCGGCGTGGCGGGGCTGGTCACGATCGAAGACCTGCTGGAAGAACTGGTCGGCGCGATCAGCGACGAGCATGAGAGCGAAGACAGCCTGCCGGTGGTGAAGGAAGCGGGAGGGACCTGGCTGGTTCCGGGAAACCTCGAAATCGCGCGCCTCGACGAGATACTCGGCGGCGTGGACCTCCCCGAAGACGTGGAAGCCACTACCGCCGGCGGACTCGTCAGCGAGGCTGCGGGCCGCATTCCGCAAGCCGGGGAAGTGGTGGAGGGATTCGGGCTGCGCTTCGAAATCGTGGCGTCGACCGATCGGCGGGTGAATCGCCTCCGCATCTCTCGCCTCCCGGAAGCGGATAATCAGAAGCAGCTATGAAGATGCGCTCCGGTTTCGTCTCGGTGATCGGACGTCCCAACGCGGGGAAATCCACTCTGGTGAACGCGCTCATCGGCGAGAAGGTGGCGATCGTCACCGGCAAGCCGCAGACCACGCGCACGCGCATCCACGGCATGGTAGAGGTGCCGGAGCGAAAGGGTGTTCATCCCCAGGCGCAGATTGTTTTCGTCGATACGCCGGGCGTCCATCAGGGTGGATCCCAACTGGATCGCAGCATGCTGCACGAGGTAACGCAGGCGCTTGAGACGCGGGACGTGGTGCTGCTGACCATCGACGCCGTGCGGCGGCAGGCGCGAGAAGCAGCCGGCGCGCCGAAGCTCGATCGCGCCAGCGAGGAAGCGCTCGCATTCGAGATGATTCGCAAGCTCGACTGTCCGGTCTTCCTGGTGATCACGAAAATCGATCTGATCGCGAAAGACCGGCTGCTGCCGCTCATCGAAGGACTGAGCCAGCTGCACTCCTTTGCGGAGGTGATTCCGGTCTCCGCAAAAAAGGGCGACGGACTGAAGCTTCTGCTGCACAAGATTGCGGAGTACCTGCCCGAGGGCCAGCGGTGGTTTCCGAAGGACCAGTTCACTGACCAGCCGGAGCGATTCCTGGTGGCGGAACTGATCCGCGAACGCATACTGATGGAAACCGGTGAAGAAGTCCCTTACGCGTCAGCGGTGGTCGTGGAGCGCTTCGAAGAACCAGCAACGGAGCCGCCCAAAGCGCGCCGCTCCGACGGCCAGGCCCCGGTGACCCGGATTGCGGCGGCCATTTACTGCGAGCGGCCCGGACAGAAAGCCATTCTCATCGGCAAAGGGGGCAATAAGCTTCGCGACATCGGAGCCGGAGCTCGCAAGGCAATCGAAGCCATGCTGGGGACGCGTGTCTATCTGGAGCTGCACGTGCTGGTGCGCGAACACTGGCGCGATTCAAGGATTTTCGTCGAATCCCTGGACTGGCGCAAACAACTGGAGGACCTGGCCGCTAAAGAAAAGGTGAGCGAATAGATGCGCGCCCACACCGGGGCCGGCGCCTCATCCGGCTAACCCTGTTCGGCGGCAACCCGTATCATCCGCAGCCGCATCGCCTCCACTTGCTCGCGCCATCCGAGGCAGCAGCTTTCGAGTCGAGCCACGCCTCGCGCTCGGGATAAAACTCGATCTCCGCGGAAATGCCGGTGCGCTGCAGGCTCTGGCTCCCACCGCAATATACGTCCTCAGCAGCCTCGCACCTTGATTTCGACGGCGCTTTCACAAGAGGCCTCAGGGAGCTCGAAGCCGGGACTGGGCCGGGTGAAGGATGACGGGACCGCCAGAAATCCCATAAGCTGCTGGTAGATGGACCAGCCATTTTCCGGATCGCGGGTGTTGAACGAGGAGCGCCCGACCAGATAGCGCAGGCCCGATGTCCGGGCATACTGCGCGATGCCGTGCCACAGCGGCATCAGGACCTCACTCGTACGATGTTCCCGCGCGATCGCCGCGCGGCCCAGCTCCAGCACCTGGCTGCGCAGACTTTCCAGGGTGAAAAGGCAAATTCCCGTTCGCTGGAATAGCCCAGGTGTTGCGCGGCTGTAATTCCAGCCTGCAACCTGTAGGTGCCAACTACCTCGTTTTCAGGTCTGTCTTCTACGATCAGGTGATCGCACACGGAATCGAACTCATCCTGATCGACACCATGGCGGCAGGAAAGTGCAAGGCCTTCACCTAGCTCTACGTTGGAAATCAGGAACCTCAAACGGCATGCAGCTTCGCGTTCTACGCAATCCGCGGCAAGACGAACATTGTACTTTCCCAGTTCGATTGACAATGGAGAAGAAAAGGCAGAAGCACAGCGAACTCTCGCCTGCCTGGAACGGCGCAGGAGGTTCCGCAGCCGGGCCCAGAGGGCAATGCGGCTCAGCAGAGGGAAGAAGTGCCCACGGACGCATGATGCAGGGCAATCCAGCTTCTCCTTCTTAAAGCCCGGAGGGAACCGGGCAAAATCCTGGTAAACCTGCCATCCTTATACGGATGGTCATGCGGTCAAAAAGAAATTGTTTTGTAACAATCCGCTCCGGTTTGCTATGGTGGTAAAGTTCCATCCGTTCCCCGAAACTAAGTGCCAACACACATAAGAGAGAACAATGACCCGCGAAGAACTTATTGCTGCAGTCGATGAAGAAATCAGCCGTCTGGAAAAGGTGCGTTCCCTGCTGCAGAGCACCGGCGGCTCCCGGATCGCTACTCCGTCCTTTGGCAACCGTCCCCGCAAGAAGCGGGTTCTGAGCGCCGAAGCTCGCGCCCGCATCGCCGCAGCTCAGAAGCGGCGCTGGGCCAAGCAGAAGGCGGCGCAGGCGGCGAAAAAGTAACGGGAACGCGGCCACCGCCGCTCACCAGGAAACAGGTACGGCGATTCCGCGCCCCGAAACAGCACCCGCAGATTGATTCAGCCAATTCCCCAACGCAAGCCGGGGCCACAGGCTCTTTGCGCCCGGTGGAAGCCTGCTCAACGGGTACCCTTCTCCCCCCAGCGGAGCGGAGTCGCCCTTCGTATGGCTTGAGCCTGCCGGAACGCCGGCCGAGTGCGTCTCACTGCGGGGCGTTGAGCCGTCGATTCCGGCGGCGTCACTTTCGCAGGTAAGCGTCCGCGCCGGCAATCCAGTCTGCGCGCGGCGGGCTAAAAACATCGAGGTCGATCGTGTCCTCGAGCGCTTCGGCCTGATGCGGCATATTCGAGGGGATCACCAGCACCTCGCCGGACCCCACCGTGATCACACGCCCGTCGCCGAGCGTGAAGCGCAAAGCCCCGTCCAGCACATAGGTGATCTGCTCGTTTTCGTGGCTGTGCCGCGGAACGATGGCCCCTTTCCGCAGGATGATGCGGGCCAGCATCCCGCGCTCACCCCAGACCATCTGGCGATCGATGAGCGGGTTCAGTTGTTCAACAGGCATGGTATTGAAGCTGGTGTACTGCAGCTCGTTCCGTTCGGGCAATGAGGCCTCCTCGTTCCGCAGGGCGCCGGAACATCTCGACTATCATAGGGCCCATGGAAACCGGACTGAAAGACCGCGTAGCGATGGTGGCGGGGTCCAGCCAGGGGATTGGCCGCTCCATCGCTCTGGCGTTTGCCGCAGAGGGCGCGCACGTCGCGCTCTGCGCCCGCCGCGAAGATGTTCTCGCAACTGTCGCCAGCGAAATACGCAGCCGCTTCGGCGGGGAGGCCTTCTGTCGCGGGTTCGATGTGGCCGATGACGCTGCCGTGCGTGACTTTGTCGAGGCCGCTCATACGCACTTCCGGCGCATCGACGTCTGCGTTCCCAATGCGGGAGGCCCCCCTGCGAAGCCGTTCCTCGCAACCACCATGGAGGAGTGGGAACGCGCATGGCAACTGAACCTGCGCAGCACGATCAGCTTTTGCCAGGCGGTCATCCCATGCATGCAGCAGCGCCGCTGGGGACGCATTATTACCCTCACGTCCTACACCGTGAAGCAGCCAGTGCCGGAGCTGGTTTTGTCGAATACGATTCGGGCCGGTGCGATGGGTCTGGTGCGATCGTTGGCCGGCCAGTTCGGACACGACGGGATCACAGTCAACAACGTCGGCCCAGGATTCACCGCAACGAATCGCTCCCGCAGCCTCCTGGAGACGCGGGCGAAGAACCGCAACGTCCTGCTCGCGGAGGTGCAGCAGGAAGTGGAGCGGGAAATCCCCATCGGGCGCATGGCCACGCCGGAGGAAGTCGCGGCCACCGTGGTCTGGCTCGCTTCCGAGTCATCGGCCAGCATTACAGGACAGACCATTCTGGTGGACGGCGGCAGCTACAAAGGACTCTGACTGCTTCATCCCGAACGGCCCTCAGATCAGCTACTGGTCGGTATCGGGCCGCTTGTACGGCGTCTGGATCCAGTGCCGCGCCTCGTTGAGCGCGCCGGCCGTGTTGTCGTTCGTCTGCAGGGCCTGGCGGTATTCCTGGACGGCTCGGTCCCGCTGGCCGGTCAGGTCGAAAATCTTTCCTACGGCGATGTGGCTCCAGACCTCCGTCCAGCGCGGCTCGTCGTCGCCGTTCAGGCAATCGCGGTAGGCGTTGACCGCAGCCTGATAGTTACGCATTGAGAACAGCAGTTCGCCGATCCGGTAATTCGCGAGGGAACTCTGCGGATTGGCCTTCAGCGCGTTTTGATACTGCTGGAGAGCGCCGCCGCTATCGCCCTGGGCGGCGAGTTGCTGCCCCTTCAGAATGTCCACCCGCACCTGGAGGTCGGGCGTGTTCTTCAGAATCCAGTTATTCGGATCAATCACCACCCGCCGCGGGCGGCCAAAGGTATCGACTACGTACTGCGAGTCGGTGCCCACCACATCCACGCGTTTATCGACGGTCTTGCCTTCGGTCTCGATCTGGAGCTGGACCGGCATATTGAAGAGGTCGAGGTCATTCTGGATTTCCCCGATCGTACGGAAGCCTTTGTTGTTGCCGAGCCGATACACAGCATAGTTATCGGTAAACGTCGGCGCCCCGGTCCCGTTGAGCCACTCGCTGAAGAACGGCGTGAGCTGCTGCTGCGATTGCTCTTCGGCAACTTTTTCGAAATCGCTGGTGCGGATGCCTTTGTCTTTGTAATCGGAAACTACCGCGCGCAGGACCTTCTCGAAACTGTCGTCGCCCACCTCCCAGCGCAGCATGTGGTAGACGAGCGCACCCTTGTCGTATGTCATCGACTGAAACTGCGGCGACCAGGCGGCCAGGGTGCCGGCGCTGGCCAGCGGAATCGTATCGTAAGCCAGCGCGCCGGCGGAAATATCCTGGATGGCGGAGTCGAGAGCCCCACGGCCCTGATCGTCTTCGAGATACATCAGCTCCGAGTACCGCGCCATGCCGTTCGTGATCCACTCGTCGTTCATCGTGGCCGGACTCACCTCGCTGCCCCACCACTGATGAGAGATCGTGTTGGCTAACAGTCGAAAGTCATTCTTGCCGCCGATGTAGGAACCGGCCACCGCGGCGATTTCCGGCGCCCAGAAGCTGTTCACCGAGCCGTCCGGCAGCTCGACGACATTCAGTTGCGTCGACTCGGGAATCCCAAACGTGCTGGTGAAATAGGCGAATTCACGCAGGGCGGTGCCGGCGTAGTCGGCGGCGACGGCTTTGTGCGCGGGCAGCGTATAGACCTTAATGTTGGTCGCGCCCTGCACGGAGACAGGGGGATTGAATTTCCCGGCGATGATCGTACCCGGAAAGCCGGGCTTGTCCCACTTGAAGTCCCATTCCTGATCTTCGTTGCCCGCAGCTTTGGGCGCACCGGTGCTCCCGCTGCCGATCACGCGATAGCCCTCGGGCGCTTTGATGTGCATCTCGGCGGTAAACCGGTCCGTCGTGTACCCGGTCATCGGAAACCAGGCCCCCGCGTAGAGCAGATACGTGATGGGGTCGCCAACCGAGGCGAGCGTCAGTCCCTCCACAGGACCACCCTCGCCGCCCTCGAGTTGTCCGGCGTAGTGGAACGTCCAGGTGAGTGGCTGCGCTTTTACCAGCGGTGTCGGCGGCGTCACGACCAGGGTCGCATTCGGTCCCTTCGTCCCATTCAGAGGGGCGCCGCTCGCGTCCGTCACCTTGTCGACATTCAGGGCGCCGTGCAGGCTGAAAACCGCGGTTGGCAGGTCCTCCAGAGGAGTGAACGTCACCTGCGCCGTCGCGTCCAGGGTATGCGCTTTGGGGTCGATCGTCGCGTCGATGGTGTAAGCCGTGATATCGAGTGTCGGTCTGGCCGGGACGGATTGGGCGCCAACCGGAAGCACCGCAGCCAGCCCGCAAACCATGGCCAAAACCACAAATATTCGGGAATTGGACGGTCGCGCAACCCGCGCAGCCGAAGCGATTGTCTCTTTCCTCATGAAACCGGGCTCTGTCTTTCTTCAAGCATCGTTGAATGTCGCAGCAACTGGGCCGTTATCCGGGCCACGCGGCCGATGGAGCTCTCTTCCGATCGCAGCATATCTCCCACCTGGCGCAGGCTCGCCTGCATTCTTGCCCGCACGGGCTCATTCTCCAGCAGCGGCCTGAGGTGTGAGACGACATGTTCCGCCGTAAAGTCACCCTGGATCAGTTCGGGTACGATGCGTTTTCCGGCGATCAGGTTCACCATGGCCACGTGGGGCACGTTCACGACGCGCCTGGCGACCGAGTAACTCAGGGGAGAAATGCGGTAAACCACGATGAACGGATTGCCGATCAGCGCCGCCTCCACGGTCGCCGTTCCGCTGGCCACCACGCTGGCCCGGGCGTGGTGCAGGACGGCGCGTGCGTCCTCCACCAGGTGAATCCGCGGGGGCTGGGGCAGGCTGGCCAGCAGTTCTGTTAGCAGGCTAAGGATGTGGTCGCGTTGCGGACCGGTGAGGGTGGGGGCCAGAGGCACAAGAAACTCGGCATCCAGTCCCAGCAGACCCGCCGCCCGCACCATTTCCGGCAGGTTGAGGCGGATTTCCTTGCCCCGGCTGCCCGGCAGCAGGCCGATCCAGGTCCCTGAGGCGTCCAGGCCATTCTGGCGGCCAAAATCTTCGCGGGAAACAGCCGGTGGGTCGAGTTCAGCCAAAGGATGGCCGACAAACTCGGCCTCGACTCCGTGGTCGTGATAGAAGCGCTCCTCGAAGGGGAAAATGACCAGCATCCGGTCGACATACCGCTGGACGCTCCGGATGCGGTGCTTCTTCCAGGCCCAGAGCTGCGGACTAACGAAGTAGATCACCGGCACTCCCCGGCGGCTGAGATGCTTCGCCAGCGACAGATTGACGTCCGGAAAGTCGATCAGGATGGCGGCGTCGGGCTTCTCCTCAGCGATCGAAGCGCGGAGTCGGCGGTATTCGCGATAAATCCGCGGCATGTGACGGACGACTTCCGTGATTCCCATGACCGCAACGTCTTCTGAGCGGACGACGGGCCGGAATCCAAGCGCCGCCATGCGGCGTCCCCCGAGGCCGAAGCAATCCGCATCCGGCAGCAGCTCGCGCAGCGCGGCGATCAGCAGGGTGCCGTAGTGCTCCCCGGAAGCCTCACCGGCGGAGAGGAAGATTTTGCGGGAACCCATCATTTTTGTCTGACCTGATGGTAACCGGGCGCGGGTTCAATGATTCCGCAAACGATAGAATCGGTCACGGAGTCCATCCCGATATCACTTTTTGAGGTATGCATGGCGGCACTGATCGAGGCGATCGACGTCAAGCGCAAGATGGTGTTCGAGTACGAGAGTGCTCCGTGGTACTGCATGGAAGCTGAGGTGAATTCGCCGACGGCGCGCGGGGGGCAGACTTTGGTGCGCCTGAAGATGCGCAACCTGCTGACGAATGCGGTTTTCGACAAGACCTTTCGAGCTGGGGAGAAGTTCCGGGAGCCGGATCTGGAACTGGTGCCCGCGACTTACCTGTACAGCGACGGGGAGGGCTATCACTTTCTCGATCAGGAAAGCTTCGAAACCCTGACGCTCCCGGAAGAGCGGCTGGGCGGGGCGCTGGACTTTCTGACCGAGGGCCTGGCGCTGCAGGTGCACAAGTACAACGGCAATCCGATCGGGCTGCAACTGCCGCTGCACGTCGAACTGCAGGTGACCGAGACCGAGCCCGGCATCAAGGGCGATACATCGAGCGGCAGCGTGACCAAGGTGGCCAGGCTGGAGACAGGGCTCGAGATTCGCGTACCCCTCTTCGTGAAGGAAGGCGAGAAGGTGAAGGTGGCGACCGAAACCCGCGAGTTTGCGGGACGGGCCTGAACCAGCGCAGGCCGCGCTGGTCTGCCTCCTTACCTGCGCGGAACCTGTGCCTTGCTTAGTCCATTCCGGCGGCCACGCTTGGCGTTAATCCGCTGGACGGCTCGCCCAGCTCCTGGTCCTTGTACTGGAGCTGGTACAGCTTCCAGTAGATGCCATGCATGGCAAGCAGTTCCTGGTGAGAGCCCATCTCGCGCAATTGGCCGCGGTGCATGACCAGAATGACGTCAGCCCGCTGCACGGTGGACAGGCGGTGGGCAATGACCACCGATGTCCGGCCCTCAACCATCTTTTCCAGCGCGGCGCGGACGCGGAATTCCGTCTCCGTATCGACGCTCGAGGTCGCCTCGTCGAGAATCAGAATGCCTGGGCGGTGCGCCAGGGCGCGCGCGAAATTGATGAGCTGCTTCTGCCCCGTCGACAGGCCGGCGCCACGTTCCCGTATCGGCTCACCGTAGGTCCCAGGCAGCGTCTGGATGAAGTCGTCGACGTTCACCTGTTCAGCGGCGAGCCTCATCTCCTGATCGGTGATCGTTTCCGTTCCGAGCCGGATGTTGTCCGCCACCGTTCCTGTAAACAGGAATGGGTCCTGCAGGACGACGCCGAAACGCCGCCGCAGCGCAGTCAGGTCCTGTTCCCGCACGTTGACGCCATCAACCAGCACCTGGCCGTGCTGCACGTCGTAGAAGCGCATCATCAGGCTGGTGATCGTGGTCTTCCCTGCTCCGGTGTGGCCCACAATGGCCGCCGTCTGGCTGGGATCGAGGGCGAAAGACACGCCACGCATCACCCACTCAACGCCGCTCATGGCGGCGAGCTCGGCAGAGGTCGCGTGGCCGATGCGCGCGACCGTTTCGGCGTCGAGCCGTTGGTACGTGAACCAGACGTCGCGGAACTCGATGCGTCCGGCGCCATCGCCGCTCGTCGGGTTCGCCGGCGAGACAATCTCCGGCGCCGTGTCGATCAGCTTGAAGACGCGCTCGCTCGCCGCCATGGCGGCCTGCAGGATGTTGTATTTCTCGCTCAGGTCCTGGATCGGCCGGAAGAAGCGCTGCGCGTACTGCATAAACGCCACCAGGATGCCCAGAGAAACAGTCGCGCGCAGCACGCCGCCGCCGCCCAGCCAGATGATCAGCGCAATGGCCACTGAGCTGAGCAGTTCCACAGCCGGATAGTAAAGCGCGTACGCCATGATGTTGTCTTTGAACGCTTCCAGGTGCGTTCGGTTGATGGCGGAAAAATCGCGAAAGGACCGCTGCTGGCGGTTGAAGAGCTGCACCAGCGACATACCGGTGACGTATTCCTGAGTGAAGGCATTGATGCGCGCGATCGCGACGCGAATGCGGCGGTAAGACTCGCGCACGTATTTGCGAAAGATGCGCGTGACCAGCAGGATGAGCGGAAGAACGGAAAAGGCCGCCAGCGCCAGCCACCATTTCATCCGCAGCATGACGAAGACGATCGCCGCCAGCACAAAGACGTCTTCGAAAATGGCGAACACGCCGGAGGTGAACATATCATTGAGCGCGTCCACGTCCGTCGTGAGACGGGTAACCAGGCGCCCCACCGGATTGCGGTCGTAGAAGGCGATATCCATCCGCTGCAGGTGGCGGAAAATCTGGCTGCGGAGGTCGAACATGACCTTCTGACCGGTCCACTGCATGAGCCATGTCTGCAGCGCCTCGAGGGCATAACTCAGGATCAGCGCTCCCAGCCAGACCCCCGCCAGTTCGCTGACGCCGGTCCACGCGCCTCCGCTGCTGTAAGGGCTTAGCCAGCGCGCCACCCAGGGATGGCCCTGCGCCCCGCGCAGCGCGGCCGCGGCTGTCTCCTGCGGCGTGTTCTGCGTCGCCGGCGTGAGGTACAGGTCCACGGCGACCATGGTGAGATAAGGGCCGAGAACGTCAGCCCCGGCCTTGAGCAGGATCGCCACAATCGACGTGGTGCAGGCCCATTTGTAGGGATAGAGGTAGGTAACCAGTCGCTTCATCAGCCGGCTGTCATACGCCTTGCCGAGAATCTCCTCTTCCTGCGTCCCGGGCCCGCCTTTCGCCGACGGAGTCGAGGGAGTTGCCGCTCTCCGTCCCTGCTGCGCGGGAGTGTCAGCGGACGGGCGAGAGCCGGATTGACCGTCTGGTCCGGGCATGGGTCCATCCCCATCTTACCGGGAGGACAGAGGTGCAGCGGCTCAAGGCTTGTCCGCTGTCGACCTCCGCCGTTCAGACCGGTTCTCCTGGCCAGTCAAAGTCGAGTCAATCAACAGCGTCCAGCCCCGCATCGAGCATCAGCGCGGCCGGCGAGCCGGCGCGTACCGCACCGCGGTAACCCGCATCTCGCTTCCAACGTGCCTTTTAGACTTCATGGCTTGACATCTTTCGTCCCAGCAAGCAAACTTCGCCTACGGGCAATGGGCCCGTGGAAAAGCCGCGCAACGCGGGCGAGGACCCGATTTGACAGGACAGCAGGCAAGCCGCATCACCTATACGCTGGATTCCTCGCTGGACAGCGTGAACAAAGTCGAACTAACGGCCGAACAGATGGCCCGAAAAGCGGGAGTGGACGAGGACGAAATTTTCCGCATTTCCATGGCGGTGCGCGAGGCGGCGGTGAACGCAGTGCTCCACGGCAACGCCTATGACCCCGACAAGCGGATGACCGCGTCCTTCGAGAATACCGGCGCCGACCTGGTGATTCGCATTACCGACGAGGGCAAAGGCCTCGATCCGGCAACCCTGCCCGATCCGCTCGCCCCGGAGAACCTTCTGCGCGGCTCAGGCCGTGGTATCTTCCTCATCCGCTCGTTTATGGATGAGGTACACTTCAGGCAACTGCATCCCGGAACCGAATTGACGCTCATCAAGCACCTCGGAACCGCTCCAGCCGGCGCCTAAGACTTCCGCAGTACCAGCTTCCAAGGAGGAATCTCTCGTGAGTATGAAAATCAGCACCCGTCAGGTGGACGGGGTCACTATTCTGGATCTCGGCGGCCGGATCACCCTCGGCGAGGGGAGCGTGCAGTTGCGCGATGCGGTCCGCGACCTTCTGGGCAAAGGGCAGAAGAAGATCCTGCTCAACCTGGGCGACGTGAACTACATCGACAGCTCGGGCATTGGAGAGCTTGTGAGCGCCTACACGACGGCCCGCAATCAGGGTGGCGAGCTGAAGCTGCTGAACCTGACCCGCAAGGTTCACGATCTGCTGCAGATCACGAAGCTCTACACGGTCTTCGACGTAAAGGACGATGAAGCCAGCGCGATCGCCGCGTTCGCCAAGGCGTAAAGCGCACTGTCTCGCAAAGAAGGCTGCCCGTCTGGGCAGCCTTTTTCCATGGAGCCGGCTTTGTCTCGCTCTTGCCGGGCAGTCGGGCAAAATATTCGCTTCGCCCCTCAATTCACCTTGAGGCCGCGATCCTCAATCATGGCGTCGATCTTCGGCGGCCGCCCTCGCCAGGTCTCGTAGAGTTTCGACAAGTCTTCGGTATTGCCCCGCGACAGCACCATCTGCCGGAACCGGTCGCCATTGGCGCGCGTCAGGCCGCCGTGCTCCTCGAACCACTGGTACGCATCGTCGTCCAGCATCTCTGTCCACTGGTAGGCGTAGTATCCGGCAGCATAGCCGTTCGACCAGATATGCAGAAAGTAGGTCGAACGATAGCGCGGCGGAACGGCTGCCAAATCGACGTGCGACCGCACCAGCGACGACTTCTCAAAGCTGTCCACATCCTGCAGCGGAGCGCTCGCCGCGAGCGTATGCCACTGCATGTCCAGCATGGAGGCCGCCAGCAGCTCCGACAGGGAGTAGCCCTGGTTGAAGGTCCGTGACTTGCGAATCTTTTCGACCAGTTCAGCAGGCATCGGCTCACCGGTCTTATAGTTCTTCGCGTAATGCTGGAAAACTTCCGGGTAGAACGCCCAGTGCTCGTTGAACTGCGAAGGAAACTCGACAAAATCGCGCGGCACATTCGTGCCCGACAACGCCGGATATTCGACACTGCTCAGCATGCCATGCAGCGCGTGGCCGAATTCGTGGAACATCGTGACCACGTCATCGGCGCTGATAAGCGCAGGTTGTCCCGGCGCGGGTTTCGGCAAGTTCGCCACGTTGTAGATCACCGGCAGATTCCCCAGCAGCCGGCTCTGATCGACGAAGCTGTCCATCCACGCGCCGCCGTTCTTGTTATCGCGCTTGAAGTAGTCGCAATAGAAGAGGGCGAGCGGCTTGCCGTCGGCGTCGTGCACCTCGAAGACGCGGACGTCCGGCTGCCAGACGGGAATATCTTTGCGCTCGATGAAAGTGAGACCGTAGAGCTGATGCGCGGCGTACAAGACGCCGTTCTCGAGCACATGATTGATCTCGAAGTACGGCTTCACCTGCGCCTGATCGAGGTCGTACTTCGCCTTGCGTACCTCCTCGGCATAGAAATTCCAGTCCCACGGCTGGAGCGTGAACCCGCCGTGCTGCGCATCAATCACGGCCTGAATCTCTTTGCCTTCGGATTCGGCCTTCGCCGTCGATGCTGGGATGAGCTGGTTCAGAAAACTGAGCACCGCATGCGGCGTTTTCGCCATTTGGTCTTCAAGCACCCAGGCTGCGTAGTTGGGATACCCGAGGAGTTGGGCCTTTTGGGCCCGCAGTTGCGCCAGCCGCGCAATGACCGGGCGCAGATCGCCGCCGGCCTGCTCGCCGCGCGTCCAGCCATTCTGAAAAATGGCTTGCCGCGTCCCCCGATCGCTCAGCTCGGTAAAGACCGGCTGCTGTGTCGTGTTCTGCAGTGGAATCACGTACCCGGCAACTTTGCGATCCTGCGCAGCCTGGGCAGCCGCGTCGATCTGCGCATCCGACAAGCCGGCAAGCGCATCGCGGTCGCGGGTAACATATGCGGCTTTCTTCGTATCCGCGAGAAGCCCCCGCTGAAAAGCGTCTTCCAGCCTGGCATCTTCTTCGTTGATGCTCCGCAGCTTTTCCTTGTCTGCCTCGTTCAGCGCGGCTCCGGCATGCACAAACTCGTCGTAAACGATCTTCACCAGCCGCTGGCTCTCGGGATCGAGGTGCAGGCTCTCGCGCTGGTCGTTGACGGCCTTGACGCGCGCAAACAGATTCGCGTTCAGAAAAATCGAATCCGCGTGAGCGGCCAGCCTGGGAGCTTCCTCGCTCTGCACCTTCTCGATCACCGGATTCGAATTGGACTGGGAGACAACCGCGAACGTGGCGATCGCCCGGTGGAGCAGCTGCCCCGTCTTCTCCATCGCCACGTAGGTATTCTCAAAGGTCGGCGGCTCGGGATTGTTGGCGATCGCCTGCATTTCCTGCTTCTGCTGCGCCATCCCGGCTTCAATGGCCGGTTGATAATCGGTGTCTTTGATTTTGTCGAACGGCGGCGCGTGGAACGGCAGCGTGCTCGGCGTGCAGAAGGGATTCTTCGGCCCGAAGGCCTCGGTTTGAGCAAGTGCAGGCATTTGCGTCATGGCAATAGCGGCGGCCAGCAGGCACGCATGAGAACAGGTGATCGTACGGGTCACAGGGAAGTCCTCCGGCAGACGGCTGAACCGGCCATTGTACTGCGCGTGCGAGCGATGCCCAGAGATTCGAAGCGCCGAGCGCTGCGCTACCGCTGCAGCAAATCGACTGGCGCGTCGGCGTCGGTCGCCCGGAAATAGCGCGCCAACGTTGGATGCGTGCGCTGCACCGCTCGATACATCTCCCACGCGACGCGGCGATAAGAGAAATGCCCCTGCGGCGCCGAGCGCAGCTCGCTGATGTAGAGCGCTTCTGCGAAATCCATCTTGAACAGCGCGCGCTTCTTCGTCGCCAGTGGCAGCACATACTGAGCCGACTGAACCGCTTCGAGTGCTGATCCCTCGGCGATGCGTCCAAACGCCGCATGGGCTTCGCGCATGACGTCCTCATAGAGCGGCTGCACCCCGGCTTCCTGCACACCATCGGGGATGTCATACCCGTGTTGGGGCGTGAACGTCTGCAGAACCTGCACGCAGCGCCGATGCCGGTGCATATCGCGGAATCCGCCAACGTCCATCAGAATGTCGAAGCGCAGCGCCTGCCCCGACGAGAATTCGCGCAGCAATTCGTCGTGTCGTCCGCGATGCCGCACGCCGAGGTCGATGATCTCATTGCGCCGCGTCTCGCTGAGCGCCGCAACGTGCCGCCGGATCTGGCGGTATGGAGAATGGCAGGCGCCGTAGAGCAGTGTCGTGGCAATCTCCACCTCGAGCGATTCCGCATCGTCCACAAGATCCACCAGCGGCGCGCCGTCAACCGGCTCGCGGCCGAGTAACTCCTCTGCTGCCTGGCGCAAATCGTTCCGCGTGCGGAACTGATAATCATTCGCCGCGGCGTACTTCACCAGGGTCGGCGCGGTCTTCACTTCGCGCGTCAGCAGCGCAGCGGCGCGCTCCCCGAGCGCCGGATCGAGCGCGGCGATCTCCTGCTGCAGCGCGGCCAGGTCGCTGCCGTGCACGTTCCAGGCGGCTCCCGATGCCGCGGCCTGCAGCTTGTCTCCAAGCTGGCGCACCTCGGCAACCGGATGCGAAAGCAACCGCGAGATCTGCGTCTCCAGCGTGCGTGCGTTGACGATCTGGCCGAGTGAAGTGTTCGTCGCCAGCGGCAGCAGGTACCGCGCCACATCGAAGGCGCGGGCCTTCAACGTGCGGTCGTAGCTCTCCTGCTTCATGTCGTCGGGCTTATGAACCTGCTCCCTGAGGGACGCGAGCACAGCCTCAAAAACCGTGTGGTATTCGGCAAACAGCTTCTCGATCGTGCCGACATACAGCTCGGCCGAGGCAGTGTCGCTGCCGAAATCGGGCAGGAACCATCCACTTTTCCGGAAATTCTGGTACCGCGTCGACCGCTCCTGGCCGTCCCAGCGCTGTTCATCGACCAGCGTGATCGCCGCCAGCAGCGAGAGGCGCTCGATGGCGAACGCAACGTGCGCCAGGTCGGCAATGGAGCGGTGTCCATACTGAAAATAAAACGTGTTCAGGAACTGCTCCGCCTTCTGGCTGCTGATCTCCCGCAGCGACTCCTTCATCGAGAGCGCCGACCGGGAGTATTTGGCCATGGCGTAAGCCAGCACTTCCGGGTCGGCCCCATGGACCGCGAAGACGTCAGTACGGTTGTTGGGAGCCTCAGGCTGGGCTGTCGTTTCCTGGCGCGCGGCGGGCGTCTCGGTCAGCGAGGACATGACGGCATCGTAAACCCAAAGGGCGAGGATTTCCCGCAGACTCTTACGGTGATCGGACCCGCTGTGTCATAGGCCCGAAAACCAAACGCGAGTACTATGGGAGTGTTTTCCACGATTTGTCCCAGGCGGGGGTCCGTTTCTGAAGGATGAATAAGATTCTTTCCACGACGGAGCACCGCCCCTGGCCGCTTCCCAAATCTCCCTGGGTGATGACGCAACGCTGGAACGACCTGCTTTTTGCGCACTGGCCCGTTCCCGCCGCCGACCTGACTCACCTGCTGCCGGATGACCTGGCCGTTGACACCTTCGATGGATCGGCATGGGTGGGCGTCGTGCCATTTTGGATGGACCAGATTCGGATGCGCGGCCTCCCGGCCATTCCCGGAGCACGCAAGTTTGCCGAGCTGAACCTGCGGACCTACGTCCGCGACCGCCATACGAATCAGCCGGGGGTCTACTTCTTCTCGCTCGACGCGGCGAACCCCTTTGCCGTCTCGGCAGCCCGGATGTTCTTCCACCTCCCCTATTACTGGGCCCACATGAGCGTCGATTTCGGCCAGGGCCGGGAAATTGCGTATTCGAGCGAGCGGCTCCTGAGCCGCCCGCGTGCCAACTTCCGCGCCCGCTATCGCAGCCTTGGCCAGCCCTGCACGAAGGGCGGCATCGAGAGTTTTCTGACGGAGCGCTATGCGCTCTTCACCCGGAGCAGGCGGGGCGGTATCGAGCGGGTGAACATCCATCACCTGCCGTGGCCGCTGGAGTTGGCGGAAGCGGAATTTGAGATGAACGATCTGCCCCAGGCCCACGGCATCCGCCTGCCTGATACGAAGCCCCTCCTGCAGTACAGCCGGGAGCTGGTGGTCTACGTCTGGGCGATCGAAGGGCTGCCCTCACGCGCCGCCCGTCGCGCCGCGGAGCCGGTTCCCGCTCCTGGAGCTTAGCCCCGGGACCCGAGTGCGATAGGCTGTTTTCATGGCAGGAATGGAAGGAAGGACGGCGCTCGTCACTGGAGCGTCCCAGGGTATCGGCCGCGCCTGCGCGCTGGCTCTGGCCGCGGCGGGCGCGCGCGTAACGCTGGCCGCGCGTAACGAAGCAAAACTGAACGAAGTCGCCGCGGAGATCGCCACAGCCGGCGGCACAGCCGCGGTGTTCACCCTCGACATCTCCAGCGAAGACTCCATCAAAGCCTGCGCGAAAGCGGCCATCGCCCACTTCGGCAGCGTCGAGATTCTCGTGAACAACGCCGGCATTACCCGCGACACTCTGACCCTGCGGATGAAGCGCGCCGACTGGGACGACGTGCTCCACACCAATCTCACCGGAGCCTTCCTGATGACCCAGGCGCTGCTGAGCCCCATGCTCAAGGCGCGCTGGGGCAGGATCCTCAACATCTCCAGCGTCGTCGGCGAGACCGGCCAGGCCGGCCAGGCGAATTATGCCGCCAGCAAAGCCGGGCTCATCGGGCTGACCAAATCGCTGGCGCGTGAGCTGGCATCACGCAATATCACCGTCAACGCCATCGCTCCCGGATACATCGAAACCGCCATGACCGCCGTACTCGACGACAAGCAGCGCGAATCGATGCGGGCGCAGATTCCTCTGGGCCGTCCTGGTACCGACGCCGAGATTGCCGCCGCTGTCCGGTTTCTCGCCTCCGACGACGCCGCCTACATCACCGGCCACGTGCTCAACGTGAACGGCGGCATGTACATGGGGTAATGCGGCTTCCGCTACCATCGTCTGTTGCCATGAAGATTCTGACCGCTGATGAGATGCGCACTGCCGATCGCGTGACCACGGAGCGCTTTGGCGTCGCTTCGCTCGAGCTGATGCACAACGCCGGGCACGCGGTGGCGCAGTTCGTTCTGCGCGAGTATCCCGGTCTGCGGCACATTTGCGTTCTTTGCGGCAAGGGCAACAACGGCGGCGACGGGTTCGTGGCGGCCCGGCATCTGGCTCGCGCCGGCTGCGCCGTGCACGTGCTCCTGCTGGGTCATCAGGAAGACCTGAAGGGCGACACGAAAGCGGCGTTCGAGGAAATGACCGCGGCCTTCAACAAGCTCGACATCGCGCCAACCTTCGTTCCCAATGAGGCCACGCTCGCATCGGATGATGTTCAGGGCAAGTTGCGCTCGGCGGCGCTGCTCATCGACGCCGTCGTCGGCACTGGATTCCAGCCGCCCCTGCGCGGCCTGGCCGCGTCTCTGCGCGATCAGGTCAAGTCTTTGACGGCGCAGGTCGTCGCCGTCGATCTGCCTTCCGGCTGGGACGCCGACTCGCGGGAGTACTCCCCGGAAGGCGCATTCCGCGCCGACGCGGTTGTCACGTTTACCGCGCCGAAGCTCGCGCACGTCAGCGGCAATCTCACCGGCAACACGACGGGCCCCATCATAGTCGCCCCCATCGGCTCGCCGAAAGAGGCGATCGAATGCGCCACGCAGCTCACCTGGGCGGGCGCTTCCAAAGCCATCGCCGAGCTGCCGCGCAGCCCCGACTCCAACAAGGGGCTTTACGGCCATGTGCTCGTCGTCGCCGGATCGCGTGGCAAATCGGGAGCACCCGCCATGGCCTCGCTGGCCGCGCTGGGCGCCGGGGCTGGCCTGGTCACCGCGGCCGTTCCTGCATCCATCCTGCCGCTGGTTGCAGCCATCACTCCGGAGCTGATGACCACGCCGCTGGACGAGGGCCCGCACGGCGAAGCTGCCGCTTCCAATCTCGAACCCGATCAACTGAATCGCCTCACGGCACCCGCCACCGTGATCGCCATGGGCCCAGGGATGGGCACCGAGCCTGAGGCGTTCGTCCTTGGCCTGATCGAAAAAACGACTCTCCCGCTGGTCCTCGATGCCGACGCGCTCAACATCCTCGCAAAGCACATCGACAAGCTCAACGGCAGCAACCGCACCGTGGTCCTGACTCCCCATCCCGGGGAAATGGCGCGCCTTGCCGGCATCAGCACGAAGGAAGTCCAGGCGAACCGGGAAACCCTCGCCCGGCAGTTCGCCGCCCAACATCATGTGACAGTTGTGTTAAAGGGTTGGCGCACGCTGATCGCGCATCCCGATGGCCGCATCGCCGTTAATACCACAGGGAATCCCGGCATGGCGAAAGGCGGCAGCGGCGACATCCTCACCGGCATCGTAGCCGCGCTGCTGGCGCAGTTTCCGCACTCCCCGGCAGAGGCAGTGGAGGCCGCTGTTTACCTGCATGGCCTGGCTGCGGACTTCGCCCTGCGCGAGCAGGACGAGCATACCCTCCTCGCCACCGACACGATTGGTCATCTTTTCCACGCTTTTCGCTTTCGCTCGCGGGACGAAGCGGGATATGTTTGGTTGCAGGGGATTCCCATCTCCGTGGCGAGGTCGTGATGACGCAGACGGCAGAGTTGAAGACGCACCAGTTCGAAAGCCACAGCGCCAAAGAAACCATTGCCGCGGGACACCGCGTCGCGGAGTTCCTCGTCCCGCCGAAATTTCTCATCCTGCGCGGCGATTTGGGCGCGGGCAAAACCACCCTGGTGAAAGGCATCGCCGAAGCCCTCGACGCGGCTGAGCCGGAAGAGGTGACCAGCCCCACGTTCACGCTCATCCACGAATACGAAGGAATCCGCACGGTTGACGGACGTACCGCGCCGGTGATGCTCTACCACCTCGATCTCTATCGAATCGAGAACGAGCGCCAGCTGAACTCGCTGGGCCTCGAGGAGCTTTCCACTCCGGACAGCATCGTGCTGGTCGAGTGGGGCGAGAAATTTCCCAGCGTGGTGAAGCGCAGCCAGGGTGAAATCGAAATGCGCGCCACCGGCGGCGATTCGCGCAGCATTACCCTTACTCTGAAAGACTGAGGATCAGGGAAACCCGCTCTCGATTCATCTCGCGGGTTCCCCTGCAGCGCGGTCCCGGCATTTTCCCGCTGACTGCTGACAGCTGCTTCTCAGCGCCGGCACCTGACAACTTCAGAAGTGGTGAATGCGTTCCGGCTGCGGGATCTCCACAGGCTTCGCTGCTTCGCGTTCGAGCGAACGGCTCACCAGATCGCGTGAGCCCAGCCCAATCGCCAGCGCCAGCCCCAGCACGATCCCTCCGAAGAGAATCCCAAATCCCAGTTCGACAATGGCTCCTCCCAACGCCAGATGATCGAGCACCATGGCGCCCGTCAGCACCAGAATCATCCAGCGCACCCCCATGCTGAGCAGCCGCGCAAAGCTGAGATTGAGATTCACACCGGTTATGAGCACGCTGCGCGAAACGAATCGCGCCAGAACGTTGCCGGCCAGGAGAAGAATCGCCGCGCCGATGACGCGCGGCAGATACGCCAGAACCCATCCGGAGACGATGTGCTCCGACGTACCGGCTTCGAAGGCCGAAATTCCCACGATCACTCCGGCAACTACCCAGAACCAAAACACAATGCGAGCGATAAGAGACGTGGGCGTCACACGCGGGCTCCAGTCGGCCATCGCGCCGTGACCCATTCTCTGATCAAATTTGAACGCGACAAGAATCCAGCGCGCCAGTGTGGCAAGCAGCCACCCGACGAGGAGAAAGAACAGGAAGGCGACAATGAACGCGAGAATCCCAGGGAGCAATATGGCGATTTGATTCACCACGCGGCCCATTGACGAGTGAAGCGATTGTTCAACCTGATCCCACATATCTCTTCTCCTTCTCCTACGGATTGAAGCGATCCGGCCATCTCCATCGCGACAGCAGATACGGCTTCTTCTCCTCCCAGACGCGGGCGAACTGCTCGAACCGCTGCTCCGCACCGGAGCCCGTCAGATCAGCAACCTCCCCCACCCACGAGGCCGCCCATCCCAGATAAAGCGGCGTCAGCGCGCCGAGCAAATGCACGCGACTGATCGTGCGCAGCCGCCATGCCAGCGCAAAGTCGTAAACAATCGAGGCCCACAGCTCATCCGGCATGCGGAACGGCCCGGGGGCGACACGCGTCAGCCGGCGCATTTCAAGCATGGTGTTGGGCGTCAGCACCAGCCGCCACACTTCGTCAAGGCTCTTCGATCCCAGCAGAAAGGAATCCAGCATGGGCTGCGCGTCGATGGGCTCGCCATCCGGCTCATCGGGCGGCGCATTGCCCCACACCGGCGCTGGCTGCGATCCGCGTACGCGTTGCCACTGCGCTGCGCTGTTCTCCATCTCCTCGAACAGCGACCCAACCAGTTGTCCCAGCACCGCGCTCAGCTCCAGACCCGCGGTAGCGACCTGGTGATGCACGTTCACGTGAACTTGCCCGATCAGCGACTGCGGCGACTGTGTCGCAGCCAGTGTGACCGGCCACAAAAGTTTTTCGCCGGGCATCTCGCTGCTCCGCTCGCTCCGAGCCAGCCGTGCACTCATCGCGTCTGAGGCAGCGAAATCGAAGGTTACGGGATAGCGCAATCGCTTGCCATAGAGAGCGCGGCTGAGCGGAGACAAGATCCCCGTGCTGAGCAGGCCGTCGTATTTTCGCGTTGGATAAACCGGCATCGCCA
>DATDHZ010000037.1:0-9208 GCA_036521315.1 Acidobacteriaceae bacterium
GGAGCATGCCGGCCTGCGTACGGGGCAGATCTCGCAGGTGCGCGGCTTCGCGGATCGCCAGCTCCGTGTCCCCAGCGATCCGCTCGATCCATCGAATCGACGCATCTCCGTCATCGTCCATTACCTCACGCAGACCTCTGCCGCCGCCGAGGATTCCGCGAAGGCCAGCGATGCCGAGGATCACCAGGCTGCTACTGCAAAGCAGATGAAGACTGCTTCTTCGGCCGGGTCTGCATAGGGACGCTAGCGACTGCTGTGAGCTGAATGCTCTTGAGCACCGCCGGCTGTCCGCCGTCGTTCCTGATAGTAACTGCGGCGAGTCCATTTGCATCGGCCTGAACACAGGACGCGCAATCAGAGCCGGCCGGCGCGGCAAGCAAGCTGAGTTGCGCCGCCCCCGCGCCCTCCAGCGTGATCTTCCAGCTGCCCGTTCCCAGCGGGATTGCGGAGAACTGCGCCGATCCGTGCGGCGCAATGACCAGTTGCGCTGCGCCATCGATCAGACGCACCGAGTTTGCATCGTCAATCTTCGCCAGATACGCGGGCACAGTTTCCTGATTCCCGGCGCGCTGGACGCCCAGCCTGCCATCGATGCGCCGGATGTAGAGACCCGCATGGACCGGAACGGGCGGCCCACCATCGATATGAATGAGCTGGTAATGAGACGCGAAACGCGGGTCGGCCAGCAGCTGCTTGTCCGCAGTAAGCAGAGCTTCGCTTTGATTGTTGGTTAGAACCAGAATATCCGGCTTGTGGTCCAGCACGTACTTTCCGTCGCCGAGCTCATGCCCGACCCAGCCCTGTCCGCGGTCTGCCGAAGGATGCCGCGCGATGTAGTAATCGTTCAGACCCAGTGGGTCGATAGCTTCCATGTGCGCGTAGTACGGCAAGACGCCCGCCGCATCCGAGACCAGCAGCGGATGCTTGTCGCCAAATGCTGTACGCAAAAAGATGCCCACCTCTTTGCCTTGGCGTTCCCAGCCCTCGAGCGGGGACAAAAGATCAGACGTAAGCACCAGCAGCGTCAGCGCCAGGAAAAGCATGACTCGCGCCATGGAAAACCGGAAGGGCGCAGCCAGCGTCAGCAGCCCGCATCCTGCGACCATAAAGCCCATCAACGCCATCGCTGGAACGAAGTGCCGGTAGGCTGGGAAAATATCTCCCCCGATGATCAGGACATACAGCAGCCAGCCCCCACAGATCGTCGCGAGGAAGATCACCTGGCGTTTTTTTCCGGCGATCGTGAGGGCAACACAGCCGATGACCGCCAGCAGCAGGAAGACAATCTCTGAACCGGCCCCATATACCTCGTAGCGCAACCCGGTGTAGAGCCGGTGGAAGGTGAACGCCACCTTCACATACGCGGTGTTCGGCACCCACGCACCGTAATATGCGTGGCGGAAGATCTCCTGCGCGACAAAAAACAGGATGGGGAGAGGCAGCAGCCGCGACCGCGCGATCAGCGTCCTCGACCGTACACCGTCGGCCAGTACGGCGCCCGCATAAAACAACACTGTAAACAGCGCAGCATCGGCTCGCGCAAGCACCGCCAGCCCCAGCAGGATGCCCATCACATCGGCATCGCGCCGGTGTCCTTTCGCTGCCGATACCCAACGAATGCCGAAGTACACGGCCCATGCGAGCAGCGCCGACAGCAGCGGTTGCTCCAGCCCACCCAGTGCCCACACGGCCACTGGCGCGCTCAAACACAACGCAAGACATCCGATGACCGCGGAGATGAATTTCACCTTCGCCGGATAATCGCGATATACCTGCGCCGCCACCGCCACGACAGCCGCTGCGGTACTCGTGATGCCCAGCAGGTGAGCCGCGTTTTCCAGGTTCATGCCCAGCGCGCCCAGTCCGGCGCACAGCAGCACCCATAAAAAGTTGGTGTAGCCCTCCACCGCCGGCGGCAGATCGTTCCACGTGAGGCCATGCCCTTCCAGCAGACGCTGGCTGTAGCGCAGGGAAATGTAGGCGTCGTCGGTCATGAACGGCCAGAAATGGTAGATCTGCAGCGCCAACGCGGCGGCGCAGATCGCGCCCAGCGCGACCAGCCACAGTGCGGCCAGGTTGCGCCCGCGCGGCGCGGGTTCTGGGCTGAAAAGAGGAGGAGCCTGCCTCGGAGTCGTGGACATGCGTTGCCTTTGGTGGGTCTCTCGAGAGTCTACCAAGCGGGGAATAAGAGAGGGGCCCTCGATCCGAGCCAGCAAGGAGCCGCCTGGAGTTTGTTGGAGGAAGCCGGGTTCGCGCAGCTTAGGCTAAGCGCGCTGGCGGAAAGGTCAGGACAAAGCGCGGGCCAGCCCATCGTAAATGACCCTTCCCCTCGAACTCCGAGTGGTGTACACTCCTCTCCCATAGAACTCCGAGTGGAGGATGGCGCCCGCAATGGCTCGCAATGAGGAAACTTCGAGCGAGATGCTCAAAGGCACGCTCGACATGATGATTCTACGTACCCTCTCCACCGGCGATGCGCACGGACACACCATCGCCAAGGTCATCGAGCGCACTTCGGAAGATGTCCTCGAGGTCGAGCAGGGCTCGCTCTATCCCGCGCTGCATCGCCTGGAAAATCGCGGATGGCTCTCCAGCTACTGGGGGGCGAGCGAAAACAATCGAAAGGCCAAGTACTACCGCCTTACCGCCGCCGGCCGCCGCCGCCTCACGCTGGAAGCCAGCCGCTGGCGTCAGATGGCTCGTGCCATTGCGCTGGTCATGGGAGAAAAAGTAACCGAGAAGGGTGCAGAATGAATCTGCTTCGTTTTTTTCGCCGGCGTCGTCAGGATACCGAGCTTGCCAGCGAAATCGCAGCTCACATGGAGGCCGAACGCGCCGAGAACATCGCCCGCGGCCTCAGTCCGGAAGAAGCCGACCACCGCGCACGCATCATATTCGGCTCCGCGCGACGCGTGCACGAAGATCTCTGGCAGCAGAACAGCGTCGCCCCTTTCGAAAACCTCGCGCGGGATCTCCGCTACACCGTCCGCACGCTCGCCCGCACTCCCGGCTTTAGCCTCACCGCCATCCTCGTCATGGCCCTCGGTATCGGCGCTACCACTGCACTCTTCACCGTCGTTCGCTCTGTCCTGCTCAACCCGCTCCCGTATCCCAACTCCTCGCGTCTCGTTTCGCTTTACGAGAGCGAAACCATCAGCCACAGCCCGTCGCCCTGGATGCCGGTCGCCGCCGGCGAATTTAGGGAATGGCAACGCGCCACGCAGAACACCGCGCAGATGGCACTCGTCTCCCCCTGGCAGTCCTACAACGTCTCCGCCAACGGCGGTCAGTTGCCGGAGTCCATTACCGCCGCCTGGGTCTCATGGAATCTCTTCCATGTTCTTGGCGTCGCACCCGTGCTCGGCCGCGGCTTCCTCGCTTCGGACGATCAGCCCTCCGCGGCCGCCACCGCCATCCTCTCCAATTCTTTCTGGAAGCGTCGTTTCGCCGCCGATCCCGCCATCGTCGGCAAGATGATCTATCTCGATGCCAAGCCCCACACCATCATCGGCGTCATGCCGTCATCCTTTGACTATCCCTGGGCCAAAGACCAGCTCTGGACACCCGTCAGTCATGACGCGCCTCCCGATCTCATGAGTACCTACGGCGATCACAACTTCTACGTCACCGCCCGCCTCGGACCGGGCGCTACGCTCGCCGGCCTCGTCAGTCAGGTCGACACCGTCGAGCGTCGCGTCAAGCTCGCGCATCCCGAACCCTACGTACACAACCATGCCGTCGGTCGCTCGCTGCTCGATTCCACCGTCGAGGACTACAAGACGCCCCTCTACGCGCTGCTCGCCGCCACCATCTGCGTACTGCTCATCGCCTGCCTCAACGTAGCCAATCTCCTCGTTGCCCGCTCGGCCGCACGTCAGCGCGATCTCGCCATCCGCACTGCACTCGGCGGCACTCGCTGGCGTCTCATCCGCGAACACCTCACCGAATCGCTCGTTCTCTCCATCGCGGGCGGCGTGGTCGGCCTGCTTTTTGCCTGGGCCGCGCTCGCCTGGTTGCAGCACTCGAAGATCGACATCGCGGGTGCGCAGGAGATTCGCCTCGACTGGTGGGCGCTCGCCTTCGTCATCGCCATCTCTACCACCACCGGCCTCTTCGCCGGACTCATTCCCTCGCTCGGCCTGCACGCTGGACAGCTCCTCGAATCGCTGCAAAGCTCCTCACGCTCGCACAGCGGCGGCCGCAGCCGTGCGCGCCTGCGCAAAGTTCTCCTCACTGCGGAAGTCTCGCTCACCGTCGTGCTCCTGCTCGGCGCCGGTCTTCTGCTCAAGAGTTATCAGCAGCTCCGCACCCGCGACCTCGGCTCCGCTGTCGATAACGTCCTCACCATGCAGTGCAGCCTTCCGGACGCGCACTATGAGAAGCCCGAGCAGAAGGTCGCCTTCTTCGAGCGTCTTCTAAGCCGCGTCCGCGCGCTTCCTGGCGTTGCCGGGGCCGGCATCTCCAGCGCTTTGCCCGGGGAAGGATGGGGCGGCGACGTTCTCGTCGACATTCCTGAACACCCGCCGCTGCCCAAAGGGCAGGGAATTGATCTCATGCACCGCGGTGCCGACCCGGGCTACTTTGCCGCGCTGCAGATCCCGCTCATCCGCGGGCGCTACTTCCGCAACGACGAGCGTCTCGATCACGCCAAGGTCGCCATCATCAGCGAATCCACAGCAAAACAATACTTCCCCGGCGAAGACCCCATTGGCCGGCATCTCGGTGGAAGCGATGTCGGCCCAAAATACTATGAAATCGTGGGCGTCGTCGGCGACACCCGTTGGAAGATCACGCAACCCATGCGGCCCACCGTCTACCTGCCGTTGTGGGAGGGTCACTACGGCGGTGTCGGCCTCGCCGTTCGCGCCAGCTCCGGTGTCGATGTCGAATCGCTAGCCCTCCCCATTCAGAAAATCTTCGGCGAGCTCGATCCCGATCTTCCCGTTGCCGACGTCCTCACCATGCGACAGAACATCGGCGTCGAAACCCTGCAGGACCAGTTCAACTCCGTCCTAGTGCTCGCCTTCGCCATCATCGCGCTGGTGCTTGCAGCAGTCGGCCTCTATGGCGTGCTCTCCTATCTCGTTACCCAGCGCACCGGCGAGCTCGGCATCCGGATGGCGCTCGGCGCGCAACGCGTAGAGATCATGCGTCTCACCTTAGCCGACGGCCTCGCGCCCGTCCTCATAGGCCTCACCGCCGGTCTCGCCGGCGGCGCGGTAGTCGTCCAACTTGTGCGCACCATGCTCTACGGCATGAGCCCCTTCGACTGGACCGTCTTCACCGTCGTCACCGTTGTTCTGGTCATCACCGCCGCCGGAGCCTGCGCCCTGCCCGCATGGCGCGCGACGAGGCTCGATCCCGCACAAGCCCTCCGCACCGAATAATACGAGCCAGGACCTAAGCCGACACGAGCACCCGCACCCCATAAGGCTCAAGCTGCACCGGTCCCGACACCGGCGAGCGGTCATGCGCATCCGTATAGGTGCCCGTCAGTGTGACAGATTGCGACTTCGCCGTGTGGTTCAGCAGGTAGGTCCACGCCTGCCGCTCCGTACGCCGCGTCGTTACCTCGACACCCGGCGGCGCCTCGACTGTCCGCGGCACGCCGGCCTGCGCAATCAGCGTAAGCAGCACCCGCGCCAGGTCCGCAGGCTCCAGATGAGCACCGAGGTAGATCGCCTTTCCTTTGCCGAAGGCATTCGACGTGATCGCTGCCTTGCCCGCATACGCTCTGTCGGTATAAGTAGCCAGCGCCTCCGCTTTTTGCGGAGCGAGAATGTCGGCCCAGATGTGACACTCTGCATTCGCGCCCGCAAGTGGGCCCTTGAACTCCACCGCCTGCTTCTCCGAATAGATCGGCTGATAGTCAATCAGCTCCACGCCCATCACATCGCGCAGCAGCCCCGGCAGCGGTGTGGCGACGATCCGGCTGTGCTCATCCTTCACGCCAAGCCGGAAGCCCGCAATGAATGTTCCGCCGCCCTGAACATAAGCGCGAATGCGATCGGCCTGCGCCGCGCTCACGATGTACATCACGGGCGCGCAGACCACCTTATATCGCGAAAGGTCCAGCGTGGCGTCCACAATGTCCACGCCGGCATGCGAAGCCGACATGGAGCCATACCATGGCACCATCTCGCCCATATATTTCAGCTTCGGCTGCCCCGGCTGAATCCCCAGCGCCCAATCGGCGCTGTAGTCGTAGCACAGGGCCAGCTTCGCTTCGTATGGCGCCATCAGCGCATCGCGCCCCAGCGACTTCAACTCGGCCATCGTCTGCTGAATCTCATCAAATCCCGGACTGTGCGACCTGTCGTGCCGCAGCAGGCCGTGCCAATATTCTTCCGCGCCGAAGTTCGCCGTGTCCCAACGGAAATAGTTGATGCCCATCGCTCCATGCGCCACCGCCTGATAGGACCACAGCCGCAACTGCCCCGGCTCCGGCTGCGGCGAGAAACTGGGCTGGCCCGCCTTGCCCGTCTGCTCTTCCATGATCAGGAAGGGCTTGCCATCCTTCACGCTTCGCGAAACATCGTGGCTGAACGACACCGTCGGCGCGATCGTTTCCGCCCCGGCGTTGGAATCGCTCTGATACACCGCGATGAATCCCGGGTAGTTATCCGACGCGACGAAATCCAGATCCCGGTACAGGTCGCGCTGGTTGATCGTGTCCACTAGCCCGACATTATTTGTGGTGATCACGTGAGTAGGGCATTGCCTGCGCAGCATGGCCAGTTGCTCGCCCAGAAAGGACACATTCGCGTAGCTCTGGTAACGGTCGTAATCGAGCGCGTGCCCCGGATTCGGCGGTGCGCCTGAGGGAAGCGGCACAGGAATTTGTGCGAAGTCCGTATACGTATTGCTCCAGAAGACCGTGCCCCACGCCTGGTTGAGCGCATCGAGCGAGCTGTACTGTTTGCGCAGCCACTGTTCAAATCCTTCACGGCAATAGCGGCAGTAACAGCGGCCGGACTCGCCCAGCGTCAGCTCGTTATCGATCTGCCATCCAATCACACCCGGAGTTTTGGCAAACCTCTTCGCCATCTCGGTAGCGATCGTGAGCGAGAGACGTCGATACGTCGGATTCGTCGGACAGGTGAAGCGCCGCGTTCCCGGGCTCAACGTAACGCCATGTTCGTTGACCATCAGCACCTCGGGATACTTCAGCGTCAGCCATGGCGGTGGCGCCGCGGACGGGGTGCCAAGAATGATCGCGATCCCATGCGCATGAAGAACACCGATCGCGCGCTCCAGCCACGCAAAGTCAAAGCTGCCCTCTTTCGGCTCCATCAGCGCCCAGGCAAATTCGGCGATGCGCACATTCGTGATGCCCATCGCTGCCATCTGCCGGCTGTCTTCCTCCCACAGGCTTTCCGCCGTCTGATCCGGGTAGTAGTCGGCGCCGAGCAGCAGCGGGAGCTGCGCGGGAGAAACGTTTTCCCCCGTAGGCCGCAAAAAGGCCCCCGTCTCGCTAAAAACAGACCCGCGCGCAATGAATGGCGCAGCCACCGTCGCACTCCCCGTCCAAAGAAAACGTCGCCGATCCATCCGCCTCTCCTCCGGCGACCACTATATAGGATGGGGCGAATCCTCCGGTAACGAGTGATCGAATGGGCAGCGCATGAGGGAATGCACCGCTGCTCTCAGTGAGCGCTACGGCTTTAGGCTGTGTCGATTCACTTGGGCGCGCCGTAACGCAGGCCGTCCACCAGCAGTTCGACCATTCTTCGCGCATAGACGGGCTCCTCGTCGTGAGGTCCCTGGCACAGGGTTGCGACTGCCCGCAACAGGTCGCCCGCTTCAACACCTGGCGCACTACTCTCGCTGCAACCGCCGCATCGAGCAAAGTCTTCAGTGCGGGCTGTAGGCGTTTGTTGAAGTATTGCCAGCTCCTATTGACGGTCTATAAGAGTGGCGTTACTGTCTTATAGACAGGCGATAGGAGGATTCATGCCCGCCCCTCAATCCGATCTTCTGCAGGGCACACTCGATCTCCTCATTTTGAAGGCTCTTACTCTCCAGCAACTGCATGGGATGGGTGTATCGCGCAGAATCGCGCAAATCACTGGCGGAACATTTGACGTGAAAGCCGGCTCCTTATTTCCCGCCCTGCACCGCATGGAACAGGCCGGCTGGCTGACATCCTTCTGGGGCGAATCGGAAACCAACCGGCGCGCGAAATTCTATTCGTTGACCAAAGCCGGCAAAAAGCAGCTGCACACCGAGTCGGAGCGATGGGAGCGAATATCCCTCGCCATGGCGACTGCCTTGCGCACCACGTAGGAGGCTTTTGTGATCAGTCGACTCCGCGCGCTTTGGAACAATGTGTTCCGCAGAAAACAACTCGATCGCGACCTCGATGAGGAACTCCAGGCCTACCTGGAATTGGTAGCGGCCGAAAAGGTGCAGACAGGCTTGGACCCTGGCGAGGCGCAACGCTATGCTCGTCGCCAAACAGGGGGGATCGATCAGGTCGTACAGAGGGTTCGCGATGTTCGCGCGGGAGTCTGGTTGGACAGAATGGTGCAGGATGTTCAGTACGGCGTTCGAACGCTCGCGAAGAACCCGACTTTTTCCCTGGTCGCCGTGGGAACGCTGGCGCTGGGGATCGGCGCAAACACCGCGATGTTCAGCCTGCTCGACCAGGTTGTTCTGCGGCTTTTGCCGGTCCGTCATCCCGAGCAGCTTGTAATCGTCAGAGAGACCGGCAACCACTACGGCAACAGCTATGGCCCTAACACCGTTTCGTGGCCGCTGTTTGAAGATCTGCGCGACCACAATCAGGCCTTTTCCGGGATGTTCTGCCGCTTCCCGGCGACCATAGCTCTCGGCTACGGTGCCCGAACGGGGCAAATACGCGCGGAACTGGTCTCCGGCTCATACTTCACGATCCTGGGGGTGAGGGCGGCATTGGGCCGCACCATTGCTCCGGATGACGACGCTGTTCCCGACAGCAGCCCGGTTGTGGTAATCAGCTACAGCTTCTGGCGGAGCTACTTCGACGGTGACCGCAACGTTGTCGGGCGAACCATCGTGCTTAACGGTCATGCGATGACCATTATCGGAGTCGCGCAGCCAGGTTTCGACGGCGTGGATCTGGGAGTACCCGCAAAGGTTTTCGTTCCCATCATGATGAAGACGGAGATGACGCCGCACTCGGACGGGCTCAAGGATCGGCGCCGCCGGCAGAGTTGGGTCACCGCGT
>DATDHZ010000038.1:0-13618 GCA_036521315.1 Acidobacteriaceae bacterium
AGGCTGATTTTGCCCGCCAACATCAACCATCCGGAGCTGGAACCGATGGGCATTGGCATCGCCTCCCGCTGCAAGATCAACGCCAACATCGGGAACTCCGCTATCACCTCAAACATCAAGGAAGAGCTGGAGAAGCTGCATACGGCCGTCGGCTTCGGGGCCGACACGGTCATGGATCTCTCCACCGGCGGCGACATTCCCCAAATCCGCGAGGCCATCCTGCGCCACAGCCCGGTGCCCATCGGCACCGTGCCCATCTATGAGGCGCTGAACCGGGTGAAGAAGCTTGAAGATCTGAACATCGACGTCTATCTCGAGGTAATTGAAGAGCAGGCCCAGCAGGGCGTCGATTACTTCACCGTTCACGCCGGAGTGCTCATTCAATACGTGCCGCTGGTCGCCCGGCGCATCACCGGCATTGTGAGTCGCGGCGGGGCCATCCTGGCGCAGTGGATGACTCACCATCACCGGCAGAACTTCCTCTACGAGCACTTCGACCGCATCGTCAAAGTGATGGCGAAGTACGACGTCAGCTTCTCGCTCGGCGACGGACTCCGCCCCGGCTCCATCGCCGACGCCTCCGACGAAGCGCAGTTCTCCGAACTGAGAACCCTCGGCGAGCTCACCGCCAACGCATGGGAATCCGACGTCCAGGTCATGATCGAAGGTCCCGGCCACGTCCCCCTCGACCAGATCAAGGAGCAGGTCGACAAGGAAGTCGAGTACTGCTTCGGCGCGCCCTTCTACACCCTCGGCCCCCTCGTCACCGACATCGCGCCCGGCTACGACCACATCACCAGCGCCATCGGCGCGGCCCTCATCGGCTGGCACGGCGCATCCATGCTCTGCTACGTCACGCCCAAGGAGCACCTCGGCCTTCCCAATGAGAAGGACGTCCACGACGGCATGATCGCCTACAAGATCGCCGCCCACGCTGCTGACATCGCCCGTCATCGTCCTGGCGCTCGCGATCGCGACGACGCCATCAGCTACGCCCGCTACACCTTCGACTGGGAAAAGCAATTCGAGCTTTCCCTCGATCCCGAAACGGCGCGCTCCATGCACGACGAGACGCTCCCCGACGACTACTACAAGGAAGCGGCCTTCTGCTCCATGTGCGGGCCCAAGTTCTGCTCCATGAACTGGTCGAGCAAAGTCGATGAGTTCAACAAAACCGTTCACGGTCTGGAGAAACAAGACCTCAGCGAACTGGTCACGCTGCAGGCCCGGCAACTGAGCGAAAAGAGATAATCTTTCCCGGCGCAAGCCCAAAGCCGAGATTCCCGGAAGTTTGCTGGCCCTGCCTTTGGTTTTCGCGCCGGCCACTGCAACCCTTCTCTTAATCCGCGGTATCTGACTGAGAGAGCGTACCTGCGCAACAGGAGAATCACGATGAGCACATGGAAGTTTTGGGCAGCTTTTGGTGTGGGCCTCGCCGCCGGCGCGGCTCTTGCTCTCATTTACGCGCCACAGACCGGCGAGCGCACCCGCCGCCAGTTGCGCCGCGGCTACGAAGACGCCAGCGACTACGTCCGCACCACCGCCTCCACCGTCAGTGAGCAGGCCGGCAAGTACGTGAAGCGGGGGAAAGATATGGTCGGCGATGTCGTCGACTCCGCCCAGAACATCGCTTCCGCCGCCAAGCGCGTCGCCTCGTTCGGCTAAAGGCGAAGATTCGCTCAACCGGTTTGCACCACCTCCTCCCCCGTCGATTTCCGCAGATTCGGGGGTGAAGACTGGCGCGCGCCCGTCTCCTTGCGGCGATGGAGCGGCATCTGTGCGCCCAGCAAGTTTTCGCGGCCGCGATGTCCCCGTCTCGGCTCCTTTGCGCCTCGCTTGAAATTTCCCCGCGCCTCCGCCCAAAAATCTGAAAAAATATCTGCATGCCGACCACAACTGCATCCGCACTTTTTTCCGAACGTATCGGGCGCATTGAAATCTCCGCCACCATGGCTGTAACCGCGGAAGCCTCCAGGCTGCGCGCGCAGGGTGCGAAGCTGGTGGATTTCGGTGCGGGCGAGCCGCATTTCGCCACCCCGCAGCACATCAAAGACGCGGCCATCTCCGCTATCCAGTCCAACTTCACTCGCTACACCGTCGTCTCCGGCATTCCCGAGCTGCGCCAGTCGATCGTCGAGCGCCACACGGCCGACTTCGGTTCCAGCTACTCGCCCGACGAGGCCATCTTCACCACCGGCGGCAAGCTCGCGCTCTTCAATGCCATCCAGGTGCTCGTCGATCACGGCGATGAAGTCATCCTGCCCGTCCCCTACTGGGTCTCCTTCAAGGACATCGTCCAGTACGCCGGCGGCAAGGTCGTGTATCTCGAAACCAGCGAGGCTGAAAACTTCCGCGTCACTGCCGACGCCATCGAAGCCGCCATCACGCCGAAAACGAAGGCCATCATCCTCAACTCGCCGTCGAATCCCTCCGGCGCCGTCGTCTCGCCCGCCGATCTCGAGCGCATCGTCCGCCTCGCCCACGAGCGCGGCATCTGGCTCCTCCTCGACGAGTGCTACGTCTACCTCCAGTACACCGGCGCTCTGGTCAGCGGCGGTTCCTTCACCGACTGCAAGGACCACCTCGTCGTCCTCGGCTCGCTCTCCAAGACCTACGCCATGACCGGCTGGCGCGCCGGCTATGCGCTCGCGCCCAAACCCGTCATCACCGCCATGACCAAGTTGCAGAGCCAGTCCACGTCGAACACTGCCTCCTTCGTCCAGAAAGCCGCGATCGCAGCGCTCAACGGCCCTCAGGAGTGCGTCGCCGAAATGCGCGCCGACTACCTGAAGCTGCGCGATAAAATTCTCGGCCGCCTCGCCGAAATCCCAGGCATCACCTGCACCCGCCCGGACGGCGCGTTCTACGTCTACCCGAACGTCTCGCACTATCTCGGCAAATCCGGCGTGCCTTCAGCCATGGAACTGTCGAAGCGCCTGCTCCACGAAGCCCACGTCGTCACCGTGCCCGGCGAAGCCTTCGGCACCAGCGAGCACATCCGCCTCAGCTACGCCACCTCGCACGCCGACGTAGAAGAAGGCCTCAATCGCATGAAAGCCTTCTTCGCGAAGCTATAACGCTGCAAGCCGACTTGACCGCCACCGGCCCGGACAGATTACCTTCGTTCGCAGACCTGGCAGCGCCGGTCAGCACCAGCGCCCCGCTCTACACGGCAGCGTTCTCCATCTCCTCCGGCATCGGCAAATCCAGCCGCGGCACCGCATCCAGCCGCAGCACCAGCAGCGTCATATCATCGTGCTGCGGCGCACCGGCCGTAAACGCATCCGCGTCCTCGAACATCGCCTGCAGCACATCCTCAGCCGATTTGCTCCGTATCGCGCTCGCCGACGCGATCATGCGCTCCTCGCCCCACTCCTCGTCCTCGTGCGTCATCGCCTCGCTGATCCCGTCCGTGTAGAGGATGAGCAAATCGCCCGGCTCCAGCGTCATCGATTGCTCCGTGTACGGCGCAAACGGCAGCAATCCGACCACCGGCCCGTCCGCCTCCAGCCGAATCACCTTCCCATTGCGCAGCACCACCGGCGGATTGTGTCCGGCATTCACGCTTTCCAGCCTGCGCGTGTTCGGATCGAACGCCGCAAAGAAGAACGTCGCGTACCGATTCGAAGCCGACGCTTCGTACACCAGCCGGTTCACCTTGTGCATCAGGTTGGCAAAATCGCGCGGACTGTCCAGTGTCACCCCCCGCAAAGACGCCCGCAGGCTCGCCATCAGCAGCGCTGCGGCAATCCCCTTGCCCGAAACATCGCCGATCGCCAGCCCCACGCGCCCGTCTTCCAGCGTGAGCACATCGTAGTAGTCGCCACCGACCCCCAGCGCCGGCCGGCAGTGCCCTGCCACCGTCGCTCCCGGCAGAACCGGCATCTCCTGCGGAAACAGCCGCTCCTGCACCTCGCGCGCAATTTCAATCTCGCGATTGACCTTCGCCCGCTGCGCCGCTTCGGCGGCCAGCGAGTGCGCCAGTTCGCTCACCTCCAGTGCCAGCCCCGTCTGCCGTGCCACCGTCTGCAGAACCTGCAGATCCGTCCGCGACCACGCCGCCTCCGACCGCTTCGGGCCCAGGCACATAATCCCCATCAACTTGCTGCGGCCGGGCAGCGGCACCAGCAATTCGGCATTTAACTGTTCGAGCGCGCGCCGCTCGGCCGTTCCCGCCATCAGATACCACGCGTCAGGATCATCCCGGTACAGCGTCGCCGGCTGATTCGAATTCGCCAGATATCGCACCGACGACGATTGCGGCGGCAGCACCAGCGCCGCCGTTGCCGACACGCCCAGCGATTCCTCCAGATAGAACCCTTCGCCGCGCCGCAGCATCACCGCAATCTGATCGATGTGCATCGTCTCCCGGATGCGCTGCGCCACGGTCATCACCAGCGGTTTGGTCTCCGTGAAGCGCCGCACTTCGTCCGACAGCTCGCTCAGCATCACCTCCGAGTTGTAAGCCTCGCGGAAGAACTTCCGGTCCAGCCACTGCTGCATGCCCTTCCGCAAGCCGAAGCGCATCGCCAGCACCAGCCCGAGAAATACAAACACCCCGATCAGGTCCGAAGGCTGCGGCTCCTTCTTGTGCAGCGCCGGCAGCACCAGCTTCACGCCGATCACCGACAGAAGCGCCACCTGCAACACCCACAGCGACACCTTGGCCAGCACATAGCGCGTGCCCATCCGCAGCAGCACCCGCAGATCGAGCGCGCGCTGCACCAGCACCACATAGGCCAGTGTCAGTGGTGCCACCATGAACAGATAGGCGCCCAGGTAGCGAACCCAGTAGAAGCGAACCTGGTTTAACGTAATGCCAAAATGCGGCAGCACAACAAAGACGACGATCAGGCTGCCCACCCCGACTGTCATCCCGGCCGTCAGAACCCGCAGCCGCCGCCGAGCATCTGCCGTCGAGGCCGTTCGCAGCTTGTCCAGCGTCAAAACCAGGTACAGGATCACAAACAGCAGGTTGAGGAAATTGATCTCAGCACCCGCCAGATCGCTCGCCCGCGTCAGGAATCGCCCCGTACCTCCGGCATAGTACTCCGTATAAATGTCGGCATAGATAAACAGGCTGCCCACGGCATAAAGGCCCAGCAGGATCCACTTGATCCATCGCGCCCGTGCATCGATCCGCGATCGCTCCGGGAAATACACCCCAAACAGCAACAGGGCCGGTGCCACCGCCAGCTGCAGCGTCTGGTACCACGCATTGCGCAGAAGCAGCGGAACGCCGCTGGCCAGCCCCGTATTCACGAACAGCACGCTGGGGAAAGTCAGCAGCACGAGCAGCAGCCATGCGTTCCTGTCCATCGGGCGCGAAAGCACCACCCAGTAGCTGATCAGCAGGCAAATCAGCGGCAGCAATCCGACGACGAAGAATTCCTTCCAGAAATATCCCATCGCCGATGTGTTGCCGAACGTGTACGCCGGCCGCTCCAGCGTCATCGTCGCCGACGCGTCCTTTCCATCCGGCCGGGCGTATTGCACGTCCAGAATGTCTCCAGGATGGCTGTCCGCCAGGATTGCGGCCCACTGCGCCAATCCCGAATAGGGCGCTCCGTTCAATTGCTCCAGCTTGTCTCCCGCGGCCAGCCCGGCCGCCCGCGCCGCCGGCGTTACCTCCTTGATCCGGCGTGAGTCGGCGTCGAACGAAAACGGGTGCGCCACCCGCTCATCCCAGCGGACGTGCAGCTGCCAGTTGTCCATCTCCCCCGCGATCCAGTAGCTCAGGCTCGCCACCATCCAAAGCCCGATCAGGAAACGCAGCAGGTTCGGTGAGACTTTTTTCTTCCGCGGCTTCATCCGTGGAGTCATAGTATCCCGCCGCCCACGATTTCGCAGCGTGGAATTTGCCGCGCGATGGCGGTATTCTCGATACGCACTCCCGGGGGTTCCGGTTCATGCGTCTCTCTGCTCTTCTTCTGCTTGCCTCCACCTTCGCCTGCGCCGCGCAATCGCGTCCGGGCTCCTCCACAAACTCCGCCGCTGCATCGCGCCCCGCCATTCTCGGCATCTCCAGCATGGGCGTTTACGCGGCCGATCCGGCAGCCGCCGAGCAGTTCTACGTCCACCAACTCGGCCTGAAGAAAGCCGCCGACCCCTACCACCCCGACGGCGCCCGCTACTACGTCAATCAGGAGCAGTTCATCGAAGTCCTTCCGCTGCCCGCCAACTCCGGCGTCAATCGCCTCGACCACGTCGGTTACATCACCGCAAGTGCCGATCGCCTCCGCGCCTATCTCAAATCGAAAGATGTCAGCGTTCCTGATGCCATCCAGAACGCCTCCGACCGCAGCACGTGGTTCGAAGTGAAGGATCCCGAAGGCAACACCGTGCAGTTCGTCCAGCCGCCGGCGAAGCTCCTCGATCTGAAAGACACCGCGGCGCTCTACACCCTCACCGGCGCCAATCCCATCGGACACCGCATCATCCACGTCGGCTTCGCCGTCCACAGCCGCGAGGCGGAAAACGCCTTCTATCGCGACATCCTCGGCTTCAATCCCTATTGGCATGGCGGCATGCAGCCCGACCGCACCGACTGGGTTTCGCAGCAGGTGCCCAACGGCCACGACTGGCTCGAATACATGCTCTCCGTCGGCGCGTCATCCGCTCCCAGCCGCAACGATCTCGCCTCGTCCGGCGTCTCGCAGAAATCCCTCGGCGTCCTCAACCATTTCTCCCTCGGCGTCGTGAACATGGAGAAGTCCGTCACCACGCTCGCCGCGCAGGATCGCCTCGGAGGCATCGACGCCCGCCCGCAAATGGGCAAGGACGGCAAGTGGCAGTTCAACCTCTACGACCCCGACCAAACCCGCGTCGAGTTGATGGAATTCTCCGCCGTCGAAAAGCCCTGCTGCTCCACCTTCACCGCCGCCAACCCCACCCCCTCCGGCCAGCCATAGAAAGACACGCAAACCCAACGTGTTTTTATTGGCGAATTAAACCATGAGAATCCCGGTCGGTTGCACTCGACTTTGGCTGGCACTACTGGTGTTGATCATTCCTGCTGAAGTCTGCCCATGTTACGCACAGCAGAATTCAACTGGTGACGACGGGTATGTCACGTTTTATTCGCGATCTGTCACCTTGTCAGGCGGTCTGCCTCGCCACGATCTCGGTGCCTGCAAAGGCCGGTTATTCGATGGAGACAAGCAGCTTGCCTTCATGGAACCGGCACGCTTCGTGACATTCAGAATTTCTGCTGGGCCGCATGCCTTTTCGGCCGGCCCGTGGATGTACAAACATTCGAATCATGGCGCCCACGTTAGCATCCACATTGCGCCCGGTCGGCACTACTTTTTGGAATGTGGTACCACCTTCGGCCCGCCCTTTGTTATAAGGGAAATCGCGTGCCCGGTGGCCTGGGAAACAGGCGAACATACGAAGCCTTTGGAGTCGGCGCACCTTCGACCAGACGGACGGCCGCTCCTCGTTCCAGAAGCTTCGTTTCCCCAATGCCCATAGCGCCTCGACACCCGTAAACCGCCTTTGGATTCGCCAATCGCCGGCAATCCCGAGTTGCTGCGTCGCCACCCCTCATTGAAACAACTCCGCCTGCTCCCGCTCCTCCGCTGCATCCCCAAAGTTATGCAGCCCCACCCCGATCAGCCGATACCGCTGCCCCGCAGCCAGCTGCACGCGCTCCCGCAGCCCCAGCGCAATCGCCGCCAGCTCTTCACACGACGCCACCGGCGCCGCCGGAGTCAAACTGCGAGTCAGAATCTTAAACTCCGCCGTCTTCAGCTTCAGCACCACCGTCCGCGCGATCCGCGTCTCCTTGCGCGACGCCGCCCACACCTTTTCCGCAAGCCGCCGGATGAGGTCTTCTGTTTCCTCCAGCGGAACATCGCGTTCCAGCGTGTCCTCCGCCGAAATCGACTTCGTCGGCCGATCCGGAACCACCGCGCTCTCATCGATCCCGAATGCGAGTTCCCACAACCGATGGCCGTGCCGGCCAAAATGCTCCTCGATCGCCCCCGGCTCCATCGACCGCAAATCGCCCACCGTCTTCACTCCATGCGTCGCCAGCCGTTCCGCCGTTACCTTGCCCACGCCCGGCAGCCGATCCACTGGCAGCGGCGGCAAAAACGCATCTACCTCCTCCGGCTGGATCACAAACAGCCCATCCGGCTTCTTCCAGTCCGACGCAATCTTCGCCAAAAATTTATTGGGAGCCACCCCAGCCGACGCCGTGAGATTGAGCTCTTCGCGAATCGCCTGCCGGATCGCCTTCGCCACCTTAGTCGCCGTCGGCAGTCCCGCCTTGTTCTCCGTCACGTCGAGATACGCCTCGTCGAGCGACAGCGGCTCAATCAAATGCGTATAGCGCGCAAAAATCTCCCGCGTCAGCCGGCTCACCGCGCGATAGCGCACAAAATCGGGCGCCACAAAGATCGCCACCGGACACAGCCGCTCCGCGCGCAGGGCCGGCATCGCCGACCGCACCCCGAACCGCCGCGCTTCATACGACGCCGCGCACACCACAGACCGCATCCCGCGCCACGCCACCACCACCGGCTTGCCGCGCAAACTCGGATCGTCCCGCTGCTCCACCGACGCATAAAACGCGTCCATGTCCACGTGGACGATCTTGCGCACACGCCCTTCTGAACTCGGATCTGGCCGAAGATCAGCCATCCCCGAAACATATCAGAATCTTCGCTTCTTTTTCGCTATCGCAAATCACTCGGAGGGGCCACGGAAAGGTTCGGACAGATCATGGCAGAGCTCTGGCGCGATCAGGCTTCCGAACCAAACAATTTCCCCGGTCAAACGGATGGAATCCCCCGCCTCTCAATAAGGCAGCAATCCGTAAACCTCCAGCTCTCCAGGGATGGAGGTACTGGTGTCTGGATCGCCGGTATTGTTCCCGCGCGTCCCCACGTACACCTTCCCATTTGCCACCGTCGGTACCGTGAACTTCACCCCGTTCCCCGGCGTATTGCTGCTCGCCTGGCTGCTGTTCCAGAGTTCGTTGCTCAGGTTGGTCGCCTCCAGCGCGTGGAGAATCGTGGGTGCGCAGCCCGGCGTCCCCGGCCTGCAGTACTGGCTGTTATCGAGCGCCCAGGCGATGCCATTGCTGTTATCGGGCATGGAGGAAATCGACGGCGTCGATCCCGGGTAGCCGAAGGTTGCGGACGATGCCGCCCCCATTTGCGTCAGCTTGGCCGTCTGCAGGTTCAGGGTATAGGGCTGCAGGGCGGAGCTGATCGGCGCGACGTAGTAGGTATCGTTCCAGAAAGCGCCCATCGCAAAGATCGAATTGCCCAGATTGAAGACTTGCCAGGCATTGGAATCGCCGTAGCCGCCCAAATGGTCGCGATTGTTCACATACAGAGCGCCATCTTTGCCGCCGCCGATGATCAGGTGGGTGGGGTTCGAGCCATTGGCGGGAATGTCGGCGAGCACCAGGGCGCCCCCCGATCCGAAGTCCTGATCGCTCTCGTTATCCGTTTGCTGGTCCGACGGCGTGAAGTACTGCTGCACCTGAAGGGCCCCGTTAAACTGCAGCAGCGAATCCCCATAATCATTGTTCGGAGCTGAACTGCTGTTGGCGTCGAAGTTGCCATTCCCGGTCAGCACGTAAATGTTGCCAAACTCATCCACCGCGGGCGCAGCGCCGCTCATCCAGATGCCTCCCGCACCCGCATTCGGCGTGTCGTTAAACACGCTCACCTGGGTCAGATTGGAAGCGTTGTAGCCCATCACCCAGCCATAGTAGGGATACGTGTCTTCGTGCGAAGCCCACGCAATGTAAACCACCCCGTTCGAGAGCACGAGGCCGGCCCGTTGATTCTCCTGCTGCGGTACGAAGGTCGTGGTGGTCCCATCATCGCCCGTACCCGGAAACGTCGCTGCAATGGTGACGGGCTTTCCGAATTTTTCGCTCCCCGTCACCAGATTGATGGCGTGCAGCCGCTGATAGAAAGAGGTCTCCGCTTCATTGCAGGACTTCGAGACAACGTACAGCGTGTTCGTCGTCGGATCGATCACCGGCGTTCCGGTCACCCCGACCTCCGGCGCGATATCGAACGAACCGCTGCCAATCCCCATGTTTCCCGGGTAGCTCGGCACGCTGGTTTCCCCGCTGGTGCCTCCATGCGGGCCGTCGATCAGGCTGACATGCCAGAGTGCGGCGCAGGGGGTGGTGTTGCTGTCGGCATCGAAGGCGTAGAGGCTGTCATGCTGCGTCGCCACGAACACCACGTTGTGCACCGCCGTGCCGATGGTGACCTTTGGCACCCACAGAGGCTGGGCGAAGATGGCGCCGTCGACCGCGCACGAGAACAACTTGCCGAAGGTGGTGGAACTGACCGTCGACGGAGTGAGCGCGTATTCCTGCGTGTTCGCTCCGTCGCGGGCGAGATCGTTGTGATACGTCAGCACGCCGGCCAGATCCGTAACGGCAACGGACGCCTTTGCCAACAGCGTGTTGTTGGCCGCGCTCGTGGCCGTCACCGTGTAGGCGCCCGCAGTTGACGCAGCGGTGAACGTAACCGGAGCGCCGCTCGCGCTGGACGTCGGCGAAAATGTGCCGCAGGCGCTCCCGCTGCAACCCGGGCCGGTCACCGACCAGTCCACTCCAGAGCCGCTTTTAGTCTTTGCGGTGAATTTGAGCGATTGTCCGGTAACCAGCCCCGCCCGCACGGGATAGACCGCGACCGCCGCGGCGGATGAAGACAGAGCGTAGGTGTAGTTCTCGAACGTCCAGTTGCCGTCAATCAGCGATTCGAGCGTGACGTAAAGAGTTTGTCCGCCTCTTGGCAGATTGGATATCGTCACGGACCGGTTCTGAGTGATAACGGACTTGTACAGATTGCTTGAAGATGCGCCCTGGGTTCCCAGCAAAAGCTGATATTCCGTGACCCCCGTCCCCGGTGTCCAGGAAAACGTGGCAGCAGGGCCGAGTACGGTTCCCGAAGCAGGGCTGGTCAGTGTCGCCGCCGCCGCCGTTCCCGTTTCGGTGAATGTGTAGTTCTCGGTCTGCCAGGCGCCGTCAATCAGCGATTTGAGCGCGACAAAAAGGGTTCCGCCGCTGGTCGGTAGATACGACAAATCGAAAGACCGGCTCGTTGTTGGGCCAATGACTTCCACGTTCGATGAACCCGCGCCATTGCTTCCCAGCGCCAGTTGGTATGAGGTGACTCCCGTGCCCGCCGTCCACGAGAAAGTGGACGAAGATCCCACCGTACTCCCTGGGGATGGCGCGCTCAGCGTCGCCGGCGCTGCCGTCCCCGATTCGGTCACCGAGTAAAACTCGTATTGCCAGGAACCATCGATCAGTGAGCACACCGTAACGAAAAGCGTCCCTCCGCTCGTCGGCAAGCCCGACGGCGAGACAGACTGGCTCGCAGTTGGGAGGGAGTTGTAAATGTTGGCGGAGCCGGCGCCCGTCGTTCCCAGGTGCAGCGCGTACTCCGTAACCCCCGTGCCGGCTGTCCACGAAAAAGTCGCCGAAGTTCCCACTTTGCTCCCGGGGGATGGCGCGCTCAGGGTCGCCGGCGCCGGCGTTCCCGATTCAATGAAGGTGTAGTGCTCGCTCATCCAGGAACCGCTGATCAGCGATTCCAGTGTGACGAAAAGCGTCCCTCCGTTCGTCGGCAGCGCCGATGGCGAGACAGACTGGCTCGTTGTTGGTCCGGAGCTGTAAATGTTGCCGGAGTTGGTTCCGGTAGTTCCCAGCAAGAGCTGGTATTCCGTAGCGCCGGTGCCGGATGTCCAGGAAAACGTGGCCGAAGATCCCAGAACGGTCCCCGGGGACGGAGCGGTCAGAGTCGCCGGTGAGCCCGTTGTTGCCCATGCTGCGGAAGAAAAACTCAAAACAAAGGCAAAAGCCCTGCTCTGCCTCTTTGCAAATGCAAACATCCCTGCGCCCCTCCTCGGGAGACAAATCCTCGCAATCTCGCCTCGCCAGGGGAGCCATCGAGCGCAGCAGTCAACGAGCTGATCGCGTTCAGGAAATTTTCAAAATGGGGCTTAATTATGGGTCAGCGGCTCAATCGGACGCAAGCAATCTTTCGGTAGCCTCACCCGGACCGGTGAGCACCCATGATCCTCGTGCATCAGATGGATTCCGTTTGGCGTCCCCGACGGGATTTGAACCCGTGTTATCGCCGTGAAAGGGCGGTGTCCTGGGCCGGGCTAGACGACGGGGACGCTGTATTCGCCTGCGCCCGGGCGGGCGCGTTACGCGCGAATGGCCATTTCTGACTTTACCGGCCACTCCTCCCAAAGTCAACGCAGCCGCGCCCCCGGTAGTGTCCTAATTTGAAATCCACAGCCTCACGCCTCCGCCGTGGCAATCAACCTGCTCCGAATCCACTCCGAGACGGTTTGTTTACTGGCCCTCGCAGCCGATTCGATCATCTGTGACTCTTCAGGGGTAAGGCGAACGCGCAGGAACTTCCCCTTGGACGCGCCTTTGGGTAGCGGTGGCCTTCCCGGTCTGCGTTTCGTCTCAGTTGCTTTTGGCACGGTCTTTGTACTCCTGAACTATTGCCGCTTGTACGGCGGTTCGGGCTGAATTGACAGGCGGAATGTGCAGCACAGTCACATACCGCTTTGGGTTCTCTGGGTCGTCTGTATCGTGCGCCCAGGCATAGATTTGGTTCGTCTCGGGATGGCCATGGATGCGGAACACTTCCACGACCCCATCCCAGACGATCTGCCCCTTATGCTTCTCTGTTACAGGCACGCTCTCAACGTGCTTGGCGCGAACCTGGTGCAGCTTATAGATCGCGTCTCGCAACTCTTCGATATGGGTCACGCTGTCGCCTCCAGCAAGTCGCCAACGGTCCAGAATGAGGGTGCTACGCCAGCGGCCATTGCCGGAGTGCAGCGCAAAGTGTTGTGACGTCTCACGAAGTTGTAATAGGCGAAGTGCAGCCCTACTGCCGCCGCGAAGTTCTCACGCTTCTTGCTGAAAGCCAGCGTCAGCCGCGTCAGACGGCGCATGTGCAACCGCGTGGTAGCGTTCAGCCGTTCGACGTAGCTGGTCGAAATCAGGTCCACATTTGGCTTCCCGGCGATGATCTTCTTTTCGCAGGAAACAAACTCCGGTGCGCTGTAGCGGCGGTTGTCGGTCGTTTCCTCATGGCCGTAAGTCTTGATGATCTGCGCATAGTCCGCATCCGCGCCAAAAGACTCTTCAATCGCGCTGACGTAATCGCCCAAGCCATCGGTCGAAATCTGTACCCGGTTACGCATCCGGCTTGCCACGTCCCGCACGAAGGTATGCGCTGCGATACGGCCACGGTCCCCAACATGGAACGCGGGAACCAATTTCGTATCGGCATCAATCGCGCACCACGTCCACACGCTGCCAAGCTGCGGATCGTCACCCTTCTGGAGATGGCGTTCCTTCTTGCCAACAAACCCCCAAATTTCGTCCAGTTCGAGACGCTGGCAGGGAAGATCGCGCATCTTCGCATCCATCATGGCGGTGCACCCGTGCCCGACTTTCACGCCCAGGCGCATGATCGTATCGCGGTGAATCCCAGTCATGCGTTCGATGGCGCGGATGCTGGAACCCTCCGCCAGAGCAGCGATTACCGCGATCTGCTTGTCGGTATTGAGTACGTTTGCCATGCGCTTTCCCTCACTGCAAATA
>DATDHZ010000039.1:0-16530 GCA_036521315.1 Acidobacteriaceae bacterium
CGACTCATCCGCGGCGAAGCCACCAGCATCGACGTGCACGTGCTGTGGGACGTCGTGACGGAGATACGCGCCGAGCGGGCGGAGCGCAACGCGCGAGGGAGTCTCCCTACCCTCCCCGCCGTCATTGAGGCCCCGGCTGAGTGATCGGCTTTTGGGGCGAATATCCAGATGGGGATATACGGACGGCACCCCCACCCCCGCCTGAGGGGGGCATAGGGGGGCGGTAGGCTCTCTTTCGGGAGCCGTCGACAGCCTGCGAAGAATGCCGGCCGCTGACTGCGACGTGCCGAGCTCGTGCCCGGGCCATCAGCATCAGCCGGGATCATCAGCCGCAGAGCAGAAAAGCGCCGCACCCGCTACAGTTTCCGCTACAGTGGCCTATTTGCCCCCATCGCGTTCTGCCCGCAAGTTGTTGATAGGGTTGGAGGCGCGGGTCGGAATCGAACCGACGCATAAAGGTTTTGCAGACCTCTCCCTTACCACTTGGGTACCGCGCCCCGAACAGGAGATGTTAAACCAGAGGGTGAACCGGAGGCCAGCAAAGAAGAACCATTCACCGGAGTTCCCGACGCGCCCGGTTCTGGACGTGGGGGGTACTGGAGCGGGAGACGGGACTTGAACCCGCGACCCTCGCCTTGGCAAGGCGATGCTCTACCACTGAGCTACTCCCGCACGGTTCTCACTGAGTATAGCAAAGGATTCAGTGGCTTTCCGCCGGTTGCTCCTTCTCGGGGTAGTCGACGCGGACGGCGACGATCTCATACGGGTGAACCGGGATCGTAACGCGATCCGCAGCCAGCGGCAGCGCGGCTCCCTGGGGCTGCTCCATCAGGTTCGTCTCGACGGCGCCGGTCGCGCCTGGCGGCACGCGCAGCTCAATATTGCCGCTTTTCCCGGCCCACTCATAGAGGTGAAAGATAAGCGCGTGGCTGTCCTCAGCCTTCTTCATCGCGGTCAGCACCACGTCATCGGGCATCGCTGAAACGAAGGAATGTTCGGCAGGCAGCGCGCCCTCGTGCGGCTCGACCTGCATGGCCTGGAGTTTGTAGTTGTAGTCGTAGCCATGGCGCACCGTCATGGCTTGCTTCCAGTCGCCGGCGTGTGGATAGAGCGCGTAGGTGAAGTGCTGGTGACCGCGGTCGGCGTTCGGGTCGGGCCAGACGGGCGAGCGCAGCAGCGTGAGCCGCAGGAGATTGCCCACGCCGTCATAGCCGTATTTCGAGTCGTTGATGAGCGAGAAGCCCTGCTGGCCGTTGCCCTCGTCGGCCCAGCGCTGCGCGCCCACTTCAAACTGCGCTTTTTCCCACGAGTTGTTGCGCGTGGTGGGGCGCTGGATGGTGCCGTAGGGGATTTCATAGGTCGCAAAAGGGCTGGTGGCGGCCAGCGCGAAGGCGGCCTTCAGCAGGACATGCGTCTCATGCCAGTCGATATCGTTGACGACGACGGCCTGGTCGGAACCTTCCTCCAGCACCATTTCCTGGACGAATTTGGAATTCTGCCAGTGGCGCGTGACGCGGATGACGCCGCGCATCGGTCCCTTCTCGACGACTTCGACAGAGTCGGCATCATCGAGCCTCGCCGGGGGAACATCGAGCGTCCCCGGATCGATGTTCCAGGCGTCGTAGTCCTTCGGCGTGTCTTTGAAGGCCTGGAGTTCGTTGCCACAGGAGCCGGCGGCGAGGGTCTCGAAGTGCGCCTTCTTGTCGTAGAGGCTGGTGATGCATCCGGTCTTCGCATCGACCGCCACGCGCAGGGCCGCGTTCTCCAGCGTGGTGCCGGTGACGCGGAGGTCGCTCGTAAAGGGGCGATGGCCGGGAACAACGTGCAGCACTTCGTAGCCGAGCGAAGGCACGCTGTGCAAGTCGATGAGCAGGTGGAAAGTGCTGGTGCTCGCGTTCTTCGCAAGCACTTCGGAGGGGAGCACTGCGCCCCTCGCGTCGAGCACGGAAACATCGCCGGTGGCGGACGGCATCTGCACATCGACGGTAGCGTTGCCGGAGCGGGTCCACGCGAGCGGATTGAAGACGAGGACAGGCACGCCGGCGGCAACGTGGGTGTCGATCCGCGCGACGATGGTGTTCAGGGCTTTCGTGGAAATTTCATTCGTCGCCCAGTGCACCGCGTCAAAGTCCTTCTGCGCGTCCTGGTAGATGACGCCGATGCCGGAGCCGGCGGCGAGGTCGTGAAAATCGTTAAAGGTGATTTTCTTCCAGGCCTCCGTGAGTTCGTCGCCAGGATACGGATTCCCGTCAAGCCAGGCGAGCGACGCGTACTTCTCGGCATTGAGCGTCCACTCGGGAGCTTCGCGCAGATTGCGTTTCAATCCAGCCTGAGTGGTAAAGACTCCGCGGTGGTATTCGAGATACAGCTCGCTCTTCCAGGTGGGGATGGCAATCTTGTCAGGAACTGGCGTGGGAAATTGGTAGCCCTCGGCGATGCTGCGGTAGTCCCAGGTCTTCGACTCCGGGGCGATCTGCTGTTCAGTGGCGCTGAACCAGGGCTGCGCGGTGCCGAATTCCATCTTTGGAACAACTTTCTCGGGCTGGATCCAGTGCAGGCCTTCGTCGAGCATGGCGCGCGTGGGGCCGCCGCCGTGATCGCCGACGCCGTAGAGGTCGAGCATGCTGGTCAGGCCCGGAGCAAACTGGCGGGCCTGCGCCAGATCGGCTGAGAGGCGGACGGGGTTCAGGTTTGTATTGGCGTAATCGTGCGGAAAGTAGGTAAGGACTTTGCTGCCGTCGGGCGACTCCCACCAGAAGAGCTTGAAAGGGAGCTGGTTTGTGTCGTTCCAGGCCATCTTCTGGGTGACGAAATAATCGATGCCGGTCTTCTGGTAGATCTGCGGGAGCTGCCAGTTATAGCCGAAGGAGTCGGGATTCCAGCCGACGCGAACATCGACGCCGTAGTGCTGCTGGTACCAGCGCTTGCCGATCAGGATGGAACGGGCGGTCGACTCGCCGTCCGGCATGTTGAGGTCGGGCTCGACCCACATGCCGCCGACGACTTCCCAGCGGCCCTCGGCGATGCGCTTCTTGATCTGGTCGCTAATCTGCGGATAGTCCCGCGCCATCCAGTCGTTGTAGGCGGCGGCGGACTGGGTGTACGTGTAGCTGGGGTACTCGTTCATCAACTGCAGCGCGGTGCCGAAGGTGTTTTTGACGGTGGAGACGGTCTCGGTCCACGGCCACAGCCAGGCGGCGTCGATGTGCGAGTTGCCGGTGAGGTGCAGCGTGGCCCGGCTCATCATGGGCTTAAGCGCCTGCAGCGTGGACTCCGCGGCGCGGAGCGATGCGTCAAACTGCTGCTGGTCCGCCGAGCCCAGCGCTTTCATGTCGACCTGGCTGATCGCCTTGTCGAGCGTCGCCTGGTCGGCGGACTGATCGGTGGAAAGGCTGGGAATGAGGAGCGCGGCGGAAAGAAACTGTTCGCGCATATCCTGCGGGCTGGGGCGGCTCGCGGCAAAGGTGATCTGCATGGGGCTGTCGACAAAATGCTTCTGATCGACGGTGGCGAGCAGCTTAACCGCCACGAGCACGCGATCCCCGGGGCGAGCGTTATCGAAGAGAACGATGGGCTCGAGATCGTCGCCCATGGCGACGCGGCGGCCGTTGAAATAGATGATCTGCGGCAGCGGACCATTCACCCAGGCGTTAAAGCGGAACCAGATGCGCGCTCCGGTGAGATCGTAACCGTTGAGCGTAGGCGGGATCTGCACCCATTGCCGGAACCAGAGAGCATCGCTGGGATATTCGGTATTCGGCTGCGCGACCGGCCACGAGGAATCGTCGATGGATGGGTCTTCGGCATGGGCGACATCGCCGGTATGGTAATGCCAAATACCAGAGGGGAGATTGCCGAGTGTGCCGAGACGCTCGATCGTGTCGCGCTCCGCCTGGGGCAGGCGTTGCTCGGGAGAATTGTCGCGCTGCAAAAATTGCCCCTGCGCGATTCCTGCGGCCAGCAAAGAAAGCAGGCCGATTTGTAACGCCCGGCCGATCAAGAGCGACCCTCGCAATCCCATGTTTTCCATCCTGTACGCATAAGAACCATAAGGAAATCTCAGCCGTTGAGGATAACACGCGGAAGGGCCTGCTGAGCGTGCCCACCAACTCGCCGTTCGGTACCGATGGCCGCCTTTTGCGAGAACAAAAGAACGATAGAATTCGTGCGACTGTAAGGATGACCTGGCTGAAGGAAGGAATGGTTCGATGAAGCGGATCGCTCTTCTCGTTTTTCTGGCGGGGGTGGTTTGTCACGCTCAGCAATTCACGCGCGGGATCGGAGTGTATCCGGGCGATCCAAAGGAATACGACGGGCCAGCTCTGGTGGCCGATCCCACGACGTATCGCAACCTCGCGCTCCACCGGCCCGCTTATCAGTCGAGCGCGTACGACTATAACCTGACAGCCCAACTCGTGACGGATGGAATCAGGGAGCGCGATTTGCCGCCGTGGGTGGTGACCTCGACGAGCAGCGGCGGGATTCTGCCGAAACAGGAGCGGGAGGTCTTTCTGGACGGCAATGTCACGTCGTCGGTCGACGTAACGGGCAAAAACCCCTGGGTGGAGTTCGACCTGCGCGGAGGCGGCGAGCAGCCCGAGATCGATCGGCTCGATCTCGGGCTGCGCCGGCTGTACGGCCGGCTGCCGCCGACCGGATGGGTGTATGTGGTGCTGGGTTCGGACGATGGGGCGAACTGGAAGGAAGTGGGCCGTTCGGCGGGAACGAACTGGCCGAGCATGCGTTTCCCGGGGCCCAGTTTCGTCGAGACCATCCCGTTTGCCGCGCCGGCACGGTATCGCGATTACCGGGTGACGCTCCAGGCGGCAGGCATGAGGGATTGGGGCGTGGCCGAACTGGCGCTGTTCGATCAGGGGCAGGAGGTGCACGTTGCCGGGCCGTTCCACTTTTCGAGCGCGTGGATGAGCGCAGGCAGCGGCGAGGAGTGGGTGTACGTGGATCTGGGGGCGGAGTGCACCTTCGATCGCGTGGTGCTTGATTGGCTGCAAAAGCCATTGGTGGGGGCGGTCGAAGCGTCGGACGATGCCTCGCAGTGGAAGACCATCGAGACTCTGCCGGGGAACGACGGCCTCAGTGACGATCTTCATCTCGCCCATCCGGCGAAGGGGCGCTATGTGCGCGTGCTGATGTCGCAGCCGGACAAGCCCGGCGACCGCTACATCCTGAGCGAGATGGAAGTGTGGGGACGGGGTGGGGTGGTTCCCGTACCCCCAATCTCGGATCCGATGCCCGAGGGATGGAAGGCGCCATCGGTCGACCTTCACGGTGTATGGCGATTGCAGCGTGCCTCGCTGGTTTCCGCGACCGGCGAACTGATCGCGCAGCCAGGATTCGACTCGCATGACTGGATGATCGCGACAGTACCGGGCACGGTGCTGACCAGCTATCTGAACGACGGCGCGATTGCGAATCCGGATTTTGGCGACAACCAATACGGCATCTCCGATTCGTTTTTCTGTTCGGATTTCTGGTATCGGGACGAGTTTCTTGCGCCGGCTGGTCCGCCGCGTGGCGGCCATTTCTGGCTGAACTTCGACGGCATCAACTGGAAGGCGGACATCTATCTGAACGACCGGCATGTGGGGCACATTGACGGCGGGATGATGCGCGGGCGCTTCGACGTGACGGGCATCATCCACCCTGGCGCGCAGAACGCGCTGGCGGTGCGCATCATCGCGAATGCGAACCCCGGCGGCACGAAAGATAAGGCGGAGCCTACGGTGAACGGCGGAGCGCTGGGACGCGACAATCCAACGTTTCACGCGGCGGCGGGGTGGGATTGGATGTCCACGATTCGCGGACGCGATGACGGCATCTGGGACAATGTCACGCTGACGGCGACCGGTCCAGTAACAGTGGAGAATCCTCTGGTCACGACGACGCTGCCCCTCCCGGACACGACGCACGCCGATGTATCGATTGAGGCGATGCTGCGCAACCAGAATGCGCAGGCGGTCTCCGGCACATTGCGCGTGAGCTTTGGTGACGTGCAGATTGAGGAGCCGCTGACACTGCAGCCATCAACCAGCCAGACAGTGAAGCTCACGCCGGCAGACCACCCGGCGTTGCATCTCGCGAACCCGAAGCTCTGGTGGCCGGTAGGCTATGGCGATCCGAACCTGTATCCGGTGAAGATCTCTTTCAGCGTCGGTGCGCAACTGTCGGATGCGACGTCGTTCGAGGCGGGCGTACGGCAGTTCACCTATTCCGAAGATGGCGGCGTTTTGAGAATGTGGATTAACGGACGCCGGTTCATCGCGCGCGGCGGCAACTGGGGTTTCTCAGAGTCCATGCTGCGTTACCGGCAGCGCGAGTTCGATACCGTGATGCGCTACCATCGCGACCTGCACTTCAATATGATTCGCAACTGGGTGGGGATGACCGATCAGGAGGCGTTCTACGACGCGGCCGATCGCTACGGCGTGGTCATCTGGCAGGATTTCTGGCTTGCGAATCCGTGGGATGGCCCGAACCCCGACGACGATCATTTGTTTCTGGTCAACGCGAAGGACTATTTCCTGCGCATCCGCAATCATGCTGCGCTGGGGCTGTTCTGCGGACGGAATGAGGGCTATCCTCCGCCGCCGATTGACGAGGGACTGCGGACACTGACGGCGACCCTCGACCCCGGCTCGCACTACATCTCCAGCTCCGCCGATGGGCCGGTGAGCGGCCACGGTCCGTATCAGGTCGAGCCGCTTCGCTATTACTTTGAGCATGCGCCAACGAAGTTCCACAGCGAGATGGGTGCGCCCAACGTGCCGGAGCTGAGCACGCTGGAGCGGACGATGCCCAAGCCGGCGCTCTGGCCGCAGGGATCTATGTGGCCGCTACACGACTACTATCCGCTCTCGCCGGAGCCGGAAGCCCATCGGCATCCCAATGAGATTGACTCCTGGTACGGCGGCGCGAATAACATCGCGGACTGGGTGCAGTTGGCGCAGTTTGTCGATTACAACTCGTACCGGGGCATGTACGAGGGCCAGAGCAAGAATCGGCTGGGCCTGCTGATCTGGATGAGCCATCCGGCGTGGCCCTCCATCCTGTGGCAGACCTACGACTACTTCTTCGACACGGACGCGGGCTACTTCGGCGCGAAGAAGGGCGCGGAGCCGCTGCACATCCAGTGGAACGCCGCGACGGATGCGGTGGAAGTGGTGAACGACAGCGCGGGCGAGCAGACTGGATTAACGGCACGCGCCGAGGTGCGGAATCTGGATGGCTCGGTGCAATGGGAGAAGACCGCCGCGCTCGACAGCCAGGAAGACAGTTCGGTTTCGCCGTTCACGATGCAGTATCCGGCGGCGCTGTCGAAGACGCATTTCATCCGGCTCACGCTGACGAAGGACGGCCAGGTCGTTTCGACGAACTTCTATCTGCGCGGACTGAAGGAAAACGACTACACAGAAATTCGCGATCTCGCGCCGGCGCAGGTGAAACTGAAGAGCCGCATCACGCACGATGGCGATACCTGGCATCTGACGGCCGACCTGCACAACGTCTCAAAGACGCCGGCGCTGATGGTGCGCATCAAAGCGGTGCGCGCAAAGACCGGCGATCTCATAGCGCCCGCCCTCTACGACGACAATTACATCACGCTCATGCCAGGCGAGCGGCAGACGCTGCACATCTCGTTGCTCGACGCGGATACGCGGGGAGAGAAGCCGCGGCTCATCGTGGAGGGCTACAACCTGAGTCATCCCGGCAAAGTCGCCGTACCGGGTGCGAGTTAGGAGCTACTCCACGTGAATCGTGGTTTTCAGCGGCAAATCGGCTGCGGAGTCGCCAATCATCACGCTCACCGGCTCGGCCTCCACGTGCCAGCCGTGGGTCTTCGTGTCCCAGTAGGCGAGCTGCGATGCTTTGAGCGGAATCTGCACTGTCTTCGTCTGCCCGGCTTCGACACTCACGCGCTGGAAGCCCTCCAGTTCCTCGTGCGGGCGATCGACGGCCGAGTGCAGATGCTTCACGTACAGTTCGACGACCGCATCGCCGCTGCGGTTGCCGGTGTTGGTCACGTCCACGCTGACGGTGACCGTGCCGTCTTTAGGCAGGCGTGGCGAACTGGTCCTGACGTTCGCGAATTTGAACGTCGTATAGCTGAGTCCAAAGCCGAACGGATAAAGAGGCTCACCCTTGAAATACATATAGGTGTAGCCGTCGCGAATGTTGTAATCCATGCGCGGCGGAAGCTGATCGGCGGATTTGGGCCAGGTTTCGACCAGATGGCCGCCGGGATTGTAGTCGCCGAAAAGCACCTGCGCGAGCGCAGTCCCTTCATCCTGCGATGCGTGCGCCATGTGCAGGATGCCCGGCACGTTCGCCTGCGTCCAGTTGATGTCATACGGGAAGCTGGAGATGAGCATCACGACCGTCTTCGGATTCTTGATCATCACCTGCTTGATGATCTGTTCCTGATAGAGATCGATGGTTTCCCGGTCGCGGCCCTCGCGCCCGTCGCTGGGAACGGTGCAGGGGAGCGTGATGCCGCCGCCCTCCTGTGGCGTGTTGTACCAGGCATGGCCCTCATCGCCACAGGTGGGGTTGTTGCCAACGACGACCACCGCGACATCGGAGGAGCTGGCGGCTTTGAGTGCGTCGCCTTCGCCCTCCGGCGTGTCATAGGGCGCGAAGTTCACCTTTACGTTCGGTCCGGCTTCGTCCTGAATGCCTTTGAGCGGCGTAGTGGCGTAGGGAGGCGTGCCGCCATACCAGTCCCATTGGACCACGTTGGCCAGCGGTCCGATGACCGCGATGGACTTGATCTTCGTCTTGTCGAGCGGAAGGAAATTGTTTTCGTTCTTGAGCAGCACAACCGATTCAAGCGCCATTTTCTTCGAGACGGCGCGATCATGGTCGGTGTCCCAGGGCGCCTGTTCATCGCCGGTTTGCCTGATATTCGTATACGGCACCATGTCGGGCGGATCCAGCAGGCCGAGTTTGATCTCGACCTCAAACTTCGGGCGAAGCGCTTTGTCCAGGTCGGCCGTGGTGATCGATCCGTCTTTCAGGGCGGTATGCAGCTCATCGCGGTAAACGTCGAGATACTGATTGATGCCGGCCTTGAGGCAGGCCACCACAGCGGCTTCCTGATTGGGGAAGAGATGGCGCGGATCGACGAGAAGTTTGACGGCTCCACCGTCGCTGGAGATAACGTCGACGCCCCACTTGTCGATGACGATGCTGCGCAGGATGGGATTCACGGCCATCGCGGTGCCGTTCCACGCGTTGTAGCTGGCCATCACCGCCTTGGCCCCGCCATCGAGAAAGGCCATACGGAATGGCACAGAATAGTATTCCCGGAACAGACGCTCGTCGAAGTTCGAAGAGGTAGAGTTGCGCCCGTTTTCATTCTCATTGGCAAGGAAGTGCTTGAGCAGCGCGGCTGCCTGCCAATATTTCGGATTGTCGCCCTGCAGGCCGCGAACAAAGGCCGTGGCCATCGTGCCGTTGAAAAACGGATCTTCGCCGTAGACTTCTTCGCTGCGGCCCCAGCGCGGATCGCGGTCGAGATCGGATTGAGGCCCCCACAGCATGAGAATCTGGCGATTGTATTGCGGCGTTTGGGTGATGTACCGCGCGTCGTAGCCTTCGACTCCAGCCGCCTGGCGGACCAGGTCGGGGTCCCACGATTCGCCCATGCCGGGCGGCTGCGGAAACTGTGTCGTGGTGACAGGCTGCCTCCCAAAGCGGCCCTCGCGCTGCACCACGCCGTGAATCCCTTCCGAGCTGCCGATGTTGGGCACGCTGAGTCGCGGTACGCCGGTGATGGTGCCCAGGCAGTCGATCTTCTCGTCGACTGTCATGCGCGACAGCAGGTCGTCAATGCGTTTTTCAGCTGGAAGGCTCGCGTCATCAAACGGAAAATGCTGCAGGTGCCACTGATCGACTTCGCGCGGCCGTGGGAGCTGGCGCTGCTCCTGGGCTGCTGGATGCGCGGCTGCCTGAGGCTTTGTCTCCGGTCCGCTACTGCCGCCAAACACCGGCAGGCAACAGAGAGCGAACGCACCGATCAGCACAACGACGGGCTTGTTCATGGGAACGCCAGCTTTCTCGTCGCGCAGGATGCGTACCAGCACGAGTCCCGCGCGGCGGCAGATTCCAAACGCACCAAGGCTACCATGGGCGCGGAGGCAATTCACCACAGGCGCGTGCCTGCAAGAGAATTTTCGCACCGCTGCGGCGGGCTGGAGTGAATCGTTTGAGGAACAGATTCGTGAGCGGCGGGCGATAGAGCACCACGGCCGATCGATCGCATTTCGCGACGCGCTTGCGCACCACGCATGCACGGAATCCCGGGGAGTTGGATCATAGAAGCAGGGAACCAGTCGCGATCGCCGGAGGCAAATCATGACCGAGAGCGCTGCAATGAGGATCGAGAAAGACTCGATGGGCGAAATTGAGGTGCCCGCCGGAGTGTTGTGGGGCGCGCAGACGCAGCGCTCGCTTGAGCATTTCAGCATCGGCACCGAGCGGATGCCGAGCGAGATGATCACGGCGTACGCGATCCTGAAAAAGGCCGCGGCCAACGCGAACCATACAGGCGGCCAACTCGATGACCAGCGGCATGGGCTCATCGTCCGCGCGTGCGACGAGATCTTCGCCGGCCAGCATGACGAGATGTTCCCACTGCATGTCTGGATGTCGGGCAGCGGGACGCAGTTCAACATGAACGTGAATGAAGTGATCTCCAACCGCTGCTGCCAGCTCGCGGGTACGCCGCTGGGTAGTAAGAAGCCGGTCCATCCCAACGATCACGTGAATCTCTCGCAGTCGACGAACGATTCGTTTCCTTCAGCGATGCACATCGCGGCCGCCGCTGGTGTGCGGCCGCGGCTGATTCCGGCGGTGCAGCAGCTCCACGATGCGATCCACGAGCGGGCAGTGGAGTGGGACGGCATTGTGAAGATCGGGCGCACGCACATGCAGGATGCGACGCCGCTGACCCTCGGTCAGGAGTGGTCAGGCTACGCTGGCATGCTGGCAGACAATCTCGAGCGGCTGGAAGGCGCCTTGCAGGGCGTGTATCGCCTGGCTCTGGGAGGCACGGCGGTGGGCACTGGCATCAACGCGGCTCCGGGATTCGCCGAAGCCGCGGCTGCCGAGATCGCCGCGCTGACGGGATTGCCCTTCGTGACTGCTCCGAACAAGTTTGCCGTGCAGGGCGCCCATGATGCCCTGGTGCATCTCTCCGGCTGCCTGCGCACGCTCGCCGGGTCGCTGTTCAAAATCGCCAATGATATCCGGCTGCTGGCGTGCGGGCCGCGTGCGGGTTTTGCAGAGCTGCTCATCCCGGAGAACGAGCCTGGATCATCGATTATGCCCGGCAAGGTGAACCCCACCCAGGCTGAGGCTCTCACCATGATTGCTGTGCAGGTCATGGCGAATGACGTGGCCGCAGGGTTTGGCGGGGCCGGTGGCTATCTCGAAATGAACGTGTACAAGCCGCTGCTGATTGCGAACATCATGCAGTCGATTCGGCTGCTCACCGACGGGTGCGCGCACTTTCGCCGGTACCTCATTGACGGTACCAGGCCCAACCACAGGAAGATCCGGGAATATGTCGAGCGGTCACTGATGCTGGTCACTGCGCTCACGCCGGCCATCGGCTACGACAAGGCCGCGGAGGTGGCTCACTATGCCGCCGAACGCGACCTGACGCTCAAGGCCGCCGCGCTCGAGCTGGGCTATTGCAGCGAGGAGCAGTTCGATCGGCTCGTCGATCCGGCGAAGATGGTGCATCCCTCCGCTGGATCGGAGTAGTTGCCGGCCGGCCTGATCGGCGATGGACGGTGGCCTGTTTGGCCGCAGGCACTCAGAGTGATTGCGCCTGGATATAAAGCGTGCCCGAATAGGATCCGGCAGGCAGCTGCGGCTGACTGGTCAGGTCGATCTGGAGGCTGAGAGCATCCGTGCGCGAACTGGTGCCGGAAAAGATAAAAAAGCCCTGGGAGAGCAACTCCAGGCTGGCGCCCGCGCCGCCGAGCGGATTGGATTGCGTGAATGCCGTGTAGGTAGTCGGGATGCCGGTCGTCACTTCTCCCAGAACTTCGGAGGATGGGATATCGACGACGGGCGAGCCGCCGGCGAGGGCGGCGTTCGCGCTGGTGAAGTACCCGTAGACGTTGATCGTGCAGGTGAACAGGCACAAGCTGCCGCCCCACGAAGTGGTGATCTCGACCGGCGCGGACCCCGTGGCAATGCCTTTGGAAACGAGCTGGAAGCTGACATTCGACGGGGTGACCGAAATGGAAAGCGAGCTGACCGCGGTAGCCGGCGTGGGACGCATTGGGCCGACGCGCACCGCTTGGGCGGCGGCATTCAGACCAGACCCTCCCGAAATGCAAGCCAGAACAAGCGCTGCGATGATCCCCTTTCTCATGAATCCCCTGACTTTGACTCTCTTCTTGCGGCTAACTGAATCTTATCTCGTTGTAACTCAGTGGTGAAGTTCTGTACTCTGGTCGATGGCTGATTCTAAGTTCCGGCCTGGAACATCCCGTTCGACAACAATGGTTGTTGCCGGGGCGCTGCTCTCGGCACTGCTGTGGATCTCTGCAGGCGCCGAGACGACCCGCCACGATGATCCATCGAGAAACTGCGCGGGCAGCACCTTCAGCTCATGCGTGCGCGCCTTGTGTTCTCTCACGAAGAATACCCCGTCGTCGTTCGTGTACACCAGAAGCTTATCGATCATGACCGCGGCGCCGGAAACGGGATGACCCGCGGCGTCGACCACCGTCCCGCTGACGAGGCTGGAGCCGATGGCGCCCTGGGCCAGTGTTGGCCCGCTTGCAACTCCCCAGGAGCCCTGGCGCGCCACCACAGTTTGTTCGTCCGCGGTGTAGCGCAGGCTGCCGTCGGGAGCCACGAACGTGGAGCCGTGCAGGGTAACGCCATGGATGACGTGAAGCTGGACGTCCATGATGAGCGCCTGTTCGAAGGGCGCGTTATTGCGCTCGGGAACGTAGTAGGTCTGGTACTCCGCGCTGACACTGGCGACATTCGAGAGAAAGCCCCCTCCGAAGGAGATGGAGGTCTGGCCCTGGGAGCGGGTAATGAATTCGCTCACGTTGAGCCGCGGAGAGAGTGTCTCGGTAATGTTGGTGAGAAAAGCCCTCACCTTCGGCGCGTTCCCCGGGCGGCTTTCCAGATAGCTCGCCGTGCTGTGAACTCGGGAGAAGAAGCTCCGCTCGGCGGTATAGGCGGTAGCGTTGTTCGAGTTACCAAGATAGCTGGAGTGATACAACGAAGCGGAGAGGCTGGCGCGGTCGACCAAGGCACTCCCCGACAGAGAATTGACCGTCGCTCGCACGGTTTGGTTCGAGTTATAGACAGGCGAGAGGAAGTTCTGACGGCCGCCGCTGACGCTGAAGTATTTCATCGGGTGCACGACGACGACCGCGTTCTCGCGATCGGGCTCGCTGAACAGCGGAGCGTCGACGGCAACCCTGCGGAACTGGCTGCCGGCGTCGATGTAAGAGGCCTTGACGTCGATCCAGGGACGCAGGAAATCGAAACTGGCAGCGGCGTAGGGCTGATTGGCGCCCGCACCGACGGAGACGGCCAGATGCGTTTTGTCGGCGGGCTGCCACTGCAGGCTTTCGATTGCGGTCACCTGGCTGGAGAACACCATGTTCGATGAAAATTGCAGTCGCGACAGGAGGCGGCGCTTGAGAAAAAGAATGCCCGAAGGGCTTTCGGCCCGAACGCCATCGACGAACGGGCTGTTGAAGTCGGACGAGGTGGCGCCCGCGAACGCAAAAATATCGGTGTTGGCTAATTTCGTCGTGACTCCGGCGCCGAGCGCGACAAGATAGGCGCTCGAATCGAAAATGTCAGTCGGCAGACTGAAATGAATGTAGTCGCTGCCGGCGACATAGATGGATTTGCCGGCCTTTTTCGTGAGATTGGCGCCCCCAACGAATTTGCCATTCACGATTCCGGCGCCAAGAGAAGCGTCGAAGCTTGGGCCGCGAGCGGTGATGGTCGCTCCCTGCGCATCGTAGAGGCTGGATGAGCCGCCGTTGACCTCGAAAACCTGACCGCGCAGCTGCAGAACGCCAAAAAAGAAAAAAAGGGCCAGGGCGGCGATCTGGACTGTTCGGCCTTTCCCTGTGCCCTGCATGATTCCCTCGCGCGTTACTGTCCGCCGGTGCTGACCGCCTGTTGCAGCACGGAGTGCTCGAGCTGGAACCGCACGGTCTGCGGCGGCACCTTCCCATTCCAGTTCAGCTCAAGATGGCGTTTACCGCCCGGGAGCAGGGGGAAGCCGGGCGCTGTTTCGGTTTGCGGGCCCGCGGCGATGCGTACTTCCTGCACGCGATCGAGGTCGAGTCCGTGATTTTCGATGTCGCAAATCAGCTTGTTGCTGGCGGCGTTCCAGGTCAGCTGATCGACAGCGATTGCATCCTTGCCAAGCTGTTTCTTCGGATAGAGATAAACGGTGTGGGGCAGCAGGACCCGCACGTCGAGGCCGCTGGTGTGGTGCAGCTCGGAGAAGACCGAGTAAATCGTGAACCACGCCGGCACCTTATCCGCAGTTGCCGAGTAGAAAACGTAATAGGTCTGGCCGGGATCCACGCGAAAACTCATCGCCGAGAGCTTGAGATGAATGTCCGGATCGAGGGCACGATAGACGCCGTTGCCGTCGGGATTGATGCTGAAGCTCTTCGGCTCCATCACCACCGCCATGGGCAATAACGTGTTATTGGTGAGAGCAATGCGGCCGGACGCCTTGACCTTGTATTCCACGATGACGGGGGAAACGGTCTGCGCGCACGCACAGCATCCGCACATCAGAAGCGCGAGACTCAGGAACCTTTGCAGCACGGTCAATGCCTCCGGAAACACACGAGCAGCGCCCTCCCGCCGGGGAAGGCGCCGCGCGTGGACTTAGAGAGCCTGCGCCTGTAGGTTCAGCGTGCCCGTGTAGGTGTCGGCGGGCAGTTGCGGCTGCGACGTCAGGTTGATCTGCAGATTCAGGTTGTCGGTGCGGCTGGAAGCGCGGTTGGTGCCGCTGACGGCCTGCGTAAACAGGACCAGGCTGGCGCCCGCGGTGCCCAGGGCAGAGCCCGTGGGGGTCTGCGTGAATGCCGTAAAGGTGGTCGGGGCTCCCGTGGTCACCTGACCCAGGATTTCCGAGGTGGGAATGTAAGCAGGCGAGGATCCGGTCCCGGCCATCGCCTGGGCGGCGCTGGAGAAGTAGCCGGTCATCGTCACCGACGAGCGGCTGCCCTTCATGACCCAGCTGGTCGTCATGGCAACCGGCGCGCTGCCGGTGGCCGTGCCGCCGGAAACCAGCGTAAAGTTGACGGCGGATCCGGAGGTCGGAGCCGCAGAAACGGTCAGGGATTCACCCAGCGTGGCCGACAAGGTCACCGTGGCGGTGTTGGAGTTGAGCTGGCCGTGAGCCGCAGGGGCTGACAGCAGGAAAAAGGCGAGGCCCATCATCAGCCCGGCAGAAATAAGTTTCGTAAGACGCGACATTCCTCAAGGTCTCCTCAACGATGTTCTCTGGCATTGAAGTGAGCATCTGGGGGATCAATCCCAGGTTGCTTCAGTAAGTATGCCAGGCTGAGATGACCCTACCTGAACCAGCGGAATGATTCTGTGCCACGAAGATGGTACACAGGTAACTCATCCGTGTAAGACACTGAAAAGGGAGAGCTTATACAACGAAAGTAAGTTACTGATGTTCTATTCAACGATTTAGTAACAGTTCCGCAGCTACCACGCGGGCTAACACGATAAGAATGCAGAGTTTAGTTGGCAGCGGAGGAGTCCGGCGGCACAGTGGGTGGGCGCTTCCCGCCTACCCGGTGTGATGGAGATCACAGCGCCTGGGCGACAATATAGATAGGAGCTACCGGCATAGCGGGAGATGAATGATCCGGTCCGCTCATCGACACCTCGACGTTATCCGTGCGGCTTCCGGGGTAGTTGGTGGGTCCGACGGGCTGCGCGATTCCTGAGAAACCTGTCCCATCTTCGTACAGCATGTCGTTGATTGGCTCTTGCGCGACTGAGCCGGCGGGGTCCCCTTCCGCAAAAGAAGGCGGATCCGAGTTGGAGCTTTGCACTGCAAAGCTGCCCGAATACCCCGAGAGCCGCAGCGTCGTACAGTTGGCGCGAATCGTCCAGGCAGTCGTGACAGTGAGGTCAGACTCCTTCCAGGTGGGCAGCCCGGAAATGGATGAGGCGGCGGGCAAGGCATTGACCGAGAGGGATTGCAGAGTGGCCACCAGCGGCACCGCAACCGGCCCTGAGGTCAACGCGGCAAGACGGCCTGGCGGACGCGCATCCCACTGAGCCCGTGCCGGCGAAGCCGGCAGAAGAAGGGCTAACAGGGCAGCGCATCGAAGCATCCATTCAGTGCCACGAGCGTACATGGAATTCTCCGGACCAAATTGCGTCTCGGCTGAACTATCGGCGCTGCGGGGAAAATAATGAGAGAAATCTAATCATCAGAGGCCAAGGCAAAGCTGTCAGCCGTTCGTGTCTGGCTTT
>DATDHZ010000040.1:0-5529 GCA_036521315.1 Acidobacteriaceae bacterium
ATCTTGTGCATGCCGTGGATGGCGTAGCTGCCGATCTTCTGCTGTGTGCCTTCCTCTATCTTGTAGACCACGTCGATATGCGCGGAGCTCTTCCCATTCCGGCCCGCGGTATCGACGTCTTTGATCATCGGCGTCACCACCACGTGGCTGAAGCCGTTGCCCTGATAGAGCGCGGTCAGGTTGTTGACGTCACTGTTCACCATCGTCTGACTGTAGGTGCCGTGCCGCTCGACAAAGTTTGCCGGCCGCACGCTGATGTGCTCCTCCAAGGTGCTGCGATCAAAATACTTGTTGCCGCTAATGCGCACCGAGTCCACGCGATGCTCCGCCCCGCGATCCACCTTGTACAGAACCGTGATCTCGTCCGCGGCGTTGTGGACCGGCTCGTGGGTTACGGTGGCGTCAAAGTAGCCTTTGCCCTGCAGGTCGGCGCGAAGGTTGTGCGCGCCCTCGTTCACCAGGTCCAGATCCACCGTGCCCTCTTCGTAGATCGGCACCAGCCGCTCGATCGTGCCCCGGCTGTACCTGGCGCCCTCCACCTGCACTTTCACCAATGGCCCCTCTCGCGCCTGGAAGTCGTAGTCGAGCTGGTTGGTGTTGGGGTGATACTCCTTGCTCTTCAGGGTGACAGCGCCCGCCCAGCGCTGCTTCTTGTCGTAGTACTTGCGCAGGCGAGTGAGCGCGCGGCTCACCGTCTGGCGATTCACCTTGCTGCCGGCCTTCAGCTTGCTCGTCTTGCGAAACTGTTCCAGCGAGATGCCGGGCGTCCCGTCCACCTTCACGTTGCCCACCTTCGCCTGCCTGCCGGGATTGATGTTGTAGATCACATTCACCTGCGAGTTCGGCGCATCCAGCTGCTCGCGGCGCTCCACCGTGGCCTGATAGAAGCCGTTATCGGTCAGCGCTTGTTCGATCGAGGTCTGTGAATTGTCCAGCTTCCGCTGGGTGTAGCGCGTGCCGGGCTGCAGACGCGCGGAGCCCACCAGCCGGCTCTGCAGCCGGTCATCCTTGATGCCAAAGATCTGCACCCGTCCGATAAACAGGCGTGGCCGGCCGGCGAAGATCACCAGCACGCCGCCATTGGAGCGTAGCCCCTCCACCTGGATAGTGTCGTAAAGGCCGGAATCGTAAAGCCGCCGCATGCTGGCCCGTACCCTGTCCTCGGTCAGCGTGTCATCCGGCTGCAGCTCAAGTTGCGCGGGCAGAGGCCCCAGCATCGAGGCTTTCACCCCGTCGAAGCGAATCCCCGTCACCTTGCTGCCCACAAAGGCTGCCATTCCCGGCAATTCCGTGCCCGCGGACCCCTGCCTGGATGACTGGGAAGACGAGGCGGCTTGGGGCAGAAATTGCGCCGGATCGCCGTCCTCCTGGGACGAGGACGGGGACGCAGAGGAACTCGTCTGCGCATGGCAGAGGCCTGCCGCGGCCAGCAAGAGTGCCCATGCCGCGCGGCAGTATTTCGTTCTGACCTTGCGGCTCCTCCGCTCTGGATGCGAAGGACAGTTACGCACTGCGATCAAAGAGCCTCTCAGCGGAGTGCGCCATGGGAATCGTCCACGGACGCATCATGTTGGGTGAGATGCGGGGGACGAACTTTTACCCGCCTTCTTATACTAGACACAATGGAGAGCGCCAACACTCTAGCCGAAGCTCACCTCGCGCCTGGCGCGGATGCCGATCGTTACTCGCGCCAGGTGCTCTTCGCGCCGATCGGCGAAGCGGGACAACAGCACCTTGCCGCCGCGACCGTCGCGATTGTCGGCTGCGGGGCCACGGGAGCAGCCGCCGCGGCGCTGCTGGCGCGCGCCGGAGTGGGTACGCTCGTCCTGATCGACCGCGATTTCGTCGAGCAGAGCAACCTGCAGCGCCAGGTGCTGTTCGACGAAGCCGATGCCGAGGCAGCTACGCCCAAGGCCGAGGCCGCCCGCCGCCAGATCGCCCGCTTCAACGGCGAGGTCCAGGTCCATGCGCACGTAGCCGACCTGGTTCCGGACAATATCCATGCGCTTCTCGCCAACGCGGACCTCATCCTGGACGCGACCGATAACTTCGAAACCCGCTATCTGATCAACGACTACGCGGTCGAACAGAGCCGGCCCGGGAAACTCATACCGTGGATCTACGCCGCGGCCGTCGGCGCCTACGCGGCGACCATGAACATCCTGCCCGGCGAGACAGCCTGCCTCGCCTGCCTCTTTCCCAAGCCGCCCACCGGCCCGGTCGAGACCTGCGACACGGCCGGCATCCTCAACACCGCCGTCAACCTGGCCGCGTCCATCCAGGTCACCGAGGCGCTAAAGTATCTGACCGGCGCGAGCAAGGAAATGCGCCGCAGCCTGCTCGCCTGGGACTTATGGCAGAACGAGCGATCGGAGATTTCCGCCGCTGCCCCACGCCCGGGCTGCGAGGTCTGCGGCCTGCGCGACTTCGCCCATCTTCGCGGCGAGGGCCGTCCGCACATCACCCTCTGCGGCCGCAACTCCGTCCAGATCCACGAGCATTCCCGCCCCGTCGACCTGGCCGCCGCCGCTGACCGCCTGCGTCCGCACGGCGAGGTCCGCCAGAACGGCCTGCTGCTCCGGTTCCGCCGGGGACCGCATACCCTGACTCTGTTCGCCGACGGTCGCGCGCTCATCCAGGGCACTACGGATATCGCCCTAGCCCGTACCCTCTACGCCCGCTTCGTCGGAAGCTAAGCATCAGGGGCAAACCGTTGACATGGCTGTCGAAATCCGTTTGCCCGTTGCTGCTGTCCATGGAGAAAGCCCCATGGACGATCAGCTTCAGCCGCCGGCAAGCTCGCAGCAGGAAGTGCCGGTCGGTTCGGCTCTAGGCGGGCCGGACCTTGTCTATTCGCCCTGACACACTCGAATTGGCGATCAATTGCCCTGTTCCTGGCCGTCGCCCGCACTCTCCATGCCGTTTTCGTGGGAAGCTAGATATATGAGTTTTTCCCGGTCGTTTATTGAGCTTCATGTACGCATTTTGAACGAAGGTGCCGATACGTTCCGCCCGACTCGCGGTCTGAAACTCGGCGGAGGCTTATTCAAGCTTGTCGCCTGTGCGGATTACGATCCGAATCATGAGACGTGGGAGCATCTGCCCGGCGCAACGGTGCGCGTGGTGCTTCACCACGGCCGGTTCGGAGACTTTCCCGTTGCGGTAAAGCCATAACGCCGTGCGCGATTTCCGGCCCCGGCCGTGACGGTGGTTAGCAAAGCTAAACTACTGATTTTTAATGCCAAGGCAACCGTCTTCTGCATCCGCGCGTCCGACAGGCATTGCCTCAGACTACGCACAGCGAAGGACGAGTAGGATTTCTATGAGCACTGCGCCAGTCGGCAAACTTACAAACATGAGCAAATCTGTCACCAACGGCGTTTTTTCCCCGCCCGCCAAGGGCACCGCGACAGCGGTCCCCGAGCGTCAGACCTCCAATCAGCATCTGCGCCGCAATCCGCCGATCGCCGGCGAAGCCGAAGCGATTGCCGCAGCCCAGGCCGGTGACGGCGCCGCCTTCGAGCGCCTCTACGGTCTGCACAAGCGCCGGGTCTATTCCCTGTGCCTGCGCATGCTGGGCAATGTGGCCGAAGCCGAGGATCTGACCCAGGAAGCCTTCCTGCAGCTCTATCGCAAGATCGGCACCTTCCGCGGTGACTCCGCCTTCTCCACCTGGCTGCATCGCCTGGCGGTGAACGTGGTTCTGATGCATCTGAGCAAACAGGGCCTGCCCCAGGTTTCGCTGGAAGAGACACTGGAGCCCTCGCAGGAGGACGGCCCGCGCAAGGACATCGGCGCGCGCGACCTCATGCTCTCCGGGTCCATCGATCGGGTTACCCTGGAACGCGCTGTCTCCGACCTTCCCCCAGGTTACCGGCTCGTCTTCGTCCTGCACGATGTCGAAGGCTACGAGCACAACGAGATCGCCGACATGCTGGAATGCTCTATCGGCAACAGCAAGTCGCAACTGCATAAGGCGCGCATGAAGCTGCGCGACCTGCTGCGCACCGGGCAGACGAGTGCCCGGCGTGAGGCCTCGCTATGAACGCAGGCGGCAAGAATAACGAAGTCATGAAAACAACCGGTAATTGCATCACCTGCGCCGAGTTTCAGGACCAGCTTCCGGAGCTCTTCGAATCCGGAGCCGACCTGAAAGAGCAAGGACATCTGAAAACCTGCGAGCAATGCTCTGCCCTGGTCAGCGACCTGGAGTACATCGCGCAACAGGCCAAACTGTTGCTGCCCATCCACGACCCCAGCCCGGCCGTGTGGGAAAACATTCAGACCTCGCTCTCCTCGGATAAGCAGAACTCCGGCTCGAGTCCAACAAAATGAGCCAGGGCCCGCCGGGGCCAGCAGCTCTGCCGCGCCGCATCGTCCTTACCGGCTTCATGGGCGCGGGCAAATCCACCGTGGGCCGTGTGCTCGCGGCGCGCCTTCGCTGGCCTTTTCTCGATATCGATTCCCTGATCACCGCGCGGCAGAACTGCACCATCGCCCGGATTTTTGCCGAGCACGGCGAGCCCCATTTCCGTCGCCTCGAGGCCGATACCGTCGCCCATGTGCTTCATCCGGACCATGAGCATCGGCAAGCCATTGTTGCCCTCGGTGGCGGCGCGATCGAAACCGAAGCCGTCCGTAACCTGCTCTTCGCTGAAAATGCCTCCACGCCGGAGACCGTCACCATCTTTCTCACCGCACCGTTGGCAGAGTTGCTCGCCCGCTGCCGCGGCCCGGAGCCGGCCGGAGCGACACGAGAACCGGCGCCGGTCAGGCCGATTTTATCGGGGCCCGAGTCTCCGGAAGATCGCCTTGCCCGCCGGCTGCCCCTCTACAGCCAGGCGCATCTCACGGTCGATACCTCCGGCATTCCACCGACTATGGTCGTGGACCGGATTATCGATTGGTTGTCGGCGTATGATCCTCCGCACCCGGATCGCTAACCTCCACCACTCGATAAGAACCGCATAATAATCGTCATTCAGGTGAGCGAACGCATGCCCGATCCGATCAGTCGCTACGATCTCCAGACCACTAACCTAGAACATCCGGAGATGCGCAAGCCACGCGCGCGCACCCTGCGCAGCGACATCGTTTTCACCTTCGCGCTGGGTATCGGGCTGACGGTCGCCTATCACCTTCGGCACGAACTCGCGCTGCTTTACATCAGCGCTCTGTTGGCCGTCGTGCTCACACCCGTCATCCGCGGCGTGCAGAAGATCAAGATCGGCAAGTGGAGTCCCGGACGCGGCTCGGCCATCGCCATCATCCTGCTCGCCGTTGGGGGCGGCATCACGCTGTTCGTCATGTTCGCGCTGCCGCCGGTCATCCGCGACATGCGGGAGTTCGTCAAGGAGCTTCCGACGCGCGGGCCCGCGATGCTGAACCGCATCAAGCATCTGCCCTTCGCCTCGCATCTCGATGTCACCGCTCTGAATGCCCGGCTGCAGGACTACGCGTCCAACTTCGTCACCTATATCGTCGCCTCGGTCAGCACGTGGGCAAGCGGGCTCTTCAACGTCATCGCCG
>DATDHZ010000041.1:0-10025 GCA_036521315.1 Acidobacteriaceae bacterium
TGGGTTTGCGCGAAGCCGGCCAGTGCGGCAGGGTTGGTGGCAGCGAGGCGCGTGACGGTGGCGAGCGGCGCGCCGGTAAAGGCGGCAAAGTTGTGCACGGCGCGGTCCATGGTGAGGACGCTGCCGGCAAGCACACCCGGACTGCCAGCGGCGGTCGCGCGTCCGTCGGCCACGTCGACATCAAAGGTGCCAAGGCGATAGCGGCCGTTCGGCATGCCTGTGGCGCTCATGCCGTCGGTGATGAGGATGGCGCGCGATGGGCCCTTGCAGCGCCAGTAGATGCGGACAGCGATGGGCTGAACATGGACGCCGTCGGCGATGATCTCGGCGTAGAGCGAGTCGTCGTCCAGCACGGCGCCAAGCATGCCGGGTTCGCGATGGTCGAGGCCGCGCATCGCGTTGTAGGTATGGGTGGCGGAAACTCCTCCGGCAGCGACTCCGGCGTGTGTCTCCGCCGCCGTGGCGTCGCTGTGGCCGAGGCTGATGCGGACACCGAGTGCGGTCGCATGCCTGATGAGATCGAGGGCATGGGGCAGTTCCGGCGCGACCGTCATGAGCCGGATGGTGCCGCGCGATGCCTGCCAGAAGCGGTCGAAGAGTTCGATAGACGGCGGCTGCAGCAGCGCGGGTGGATGCACGCCGCGCTTGGCGTGCGAGAGGAACGGGCCTTCGAGGTGGACGCCCAGCGGCGTCGCTCCTTCGACGGAACCTGGTTTTTCGATCAGGGTGGCGAGGCCTTCGAGCGCGCGCAGAGTGTCGTCCACCGGCGCAGTGACAGTGGTGGGAAGAAAGGCGCCAACGCCGCGCGCAGCGAGAAAGCGGCTGACGTGGGCGACGCCTTCGGCTGTCCCCTCCATCACGTCATGATTTGCAGCCCCGTGCACGTGGATGTCGAGCATGGCGGGTGCAAGCAGCGCGCCCGGCAGATCGTGATGCTCACTATGCTGCGGGAGGCCGTCGCCGCGGGTACCAAAACTGTGAATGTTGCCGTCTTCAATGAGCAGCCAGGCGTCTTCCATCACAGACCCGGGCAGCACCAGCGCGCTGGCGGTTAGCAAACTACGCATGCAGATTCCTTTTGATCATTATCGCCGCTTGTTGACGTTCTTAGACCGTTTTCACAAATACTGTGAGGTCATCTGCAACTGTGAGGAGCAGCTTTTCTTAACGGAAAAGCTGCGTCGATAGCGATTGCAAGCCTTATACCTCTTGTGAAAACTGTCTAGTCGCCATTGATGGCGGGAACGCCAATCTCTTCTGCCTTGGGCAGTGTATGGGTCTTGGAAAGCTGCGCGCGCAAGGTGTCGAACTCGCGGGAACGCGTGATCCATAGCTGCGTGGCCATATCGTACTGAGCGAGGACATTCTGCAGCCAGTAGGGACGATTGTCGCGCAGCCACGCCTCCTGAAACAGCTCACGGGTGAGGGTATAGCCGTCGCGCAGGTCCTGGCAGCGGCCGTTGGCATTGCTGATCTCGACCAGGTCGCTGAAGGCGCGGGAGTGCGGGGTGACGGCCTGCTGGCTGTAGGCGTCCGCATATGCGTGGGCGATCTCGTCAGCAAACTGGAACTTCATGCCGATGAAGTCAATGCGGCGCGCGCCCAGGGCGAGGGCATCGAGCGCCTCCTGCTCGCGCAGTGGATTGGCGGCGCGGGCCTGGTCAATGAGGGTGATGGCGTTTTCGGCGTCAAGGCGCACCTCCTTCAGGATAGGCAGCAGCTTGGCGGAGTCCTCTTGGCCAGCGGGGCTCCAGGGGTCTTCCCAGAAGAGCGTGTTGGACGCGCCGAAGCGGAAGCCATTGTCTGCAAGCAGTTTTTGCGCGGCCATGATCTGAGCCTGCGCCTGATCGATCTTGCCGCTCGGATCGCCGTGGAAGATCGCGCCGTAGCTGGCCTGGTATTGCGGAATGGAGCTTTCGCCGGGCTGCCACGAAGCCGCGGCACCGAAGAGGACGCCGTACCAGTCTTCATCGAAGATGCCTTCGCCGTCATCGTTCCAGACGGTATTCAGCATGCCCTTCGCGCCGAGGCGCTGGCCGTCGCGGACGAAGTGCTGGATGTTGACCAGGCCGATATTGCTGTCCGGGTAGACGCGGCGCCAGTTGTTGACGCCGGGCGCGACCCAGACCTCCATACCGGCGCGGTTGAACGGCTCAATGTATTTGTCGAAGCTGGGCTTCGCATCGTAGACCCAGGGGACGCCGATCATGTCCTTGGGCAGGGCAGCGACCAGGTCGGGATTATGCCAGGCGAGGTCGCCCCAGAACAGGATGCGTTTGCCCGTGGGCTGGATGACGCCGTGGATCTGGCGCAGGAAGTCGACATAGACCTGATCGAGGCCGCGCTGAGCGACGAGATCCTTGGTTTGACCTTTACCGAGTTCGTTGGTTTCGTCGGCCCCAATATGCACCCAGAGCGACGGGAACTGTTGGCTGATCTGGGTGAACCACTGCTGGATCAAAGCGAGCGAACCGGGCTGCACGGGCGAGAGGACCTGGCCATGCGGCGTCTCGCCAAGCGACGCAAACTGCTCATACTTGAGCACGTGATGGAGATGCCCGAAGGCCTCCTGTTCCGGCACGACGGTGACGTGATATTGCGCGGCGTAGCGGACGAGTTCGGCGACATCGGCAGGCGACATGGAGCCGCCGGGGGGCGCGACCAGCGGTGAGGCGGCATATTGGAGCGTGTGCTCGAAGTAGGGCGAATAGATGTTGAGCTTGTAGGCGGCGAGGGTGCGGACCTGGCGCTCCTGAAACGCGAGCGTGGGGACGGGACCGCGCGAGAGATCGTCGTCGAGACCGCGATGCGGAAGCGCGGGCCAGTCACGGATGGTCGCGGTTTGAAGCTGCGCGTCCTTGCCGCCGCCATGTCCTCCATCGATGACAAGCTGTTTGATCGTCTGCGCGCCGTAAAAAAGCCCTGCATTGGTGGCGGCGATGACGGCAAGTCCACGCGGCCGGGGGACGATGACGTAGCCCTCGTCGTGCATGGCAGGATCGAACGTGACATGCGCGGCGGCGAGCAGTGTGCGCGCAGATGCGGTGTTGGTGCGCAGCAATTCGACGATGGGGCCGCTGGCGCGGCTCGGGACGCCGCGTTCTTTCAACGAGGCGCGCAGGTCCTTCGCGGTGAAGCGATCTTCCGCATCGCGCGAGGCCGCCCGGACGACGATGCCGTGGTCCAGCGAAAGAAGTTTGCCGACGTGCCCCTCGCGCGGCATCGGGATGAGCTTCAGCTCGGAAGCGGGCTGCGCTCGCAACGGCGCGAACGGAATGAAAAAGAGGACTGCTGCGAAAAAGAACCGGACTGCGCCGCGGGGGGCTCGCGTGATGTTTGCCATTCCATCCTTTGCATGTTTGCCGCGTGCTGCCAGGCGGTTTGAACGTTGCTTTCAATGTAACCCGGCTTGGCTCTTGTGGAGCTTCGCAGTCAAGGTGTCGAGCCCACTATCGCGGACACTAGCGTAGGCTTTCGTGTATAAACGGCTGTTTCGGAGGAGAACCATGGCGGAGCTGCACTATCAGTCCGGGTTTCTGAACGAATTTGCTACCGAGGCCGAGCCGGGCGCGCTGCCCGTCGGGCAGAATGCGCCGCAAAAGCATCCGTTGGGGCTCTATGCCGAGCAGTTCAGCGGCACGCCCTTCACCATGCCGCGAGGGCAGAACCGGCGGTCGTGGCTGTATCGCATTCGTCCCTCCACTGTGCACAAACCCTATACGCCGGTGCGTGCGCAACGGCTGATTCGCGGCTGGCCGTGCGCCGACGCGACCACCTCACCCAACCAACTGCGGTGGAACCCGGAGCCGATTCCGCCCGGTGCGGTCGACTTCGTGGACGGCATCATGACCCTGGGCGGCAACGGCGATTCATCGCTCCAGATCGGCGCGGCGATCCATATCTATGTCGCGACGCGCTCTATGCACAAGCGGTTCTTCTGGAACGCGGACGGCGAGTTCCTGGTGGTGCCGCAGCAGGGCAAGCTCCTGATCTTTACCGAGCTGGGGAAATTGGAGGTGTCGCCGGGCGAGATCTGTGTGCTGCCACGAGGGCTGAAATATCGCGTAGAGCTGCTGGAAAAAGCAGCGCGCGGCTACATCTGCGAGAACTACGGGCAGCAGTTCCGGCTGCCGGATCTGGGTCCGATTGGTGCGAATGGGCTGGCCAATCCGCGTGACTTCCTGTCGCCGGTGGCCGCCTACGAAGACCTGCAGGAGCACGTAGAGGTGATTGCGAAGTACGGCGGCTCTCTGTGGTGCAGCGGCATGGAGCACTCGCCGCTGAACGTGGTGGGCTGGCATGGCAACTACGCACCGTATAAATACGACCTGGCGCACTTCAACACGATTAATACGGTGAGCTTCGACCATCCTGATCCGTCGATATTCACCGTGCTGACGGCGCCGAGCGAGATCCACGGCACAGCGAACATCGACTTCGTGATCTTCCCGCCGCGCTGGATGGTGGCGGAGCACACCTTCCGTCCACCGTGGTCCCACCGCAACGTGATGAACGAGTTCATGGGGTTGATCTTCGGTCAGTATGACGCCAAGGCCGAAGGCTTTCTGCCCGGCGGGTGCAGCCTGCACAACTGCATGAGCGGCCATGGGCCAGATGCGGAAACCTACGAGCGCGCGATCAGCGCGGAACTGAAGCCGGTGCATCTGGAAAATACGCTGGCCTTCATGTTTGAGACTCGCTTCATCGTGCAGACAACCAAGCACGCGCTGGAGAGCAATACCTTGCAGCGCAATTATTTCGAATGCTGGCAGGGCCTGAACCGCCGCTTCACGCCGCCCGGACGGCAATGATCTCGCGAGCACTGCAAAGCCTGTTGACGGGCCTTATCGACTATGCCGGACTGTTCCCGCCTGCCGGGCTGGGGATGGATGCGGCTGTCCGGAACTACGGAAGTTACGTAGATGGCGAACACGCGTGGATGCTGGGGCGGTTCATCGTGCCGGCGACGCGGCTGGAAGAGTACGCCGAGGCAGTACGGAATGCCGGCATGGACGCGAGCGCGTGGAGCCTGAGCGTGCTGGCATCCGCGGCCGATGCAGACGTCGTCGCGCGATTCAATACAGGGGCCGATGAGTCGGGCGCGAGCGGCTTAGGAAGCATTGACGCCCTGGAGATCAAGGCGGCCGGTGCGCGGGAGATTCAGGACGCCGCGCAAGCCTTTGGCGGAAACTCTCAGCTCTACTTTGAGACGCCGCCGGAGAAGTGGCCCTCGCTGCTGCAGGCGACGGCAGTTGCGAAGGCGAGAGCGAAGATCCGAACCGGAGGCGAGGTACCCGGTGCGATTCCCGAAGAGTCGCGGGTGCTCGAATTTCTGCGCATTGCGAGCGAGCGGCGGCTGGCGTTCAAGGCGACGGCGGGGCTGCATCATCCGTTGCGCGGGATGCAGCGTCTCACCTACAAACCAGATAGCCCCACTGGCGTGATGCATGGCTTTTTGAATGTGTTCTGCGCGGCAGCGCTGTTGTGGCATGAGCCGGGCCAGCGGCAGGAGGCTGCATGGATGCTGAGCGAACGCGACGCCGATGCCATTACGATGGACGAAGCGATGACCTGGCATAACAGTGGCGTGATGCTGACCGCGGAACAGATCCACGTGGCGCGCGAGCAATTCTGCATCGGCTTCGGATCGTGCTCGTTCACCGAACCCATTGAGGACTTGAGGAAGCTTGGATGGCTGTAAACACCTGCGATCCTGCCCTGCATAGCTGGGTGAAATCGGCCGAGGCGGCGAGAACGGATTTCCCCATCCAGAACCTGCCGTACGGCGTGGCGCGCCTTCCGGGCGAGGCCGCACCACGTGTTGTGGTGGCAATCGGCGATCGCGCACTGAATCTGCACGCATTGGCCGAAGCAGGACTACTGGCAGGATTGGCGGAGGAGATTGTCGCCGCGTGCCGCCAGACCACGCTGAACTCTCTGATGGCGCTGCCGCGTGCCGTATTGCGCACGCTACGGGAACGGCTGAGCGCCCTGCTGGAAGAAGCGCGCGTCGAAACGATGCGGCATCGCGCCGCGCTGGAGTCGGCACTGAAGCTGCAGAGTGCAGTCGAGATGCTGGTGCCGGCGGCGATCGGCGACTACACAGATTTTTACGCGTCCATCTTCCACGCGACGAACGTGGGCAAGCTCTTCCGCCCGGACAATCCGCTGCTGCCGAATTACAAATATGTGCCGATTGGCTACCACGGGCGTGCTTCCTCCATTATTCCGTCAGGCAGAGCCGTGCGACGCCCGCGCGGCCAGGCGGCAGGCGCGGCGGGAGAGACGCCGACCTTTGGAGCGAGCCGGCTGCTGGACTACGAGTTGGAGGTCGGCGCGTTTGTTGCGCGAGGGAATCCCCTGGGCGAACCGGTAGCGATCGACGAAGCGCGCGAGCGTCTGTTCGGGCTGTGCCTGGTGAATGACTGGTCGGCGCGTGACATCCAAAGCTGGGAGTATCAGCCGCTGGGGCCGTTCCTCGCGAAGAGCTTCGCGACGACTGTCTCGCCCTGGGTGGTCACACTCGACGCGCTGGAGCCATTTCGCGCACCGGCATTCGCACGGCCTGCGGAGGATCCGGCACCGTTGCCATATCTGACAGGCGGCGACGATCAGCGGCGTGGTGGCTTCGACATCCAGCTCGAGGTGTACCTCGAAACTCCACGGATGCATCAGGCCGGCGAGGCGCCATTTCTGCTGAGCCGGAGCAATTTGTGCGAGCTTTACTGGACGCTGGGCCAGATGGTGGCGCACCACACCAGCGGAGGCTGCGATCTGCGGACGGGAGATCTTCTGGCGACCGGAACGGTATCGGGCGCGGCGACCACGGCGCGCGGCTGTCTGCTGGAGATTACGGCGCGCGGTGCGCAACCCGTTGTGCTGCGCAATGGCGAGACGCGGAAGTTCCTGGAGGACGGCGACACGGTGATCCTGCGCGGGTACTGCGAGCGCGACGGCGCTGCGCGGATCGGGTTTGGTGAGTGCCGTGGGACGGTGCTTCCAGCGCGGTAGAGAAAATGCAGGTTCTTCGCTGCGCTCAGAATGACATCATGGCTGTTGTTCCCGGTCTCTACTGAAAATCCGGCTTCCAGAGCGGTAGCGGGCGGGCCCAAAAGACGATCTCCCCGGGTTTCGCCTGGGCTGTGCGGCTGTTGCACTCATTGTGCGCGACAAATCCGGCGCGGAGAGCCTGCTGGACCGGTACGGCGATGGTGGGACCGCTGCAACTGAAAAAGGCGAGGCGGTTCGGGTCGCCGTAGTCCTTAGTGCCCGGCTTCATGGTGAAGATCGCGCTGTCAGTGAGGATCTGCATGGTGCCGCGGCCCTTACCGCCAACGTAGACCAGCGACTCCTCGGCATCGGCGTCCCATTCCACCTGCACATTTTGATGACTCATCGGATCGCCGGTTTCCGCATTGATGAGCCGAATGACCAAACGGTCCGCGTGCGTGGCAGTCAGACTCGGCTCTGAGCTGGCGCCGGCCAGGCTCGAAAAGATGGTTGCGGGCGCGACAAAAAGGATCGCTGCAAAAAGAGTTGTCTTGGTTCTGGTTGGCGTCTGATGCACGGGATTCGTCTCACAGCGCGCCCGGTAGGTCTGCAGAATGCGGGCGCGTCATCACCATGATCCGATGAAGAGGACGATTCTCCGCTCACACGGAAGTGAAAGGGGCATGACCCGGTTGTGGTTCTGCGGTCCGCTTTGGGAACGGAGCGGCGCGACGGGCCGATTAAGAAAACTGCAGGTCCTTCGCGTTGTTCAGGATGACAAGCCGCCGACATTCCGCTGGTGATGATTGGAACAATCGCTAGAACTGTGCGATGAGCATGCGCTCTTCGGTCATCGACTCAATCGCGGAGCGGAGTCCCTCGCGGCCGGCGCCACTCTCCTTTGTGCCACCGTAGGGCATGTGTTCGGCGCGCCAGGATGTGGCTTCGTTGATGAGCACAGCGCCGGCTTCGATTTCGCGGAAGGCCTGCGTGATGCGGCCCCAATCCTTGGTAAAGACCGCGGCCTGCAGACCGTAGCGCGAGTCGTTGACGGCGGCGATGGCCTCGTCGAAGGTGTCGTAGGGATTAAGGAAGACGATGGGCGCGAAGGCTTCTTCTTTGAAGAGCGCGGTAGTGCGCGGCACCTTGGCTAGCAGCGCAGGCGAGAGCTGCGCGCCGCGCCGTTCGCCGCCGGTGATGAGTCGCGCACCGGCATCGACTGCTTTTTCGATCCAGGCTACGGCGCGTTCCGCGGCGGCGAGCGAGATCATGGGACCAATCTGTGTCATTTCATCGAGCGGATCGCCTGCAACCATCTGCTCGATGCCTTCGGTAAGCCGCTGCGCGAGGGTCTGCCAGCGCGTTTTGTGGACGAAGACGCGCTGGACGGAGATGCAGCTTTGCCCGGAGTAACTGAAGCCGCCGGTAAGGATGGATCGCGCCGCGAGTTCGACGTCCGCGTCCTCGTGAACGATCATGGCGGCGTTGCCGCCCAGCTCCAGAGTGCAGCGCAAACGCGGGGCCATCGCCTTCAACTTCCAGCCCACCTCGGCACTGCCGGTGAAGGTGAGCATGCGAAGGCGCGAGTCGGCGAGCATGCCGGCGGTTACTTCGTTCGAGCAGGGCAGTACGCTGATGGCGCCGCGCGGCCAGCCGGCATCGACGGCCATTTCACCCAGGCGGAGTGCGGTGAGCGGCGTCTGCGGGGCGGGCTTGAGCACGATGGGATTGCCGGAAGCGATGGCGGGAGCGAGTTTGTGGGCTACCAGATTGAGCGGAAAGTTGAACGGCGTGATGCCGAGGATGGGGCCGATGGGAAAGCGGCGGATGATGCCGGCTCTATGGTCGTTGCCCGCAGTCCAGTCGAGCGGCAGCAGTTCGCCGCCGATGCGCTTGGCTTCTTCCGCAGCGACGCGGAAGGTCTGGATGGCACGCTGCACCTCAGTGCGCGATGCGGAAAGCGGCTTGCCGGCCTCGAGCGCGATGCCGCGGGCGAGATCGAGTGCGTCACGTTCGATGCGATGCGCGATGTGCTCGAGAATGGCGGCGCGACGCCATGCCGGCAACAACTTCGTCTCGGCAAAAGCATTCTCGGCTGCGCGGAGGGCCTCGTCGGCATCGCCACCCGTGGCCTGGCAGACGGTCGCGATGACGTGGTTGTCGTAGGGGCTGCGCACCTCGGCGGTGGCTTCACTGTTGCGGAGATTGCCCGCGATGATGAGAGGAGTGGCGGCGGGCGATCCCTGGGTGGCGGCCCGCTTGGCTTTGGAGATTGGCATCGCTTGTATGGTAGCGGCAGCATGGTGGCAAACGAATACTTTGAAGCAACCGAAAAGTAAACAACCAGCAAACTTTCGTCACGGCGAAGTTCCGGCGAAGGAGATTGGTTTCATTCGAGGAAAGCGTGTCTTCCAGATCAAAATTTTAGGGTGAAGAAGAGGCGAAACCCGCTATGGTGTGGTTCAGGCAAGATTTTGAACTGCTGATCCTAACTACTGATCCCTGAGGTGATTGCTGCCATGACCGGTGCCCTTCCACGACCCTACATTCCTGTGACACAACTTCTGACAGCCGTAATGCAGATTGCGGCGGAACACCATCGCGCGGGCCGCACGGCGGCTGCGAGAGCGATGTACCAGGAGGTGCTGGCCCTGGATCCACGCCATGCGGATGCGCTCTTTCTGTTGGGGGTGCTGGACCGTCAGGCCGGGCGGCTGGAAGAGGCGCGACGCCGGTTGAGCGAGGCGGCACGCTGGGCGGCGGACCGCAGACCAATGGATGCGGAGTTGCGCTTTGTGGAGCAGCTTCTGGCGCGACAGAAGCGTACATCCGCGCCGACGTGGCGCACGGCCACCCCGTACTACACGGATTGTTCCGCTCTGGCGACCACGGCGCGCGCCTGAGGGGCCCGAACCTGACATCGCCAGTACAATAAAGCGAGGCAGGCAGCAGCGAAACGATCGCAGGGCGCCGCCGTATTTTCCAGAGACAGGTACGGAATGACACTCGCGTCCACATTGCTGCAGACCACCGAA
>DATDHZ010000042.1:0-110544 GCA_036521315.1 Acidobacteriaceae bacterium
AAAGTATCTGGGCAGTTCCCTCGAAGGGGTGGAGTGTCGATATTCACCCGGTGCGCAGCACCGAACGGGATGCATGCCCTGAATTCTTGCATCGTGAGCGACAACATAACGCCATCTCGCGCGCGAGTCCAATACCTATTAGCGCAAGAGTGATGCCTTATAGGCATCGGGGCAAATGGGAAATCAACGGGTGCACAGATCAACGAATCTCAGGTGCGAACTGTTTCTTGATCTCAACTGCGTCTGCTTAGATTTGGCCGTGTCCTTAAGGGCGTAAAGATGCCGCCGAATGGCCGCTGATGCCTCTGTGATGTCTTCTAGGAATCGCACTGTAAGTAAAAGGTCTTGGACACGGATTCAAAACTGGTCAAAGCTGTAGCTGATCGCAGGTGCAAGCAAATTCTCCAGCCCTCCGCGTTGCAACGAGCGAAGGGCTGACAATCAGGAGCATCGGATATGAGAACAACCGACGGCGAACAGAAGAAGCCGCCCGCGAGAATTACCATCGCGGCGGAAAGTAAAATCCTGGCGAGCCGAGAAGAGGCAGCACAGATGCTCTCGATTAGCCAGAGAGCGCTCGACTACCTGATCGCGACGCGGCGTCTGCCAACACGGCGTATTGGTGGTAGGGTTCTCGTCCCCGTCTCCGAGCTTCGCAAATACGCGCGGACCGACCATCCAGAGCGGATCGTGGCCTGATCGCTGCACCCTGGCGGTTGAGTCCTCGGAGGATAGCTAGACTGCCGTTGCGAGTTTCCGCTCGCGGCGTTTCGTTATCCGCTTTCCGCGATTCGTTTCCCGGGGCCGCACACCTTCGATGGGGCGGACGGCGATGCTTGTCCGGAGGTGCAAACGATCCGCATAGCGCAGCAGTTTTTCAATGCTGACCTGAGAGATTCTGCCTCTCAACAGGTTGCTCACCGATGGTTGGTATTCATCCAGCACTTGCACCAGTTCCGCTTGTGTATAGCCCTTTGCTTTCACATATTCCAAGATGGCGGACAGGAGTTCAGCTTTGATTTTCAGCGCGCTTGCTTCGGACGCAGAAAACCCCAGGGCATCGAACACGTTTCCCGTCACGATGTGGGTGGGCTTATTTTCCGCTACGTTTTTCATGACTCTTCTGCTCCTGTAACCGCTGCCTGACGAACTTGAGGCGCTGCCTCGCAATCTCAATATCGCGCCGGTCTGTTTTCCGGCTTTCCTTCTCAAAGGAGTGCAGCACGTAGATCCGGTTCTCGATCTTCGACAGGTAAACGACTCTGTACCAGGCTCGTTCGTCGGCTTCTTTCAACTCGTAGACGCCTGCGCCAATGGAACTCATGCTGCGGGTCTGGGATGTCGGTTCTCTGCCAATCTGAAGCTGCCGTAGCGAGAATCCGAGTGACCGCTTGACGTCGTCAGGAAAACTCGACAACACCTCCAGCGAGTCCCCTTCAAAATGAAGCTCGGCATCCGGCGGGGTTCCCTCTTTGAGTGCCATCCCGTCAAGCGTAGTACATCTGATGGTTGTATACAATATCTATTATAAACTGAACAGGACGATCCCCTTACACCGAGGTATCTATTCGCTGTGTGAGCTCTTGGCCAGCTATCTGGCGTTCCCGCGCACGCCCACCTCGGAGAGACGAAGATAGCCCAGGCCGACTTCGCTGAGGACAGAGAGCGCGCGCCCGACCGTCTCCTCATCGGAAAAGAAATCGATGGCGTCGTCGACAGTAAGGGCGAGGACGTCGGCAATGTTTTTGCCGCGGTATTTCACTTCGAGCGTCTTCGGGTTGAAGCGCGCGCCTTTGCACGCCGGACAGGGCGAATAGACACTGGGCAGAAAGAGCAGCTCGACGCAGACGAAGCCTTCTCCGGAGCAGGTGGAGCAGCGGCCTTTGGCTACGTTGAACGAGAAGCGTCCTGCTTCGTAGCGGCGCTCACGCGCGGTTTTGGTTGCGGCGAAGAGGCGGCGGGCATGATCGAAGAGGCCGGTGTACGTGGCCATGTTGGAGCGCGGCGTGCGTCCGATCGGCTTCTGGTCCACCTGCACGAGGCGACGGATCGCTTCGATGCCGCACACGATGCGGCCGCCGAGGGTGACGGGAGCATCGGCGGTCAGCGGATCCTCTTCGGCGTTGTCAGCGGAGAGCGTTTGGCCGAGGTGCTGCGCAGCAAGCTCGACGAGAACCTGGCTGACCAGCGTGGACTTGCCGGATCCGGAGACGCCGGTGACCGAGGTGAGTACACCAAGCGGAAACCGGACGCTGAGGTTGTGGAGATTGTTGCGCGTGACGCCGGCGAGTTCGAGCCATCCTGTAGGTTGGCGGAGAGCGGCAAGGGGGCGTGGCCGGCGCCTGACGTCGAGATAGTGACGGGTCTTTGATGCCTCGACGGTGTGAAGGCCGGCGGGCGGCCCGCTGTAGAGAATTTCGCCGCCGCGCTCGCCGGCGCCTGGGCCGACATCGACGATCCAGTCAGCGCGGCGAATGACGTCAACCTCGTGCTCGATGACGAACAGCGAGTTGCCGGCGCGGCGCAGCGCTTCGAGGGCGTCGAGGAGGGTTTCGGTGTCGGAGGGATGCAAGCCTGCGGAGGGTTCATCGAGAACGTACACGACTCCGAAGAGGTTAGAGTGCATTTGCGCGGCGAGGCGCAGGCGCTGCAGTTCGCCGGGAGATAAGGTGGGCGTACTGCGATCGAGGGCGAGATAGCCGAGGCCGAGGAGGAGCAGCGCGTCGAGGCGAGCGACAATATCCTGCGTGATGCGAAGAGCTACCGCGGCTTTCTCGGGCATAGAACGCAGCGGTGAAGTCTTTTCGCTGGCGAAGGGTGCAAGGCGGCGATGGACCTGCTGCAACGGCAGCGCGCCCAGTTCTGCGATATCCAGTCCGGCAAAGCGAACTTCGAGAGCGTCGGCGCGCAACCGCTTGCCGTGGCACGTGAGGCAGTTGGTGGAAAGCAGGTAGGCCGAGGCACGGCGCTTCATCATCGTGCTCTGCGTCTTCGAGAAGGTCTCCAGCACATAGCGGCGCGCGCTGGTGAACGTGCCCATGTAGCTGGGCTCGGTCTTGGCGCGTAGCGCCCGTCGCGTTTCAGCGGGGGTGAAGCCGGCGTAGACGGGAACGGTGGGCTGGTCTTCGGTAAAGAGGATCCAGGCGCGGTCTTTCTTCGGCATCTGGCGCCACGGGCGGTCGACGTCGTAGCCGAGGGTCACGAGGATGTCGCGCTGATTTTGTCCCTGCCAGGCAGTAGGCCACGCAGCGATGGCGCGCTCGCGGATCGTGAGCGACGGATCGGGAACCATCGACTGCTCGGTCACGGTATAGATGCGCCCGAGCCCGTGGCACTCGCAACAGGCGCCTTCGGGGCGGTTGGGAGAAAAGTTCTCCGCGTAGAGCATGGGGCGGCCGCGCGGGTATTCGCCGGCACGGGAGTAGAGCATGCGCAGCACATTGGAAAGTGTCGTGACGCTGCCGACGGAGGAGCGGGTGGTTGGGGATCCGCGCTGCTGCTGCAGGGCAACGGCGGGCGGCAGGCCGCCGATGGAATCGACTTCGGGGACGCTGAGCTGGTGGAAAAGACGCCGTGCGTAAGGCGAGACGGATTCGAGATAGCGCCGCTGGGCTTCGGCGTACAGAGTCCCGAAAGCGAGCGAGGATTTGCCCGAGCCGGAGACGCCGGTAAAGACCACAAGGGCGTCGCGCGGGATGTCGACGTCGACATTTTTGAGGTTGTGCTCGCGGGCGCCTCGCACCCTGACTCGATCGGGCGGGGCGGAGTTCCCCGGGTGGCGAAGCCGGGCGGCAGGGTCGGCGGGACCGAAATTCATGTGACGTTTTGGATGCGCGAAACGGTCGGAGGCGTTGGGCTTGCGGAATCGCCGAACAAGAGAGCGGGTACGGGATCGTCCTGGGCTGACTGCAGAAATGCGCTTGGTGAGTCATCCGATGGCTTGGAACCAGAGCCCGATGAACGAACTGGCATGCCAAATCGCGTCGGGAAGAGAGACATTCACGCCAACACAAATTGCGAATGCTCAGGCGGAATCCCGGCACGATAACTAGACAAGATTGTGCAGTCTACATTTCTCTTTGCTAAACGATCGACGCACAACGCACGCAGGCCAGTCACCACGCGGCATAACCCGGAGAAGCTTCGGACTTTGAAACCGGCTGGCGCCGGGGTCCATTTCTCCAGACGGCCAGCTTCGGCACGACGAATGACCCGATGATCGGCAACGCGGTCGGCGGCAAGCATGATCACTGTGTGCCTGCCAACCGGCAAACAGTTTTGAAATGCGAAGTACTCTGGAGGGCTTTCGTGATCGGGTACAGAAGTTTTGCTGGACCACCCGCCTAAAGGTGGGGGCGCTCCCCATTCCGGCACTGAACTCAGAGTCACGCACTACATTTCTGACCGAGTGCGCTGACGAGAGCGTTGGGCATACCGGGGAGATCGCCTCATTATTGGATCTCCATTCACTGGATCGTCCGCGAGGCTGCGCCGGTCTGCCCGGGACGTTCCTGTATACTACGCGCCGAACATTCCCCAACCGAGAGGTCTTCACACAAGCATGAGAAGGTCGTGGGCAGCATCCAGCGCGCTGTTTCTTTCTGGTGTATTGTCATCAACCCTGGGCGCCCCGGCACAGGTGAACCCGAACCTATACAACGGGCTCCAGTGGCGCAGCGTCGGGCCTTTCCATGGCGGACGCATCGCCTCGGTGACCGGCGTGATTGGCGACGCGGGTACGTTCTACATGGGCACGCCGCTGGGCGGCATCTGGAAGACCACCAGCGCAGGCGTCACCTGGGTTCCCATCTTCGATCAGGAGACGAGCGTCGACAGTGTCGGCGCGATCCAGGTGGCTCCTTCGGCTCCGAGCATCGTGTATGCCGGCGCCGGCGACCCCATTGGCGGCAGCCTCGGCAACGGTATGTGGAAGTCGGCCGATGCCGGCAGCACCTGGCAGCACATCGGCCTGGAGGACACGGTGAAGATCGACAGCATCGTCGTCGATCCCGCCGATCCCAACCTCGTGCTCGTCTCGGCTCTCGGCGACGAGCACCACCATAGCGGTGGCGTGTACCGCTCCACCGATGGCGGTCAGAGCTGGACGAATGTCCTGAAGCCCGCGGACTACGACGGCATCCGCGACCTGCAGTCTGCCTACGATGATCCGAGCGTGATGCTGGCCGCGACGCAGGGGACGGGCGGAGGCGGTTTTGGCGCGAACAATCGGGCCAAAGTCAAGCCGCCGCTGGTCTTCAAATCCACCGATGAAGGGAAGACGTGGACCGAGATCAAGATCCCGCCCTTCCCGGGCCGCGTTGCGCTGGCCATCGCTATGCACACCGGCGGCAAGCGGATGTACATCGTCGGCAACAACATCGAAAAAGGCTCGGGCCTTTGCCGCTCCGACGACGGCGGCGCAAGCTGGCAGCACATGGCGGGGAAGGATATCCGCATTAGCAATGGGCAGGGCTCCTACAGCAGCGGCGTCTTTGTTGACTCACAGAATCCCGACATTGTTTACACAATGAGCACGGCGATGTATCGCTCCACCGACGGCGGCGTCACGTTTGAGCCCTTCAAGGGCGCGCCGGGCGGCGAGGATTATCACAAGCTCTGGATCGATCCCACCAACGGGCACCGCATGGTCGTCGGATCCGATCAGGGCGCCAGCGTCACGCTCGACAATGGCAAAACCTGGAGCCTGTGGTACACCCAGCCCATCTCGCAGGTCTACCACGTCGCCACGGATAACCAGTATCCGTACCACATCATTGCGGCCCAGCAGGACACCGGAGCTGTGATGATCAGCAGCCGCGGCAACTGGGGCCAGATCAACTTCAACGACTGGAGCCCGGTGCCTTCTTCCGAGTTTGGCGTCCTCACGCCAGACCCGAAAAACCCGAACATCATTTACGGCGTCGGCTACGGTCCGGGTGGTGGCGGCAGCGGCATCGTCAAGATCGATATGGCGACCGGACAATGGCAGAACGTCGCGCCCAACTTCGGCTCCGAATCCACCAAATACAACGCCTATCGCGACTTCCAGAAGAAGTTCGACCTCGCCTTCGAGCCTGGTGCGCTCTACGTCGCGTACCAGTGCCTCATGGTCACGCGCGACGGCGCCCGCTCCTTCACGCCCGTGAGCCCCGACCTGACTACGGAGAAGGGCAAGCCTCCGGTGGTTTGCGGCACCCCGCGTCCAGAGCCGAAGCCTCCAGCGAACCCCGCGCCGACCAATGAAGGCAGACCTGCGCTCCCTCCGGCGCCGCCATCCATCGCAGACTTTTCGATCTCGCGGGTGAAACCGGGCGTGATCTGGACCGTGAGCACGAACGGCCAGATCTACATCACCACCGATCACGGCAAGGTCTGGAACAACGTCAGCAACATCGCCGACGTGCCGCCGCACACCAACTTTGACACCATCGAAGCCGGCGACGACGCGAATACCGCGTATCTCGCCGGCCGCATCGCCGCCAATCGCGGCGAAACGCTGCCTCCCGAACAGGATGCCGATGTGCCGCTGGTCTGGCGCACCACCGATGGCGGCAAGACCTGGACCAGCATCGTCAGCGGCTTGCCCAAGGATGAGCGCACCGGAAGCTGGGTGAACAGCCTGCGCGTCGACCCCTTGCAGACCGGCCTGCTCTTCGTTGGAACCGAAACCACCGTCTACGTCAGCTTCGACAGCGGCGAACGCTGGGAGTCGCTGCGCCAGAACCTGCCCAGCACCTCCATCCGCGATCTCGAAGTCCACACCGATCACCATCAGAATGACCTGGTGATCGGCACCTACGGCCGCGGCTTTTGGGTTCTGGACGACCTCACGCCGCTGCGCCAGATCGCCGCGAAGGCCCAGAGCATCGCCTCATCGCCGGTTTATTTCTTCGAACCTGAAGATGCCATTCGCGCCCGCATCAACAGCAACTGGGATCAGCCCTTTTCGATCGAAGTGCCCCATGCCCACAACGTCGCATACGGCGCGGTTGTCGATTACTACCTCAGCCATGAGCCCAGCAGCCCTATCCAACTCCAGGTCTTCGATGCCGACGGCAAGCTCGTCCGCACCATGTCGAGCACGCTGCCACCGCCGATCGAAGGCGCGCTCTATCCCTACTACTGGCTGGCCACGCCTGAGTCCCGCGCCCTCAGCACCCATGTGGGTCTGAATCGCGTGAACTGGAACCTGGAATATGACGACCCCCCCGCGCTGCGGCACGACCTGGAAAACCAAATGAACATGACGCCGGGCGCAACGAATCCCGGCCCGCATGGGCCGCAGGTGATTCCAGGCGTTTATACGCTGAAGCTCACTGTGGACGGCCAGGTATACACGCGCACCGTCACGGTGGTGAACGATCCGCGCGTGGGCGAAAGCCCGGAGCTGATGGCCGCTCTGCGCTCGCAGAACAAGCTCACGCTACTGTCTGTGCAGGGCATGGACGAGAGCTATGCAGGCTATGAAGAGGTGAAGGCCGTGACGGACCAGCTCGCGGCCCTGTTGCATGGCGATCCGCCCGCCGATGTGGCCACGCCGGCTAAGACGCTGGACGCCACCCTGACGAAGATTGGCGGCGTGGTCCCGGCAGGCTTCGAAGGAGGGCCCGGCCGCCCTCCGGCTCGCGATCCCAAAGCGCCCAAATCATTCGTCGATCTGAACAACGACTACAACACGATGGTCAGCATGGTGCAGGTTGGCCTCGACATGGCGCCCACTCCGACGCAGATCGCGACCTGGGCGAGCGACTGCAACGATTCCAACCGCACCGTGGACGCATGGAAGAGCGCGCAGCAATCCATCACCGATTTCAACGCGCTGCTCGTCAGGAACCAGCTGCACGCGCTCACACTCGCGCCCACCAAACTGACCAGCGCGTCGTGCAGCTTCAGCTCCGAAAAAGGCAGGAAGGCGAATAAAAAGACGACTTTACATTGACTGTTGACGATTGAGACGCGATCCAATATGTCAAGTAACCTGTTGGCGACGTCTTGAGCAGAATTCCGCGCCAGTATCGGATATAGCGAGCGTCCGCAATGCCAGTCGAAAGCTCTGGCGCTGGCGAGATCGATGTCAATCATGGACATTGCCCACATATTTCCCTTCACGGCACAGTCACAGCATGAAGCTTGATGTAGGATGGCCTATCCAGGATGGAGACGCCTGTTTCGTTGGCCGGCTCTGTTGAGAATTCTGACGCCGCAAGGCTCCAGGAGATTCCATCGAACGCACCGCGGCGAACGGCAGACGATTTCATGTCCGGCTTCAAACAGTTGCGAACAGAAATGGAGACGCGAATCCTGGAGGGCCCCGGGCAAGCGTCGCCGTCCGAACGCCGAGCCGCGTTCGACAAAAGCGATTTCGCCGGGCCGGTCGGCGCACTTGTCGACAAAGTGGCTGGACATGCCTGGCGTATTACCGCCGAGGACATGCACGCCGCGAAGGTGTCGGGATTGAGCGAGGATCAGATCTTCGAGATCGTCGTGTGTGCAGCGATTGGCCAGGCCGCCCGGCAGTACGATGCGGGACTCTCAGCTCTCAGGATGGCGACCGGAAAGGAGTGACCATGCGGCTCCGCATTCTCGACAGCGGTCACAGCTTCAGGACGAAGGCGCTGTTCGCGGTAATTCGAACGGTGTCGCGCCAGCCGGTGCCCGATGTTCTCAAATTGGTCAAGTATCGGCCCGATTTCTATGGCACGCCGATGTCGAAGCTGACCCAGGAAGCGATGCGTGGGCCGTCCGCGTGGTTAGTTGCCGAACGGGAACTGATGGCTGCGTTCGTGGCGAAAGCCAACCAATGCGATTTCTGTACGAAAACGCATGCAGCCGTCGCGCAACGAGCTTATGGGCAGGTGAAAAATGTCTCCGCGTTGATGTCTAATCTCGACGACGCTGACCTCTCGGAGCCGTTGCGGGCGACGATCCACATGCTGGTCAAGCTGACGCGCGAACACACAGTGGACGCGGAGGACATGCGCGCTGTGCTCGCCAGCGGCGCATCGCCCCAGCAGATCGAGGAAGCGCTCGCCGTCTGCTTCTCGTTCAACACGATGAGCCGGTTAGCCGACGCTTTCGGGTTCTTCGTAGGAGGCCCCGAGGTCTTCGAGGCGGGGGCGAAATTTTTGCTTTCGCGCGGGTACCGATGAACATTTCCCAATGAAGATGTGTGGGTTCTGGTGAACTCGAGGTCAAGTCGCGGCAGCATCGGGGGGCCGATTCAAGCGAAAAGCGATGGGAAGCTGTGACCGTTCGCGAACAGGTTGATCCAATATCGGACAGTCTCCTGAGGGGCCAGTGGGCGCAACCGCGCCTCAGTCCGCACAGAATCGGATCGTGGAGACGGCTCGCTAGCCACGTTGCGGCGATACAATTGCAAATTCATTCCCACGCGGGAGAGTTGCGAATGGGCACACTCGGGCAGGATGTTCGGTACGCGCTGCGGCAGCTCAGGAAATCGCCAGGCTTCGCTCTGACCGCCATTGTGACGCTGGGCCTCGGCATCGGCGTGAATGCGGCGATGTTCTCGGTCATCGAGCAGGTCATCCTGCGGCCCCTGCCGTACGCGAATCAGGATCGGGTCGTCTCCATCGGAACCGTCAATTCCACCGGAAGCGTCACCTTCTCGCTGCCCGATTTGCATGACTACCAGGCCCGCAGCCATTCCCTCCAGGAACTCGCGTGGTATTCCATGCAGCTGCCCACCCTCGGCGGGACCGACAATCCGCAGCTAACGGCGCAAGTGGTGATAACCCCGAACCTGCTTGACGTGCTGGGCGTGCACCCACGCGCCGGCCGGAGCTTCACGGTTGCCGACGCGAATGGGGAACACAACCACGTGCTCATCCTCGGCGACACGGTATGGCGCCAGTTCTACCATGCCGACCCGGGAATCATCGGTCGCACCGTTCCGATCAACGGCGATCCGTACACCATTGTGGGCGTCATGCCGCCGGGAATGACCTTTCCTATGGGAGCCGATCTGGAAATCTTCAGCCCGATGAACCTCGAGGACAAAGGCCTGCAGGGTCGCGGCGACCGCGCGCTGGTCCCCATCGCCCTGCTGCGTCCCGGCATCACGGCGGCTCAGGCGACCACGGAGCTGGAGAGCATTCATCGCCAATTGCTCCACGACTATCCAAAGGACGAAGAATCCGCTCCGCTCACGGTTTCCAGTTATCGCAATTCCATCACGCGCGATACGCGTCCGGCGCTCTTCGCCCTGGACTGGGCGGTTCTTGCGGTGTGGCTCATCGCCTGCGCGAACGTCGCCGGGCTCATGCTGACGCGGACGAACGCCCGGCGTCGCGAGATCGCCATTCGCGGGGCTTTGGGAGCGCCGCGCTCGCGGATCACCCAGCAGTTCCTCACGGAGAGCTTGCTGCTGGCCATCGCGGGTTCGGCCGCGGGGCTAGGAATCGCCGTCGCAGCTCTGCGTATGCTGCGGCACTATCTCGAGAATGCAGTTCTGTATGGCAGCAATATTCACGTGAATGCCGGAGTGCTGTTGTTTCTCCTGGCGGCAACGTGCCTTTCCGCGCTCCTGTTCGGACTGGCGCCCGTGTGGCACGCGCTGACGGTTCCCGCGCAGGAGGGCCTCCGCGAAGGAACGGCAGCCGCGGGAACCAGCCGGAGGCAGGCGCTGTGGCGCGATGGCCTGGTGGTAACCGAGATCACGCTGACGCTGGCGCTGCTGATTGCCGCCGGGCTCATGATGCGGACCCTGCTTTCGCTGCGCCACACGGAGATGGGCTTCTCGACGGACAATGTCGCGACGGCCTCCATGTTCCTGCCTACCAAAGGACCGTGGTGGCTCAAGGCAGCCGATCCGAAGACGACTCCGAATGCGGTGAAGGTCTTCTACGATCCGCTGCTGGAGAAGTTGCAGAACACGCCAGGAGTTGAGGCGGCCGGGTTCTCCACGGTGCGCCCGCTCGAGAATAATGTGAGCTTTGTCGACGACGTCGTGGTGCGCGACCACCCACAGCCAGACAAGGCTCATGAAGTGGCGGCGCAGGCCAGAGCGTCCACAACCGGATATTTCAAGGCGCTGGGCATTCGCCTGGTCGCCGGCCGCTTCTTCGGCGATCTCGATACGGTGGACACACCGATATCCCTCATTGTGAATGAGACCTTCGTGCGGAAGGTCTTTGCGCGCGAGAACCCGCTGGGCCAGCAGATCGAAGTCGGCGAGGAGGGACAGCCGCGTCGATGGGCGACGATTGTGGGAGTGGTTGAGGACTCCCATCAGCGTTCCGCCGGAGAAGCGCCGCAGCCGGAGATCAATGTCAATCTCGAGCAGCTGATACCGGCAGACGATATGTATCCCATCCTGGCAACCTTTACCGGCGACATCGTGGTGCGCTCGCGCCTGGCGACGGGTGGAGTGGAGGACACGATGCGCCGCGAGATCCATGCGCTGCGGCCCGAGATCGCGATTCAGAACCTGGAAACGATGCAGCAGGTGGTCGACGATTCGCTGGGCAATCAGACGCTCGCGGCTCGGCTGCTTGGGATCTTCGGTCTGGCGGCACTGCTGATCGCCGTCGCTGGAATTTACGGCCTCCTGGCTTACTCGGTAAGCCAGCGCACGCGCGAGCTGGGCGTCCGCATTGCGCTTGGGGCACAACGCAACCACATCCTGTGGCTCATCCTGCGTCACGCACTTGTGCTGCTCGCCCTTGGCGTGGGCGCAGGACTGGGGGTGGCCTGGGCTGCCGCAGGCATGATGCGCAGCTTCGTCTACGGAGCCGCGGTCACCGATGCCGCGACCATCCTGCTGGTGGTGCTGGCGCTCGGATTTTGCGGGCTCGCGGCCAGTTATTTGCCGGCACGCCGCGCGGCCGGAATCGATCCGGTGGAGGCGCTGCGCACGGAATAAGGAATCGACGGCTCGCGCTCAGGAGGCTTGCCATGTTCAGTCTGGGTCAGGATCTTCGCTTCTCGCTGCGGCAGCTGCGCAAGAGCCCCGGCTATGCCTTCGTTGCCATTCTTACCCTGGCGCTGGGCATTGGTGCCAACACCGCGATCTTTCTCCTCACGTATTCCATCGTTTTGCAGAGCCTGCCCGTGCCGCACGCTGGGCAGCTCATTCGCTATACCTTTCGCAGCGGGGGAGGCGAAGTCGGTCTCTCGTATCCGCAGTACAAAGCGATGGAGCAGCGCCAGACCGCCGCATCGGGCCTTTTTGCCTGGTCAAGCGACGATGCGACTCTGCGCGGCAATGGCCAGCCGGAGAAGATCCGCCTGGCTCTGGCTACCGGGCCGATATTCCCGGTGCTGGAATTGCGTCCCGCGCTCGGACGAGGGCTTTCGCCGAAGGCGGGCGAGCCGGGTAATGCATACCAACCGGAAGCTGTGCTCTCCTACGCCTATTGGCATAGCGAGTTCCATGGGGATCGTTCGGTGATTGGCCGGACGCTGGACATCGATAACAATAGCGTTACTGTTGTCGGTGTACTTCCGGCGAGCTTCGAAGGGGTCGAGCCAGGGCAGAAGTTCGACGCCCTCCTTCCGCTCTCGTTCAGCCGCTTGCTGCACCCCGATTCTCCGATGATGGATATGGGCGGGGCCTTCTGGCTAACCGTGATGGGTCGGCTGCGCCCGGGCGAGACGCTCGCCGGGGCGATTGCGAATCTCAATGCCATCCGAGCAGCGGTGAATGAGGCTGCCGATCCCTCGCATCATTTTCTGAACGGTGGCTTTTTCAGCTCGTACACTCTGGGCGTTGAGTCGGGACGCGCCGGCGAATCATGGCTCCGCTTCCGCTACCGGAAGCCGCTGCTGGCACTGGAGAGCCTCTGCGGTCTGATGATGCTGCTGTGCGGCGTCAATGTAGCCCTCGTAGTCATTTCGCGGGTCAGCGGACGGCTGCATGAATTTGCCATGCGCACCGCGCTGGGGGCAGGTCGCGGAAGGCTGTTCACGCAGGTGCTGACGGAGACCGTGCTCCTTGGCATCTGCGGCCTGGCTTGTGGCGGCTTGCTTGGGTGGCGACTCTGTATGTTCCTGGTCGGCATGATTTCCGATTCAGGCATGCCTCCGGCGCTGGAAGTGCGAGCCGGCTTCGTCGTGATTGGCTTCGCTGCGGCCATCAGCATCGGCGCCGCGGCCCTGGCAGGGCTTTGGCCCGCCTGGCGTGCCGCCGGGACCGCCCCGGCCATCGATCTGCGGCAAATCGGCTCCGGCCGCACCGCTGCGCGCCTCGGACGATGGATCATACCCACGCAGGTGGCGCTCGGGGTGGTCCTGCTCAACGCCGCCCTGCTGCTGGCAGGCACTCTGCTTACTTTTCTTCGCGAACATTCCGGCTTCAACGCGGACCAGACGGTTCTGGCCGACCTGAACCTGAGCGAGGCGCGCCTGCCGGCGAAGACTGAGCCCCCAAAGGTGAACGACTTCCTGCAGCAACTGCGGGCGATGCCTGGCGTGCATGGCGCGGCGATCCTGTCGATGCCTCCCATCCACCACGGCTTCTCGGTCGCCGGTTTCTACACTCGCGATGAGAAGGGCAATTTGCTCAGCAACCAGCAGGTGTGGCCAGAGACAGTCTCCGGCGATTATTTCTCCGTCATGGGCACGCGCATTTTGGCAGGCCGCGCGTTTGCCGCGGCCGATGCTGCCGGTGATCGCGTCTGCGTTATCAGCGCAGCTGCGGCTGCATTCTTCTTTCCCGGCCGGCCCGCAGTGGGGGCTTCTCTCCATTCCGGTGACGGAACCGAGAAGCCGGCAGAAAGCGCGCCGTGTCGCGTGATCGGCGTTGCCGAGGACGCGCGCATGAAGAGCCTGCTCGCGTCGGCGCCGCTGGTGGTCTACATGCTTACCGGACACCAAACGCCTGGAGTCTATGGCTATGCCACAGCCGCCGTGCGCGCAGCCAATCCACAGTTGGCTGAGGACGCGATCCGCCGCGTCTACGCGCTCGAATTTCCCACGCTGCCGCCGCCGGTCACCTGGCGGTTCCATGACGCGGTGAACGCCGATCTGTCTCAGCAGCGCCTTCTCTCCTCCGTCTCCGGCGGATTCGCCCTCCTCGCGCTCGCCCTCGTCGCCACGGGACTCTACGGCGTCCTGGCGCGCGCGGTCGTTGAACGGCGACGGGAAATCGGCATCCGTATGGCGCTGGGCGCGCAGCGCGGGCAAATCGTTTCCAACCTGGCTCGCGGAGCCGCGATGCGCGTCCTAATCGGAGTTGCGGCCGGAGCAGGTCTTGCGCTGCTCGCGGGCAGACTGCTCCGGACGCTGCTGTACGGCGTCACGGGGGCCAGCCCGGCGATCGGCCTGGCGACCCTGGTGCTCCTGCTGGCCGTACTGGCGCTGGCCTTTGTATTTCCGGCGGGACGTGCGGCGTCCATCGATCCCATGGAGGCGATCCGGGACGAATAGCGGCGCAATCTCTTTTCGAGGAGATGATTTCGCGGTGCGAGTCGCGCCGCTCAAAGCGGGCAAGCGTACAGGATTGGCTCTAAGCCTGGGAAACAGGAGCGATTCGCGCTTTGGCGCGGTCCGCTGCTACCGTGCCCGCATGGAGCCGCAGTGCGGCAAACGACGCCCGGCAGACGCCATAGGCGGCAAGCACACCAAACGCCAGCGAAGCGGTGGTGGCGCAAACCAACATTAGGGAATCAACTGCGCTCTGCATGGTAAAAAGCTCTCCGGGGGATGAGGCCTGGCTCGCCTGACACCGGGAACCCGAATCGGTTCCAAAAGTTGACAAGTGCGCCTTAGTCCCTTCCTGTGATGTCATTGGTAACAGAAAAGTCAGCGCGTTGACCCTCTTTTCTGTTGCCGAATAAGATACGGGAAGGAACTGATCCGATTTGAGACAACACCTTCCCGTCTTGCAACTGATTTTTGCGCAACGAGCTACAACTTTTCGGTGATCTGCAGCACCGCAGTCACTCCCTCGCTATGGCCATTACCCACATCACCGTGCGCGGCGCCCGGCAGCACAATCTGCGCGACATTGGGGTACAGATTCCGCGCAATACCCTGACTGTTGTCACCGGATTGTCCGGTTCGGGGAAATCCTCACTCGCCTTCGACACGATCTACGCCGAAGGCCAGCGCCGCTACGTGGAGACCCTTTCGGCCTACGCCCGGCAGTTTCTGGATCAAATCGAGCGGCCCGACGTCGATTCCATCGAGGGGCTTTCACCTGCCATTTCGATCGAACAGAAGACGACCAGCCGCAGCCCCCGCTCGACTGTCGGTACGATCACCGAAATCTACGACTACCTCCGCCTGCTCTACGCTTCGGTCGGCGTGCCGCATTGCCCTCGGTGCGGGCGGCAGATTTCGCGCCAATCGTCCGAACAAATCGTCGAGCGGATCCTCGCTCTCACGCCCGGCGAACGAGTCACCGTCTATGCGCCGGTGGTTCGCGGCCGGAAGGGCGAATTCAAGGACCTGCTCGACAAACTCGACCAGCAGGGCTTCCGCGCCCGCGTCGACGGCGAAGTGCGCGATTTGTCCGAGTCGCTGAATCTGGAAAAGCGCAAGAACCACGCCATTGAAGCGATCGTTTACCGCGCCGTTCTTAAGCCAGGAATCGAAAAGGCGTTGCTTGCCTCCGTGGAAAAAGCATTGCAGATGGCTAACGGCCTGGTTCTTGTGGCCACCCAGGGTGGCGAGCAGCTGTACTCCTCCTCGATGGCTTGCCCGGACTGCGGCCTCGACGTGCCGAAGCTGGAGCCGCGCAGTTTCTCGTTCAACAGCACCTACGGCGCATGCCAGGAGTGTCATGGTCTGGGCAGCATCTACGACTTTGATCCGGCAAAGATCATTACCGACTGGTCGAAACCTCTGCTCGACGGAGCGCTCGGTCCCGGGTCTGCGTCGCAATACCTCGTGCGCCTGATCAATCTCGCCGCCCAGCGTTACAAGATTGACCTGAAGAAGCCGTTCGAGCAGCTGTCGCAAAAGCAGCAGGAACTGCTGCTCTACGGACCAGGACAAACCGAAGCCCCGCGCACCGGTTTCCACGGTATTCTCGCGTATCTGCGCGACTCGCTCGAAGAAGCCCGGTCGGACACCTATCGCGAGTGGATGATGCAGTACATGTCGGCTTCCGAATGCCCGGCCTGCCACGGCCAGCGTTTGCGCCCAGAGTCGCTCGCGGTGAAGATCGACGGGATGTCGATCGCGGAATTCACGGCACTCCCCATGGACCGGGCCCTCGATCGCGCCCGCTCCATCGCTTTCACGGCGCGTGAGGCTCTCGTGGCTGAGCGCCTGCGTAAGGAGATCGCTGAGCGCCTCCAGTTCCTGAACGCCGTTGGCCTCGGGTATCTGTCGCTGGCGCGCAATGCGGCCACGCTTTCAGGCGGAGAGGGCCAGCGCATTCGTCTGGCCACGCAGATCGGCTCGCGGCTGCGCGGCGTGCTCTACGTTCTCGATGAACCCAGCATCGGACTGCACCAGCGCGACAACATGCGCCTGATCGACGCCCTCGAATCGCTGCGTGATCTGGGCAACACGGTTCTCGTCGTCGAGCACGACGAAGAGACCATCCGCCACGCGGACTACGTCGTTGACCTCGGGCCTGGCGCCGGCCGCCTGGGCGGAAGCGTCGTCGCGGAAGGCCCCCCGGCAACCATCATGGCGGCGCCCGCCTCGCTGACGGGCCGCTATCTTGCAGGAGAGATTTCAACCCTGCAGCGCATCGTGCCGCGCCCGGTGACCGGTAAATGGGTCACGGTGGAAGGCGCACGCGCCCACAATCTGCGCGACATCACGGCGAAATTCCCCATCGGCGTGATGACCGTGGTGACGGGCGTCTCCGGCTCCGGCAAAAGCACGCTCGTCAACGACATCCTGTACCGCTCCCTGGCCCGGGAACTGTACGGGTCGCGCGAAGCGCCAGGCGAGCACAGCCGAATCAAAGGGTTCGAGAACCTCGATAAGGCAATCCGTATCGACCAGTCGCCGATCGGGCGGACGCCGCGGTCGAACCCGGCGACCTACACCGGCGTCTTCACGGCCATTCGGGACTTGTTTGCCATGCTCCCGGAGTCGCGCGAACGCGGGTACAAGGCGGGCCGCTTCTCCTTCAACGTGCAGGGCGGACGCTGCGAGGCCTGCCAGGGCGAGGGCCAGCGCCGCATTGAGATGAATTTCCTGCCCGATGTCTACGTCGAGTGTGAAGTATGTAACGGCCGCCGTTACAATCAGGAAACGCTTGCCGTCAAGTTCAACAGCTGCTCCATCGCGGATATTCTCGACCTGACCATCGAAGATGCGCTGCCGGTGCTGGGCGATATTCCTCAGGCGCGCCAGAAACTCGAGACGCTTGTGGATGTTGGGCTGGGCTACGTCCATCTGGGCCAGGCGGCGACTACCCTGAGCGGCGGCGAAGCGCAGCGCATGAAGCTGGCTCGCGAACTCTCGAAGCGCCAGACCGGCCGCACCCTCTACCTGCTCGATGAGCCGACTACCGGGCTGCACTTCGATGACGTACGCAAGCTGCTCGAAGTACTGCACCGGCTGACGGATCTCGGCAACACGATCATCATCATCGAGCACAACCTTGACGTCATCCGCAACGCCGACTGGATTATCGATCTCGGTCCGGAAGGCGGCGAGGGCGGTGGACTCCTCGTGGCGGAAGGACCGCCGGAGCAGGTCGCCGGAAATGTGGAGTCCTATACGGGCCAGTTTCTGCGGAGATATTATGCTGGGTCTGCCGGTACCGGGGTTCTCCCAGCTTCGGTCGATGGGCGCGGCGACGCGTCGCCCGTGACGAACGGGAAGGGAAGCGCCCGGCGCGCAAAAGCCGCGAAGACCGCAAAGAAAGAGTCGGTGCAATGAGCGACGATCCGGAGTCCATCTCCGACCAACCTATTCCTGGCGAATCCGAACCGGCAGTTGGTGCCGAGCCCCAACCCGAGACTCCGCCCGAACCGCTTACCAGCACGGCTCAGTTTCTCGCATGGCCGGCACCTCAGGAACCTCTGGCGCACATGCTGGCGGCGGAGCCGGTCCAGCAGGAACCCGTCCCTTTCGTTCCGCCGCCGGCAAAACTCATCCCGCACATCGGACACTTCGGGGTTTTCCTCCTGCTGGGGCTCTTCTCACTGTTCGTCGCCGCCATCGGCACTGTGCTGGCCCTGCGGATTGCCATGCCGCACCAGGCGGCGACCAAACTCATCTCCGGGATGACCCAGAACATTCTCGTCGCCATGTCGATGCAGGCTGTTTGGTATGTGGTCCTTTGGGGATTATCTGCACTGGTCTTCGGAGTCTGGTGGAAGTCGATCGCGGGCATTGGATTTCTGCAGGGGATTCACTGGAACAGTGCCACGGCGAAACGCTGGTTTCTGCTCTTTGCCATCACCGGTTTAGTTACCGGCCTGGTAATCACGATTGCCGGCAACTTTGTGCCTATGCCCAAGGCGCCGCCGATCCTCGAAGACCTCACCAAGTCCCGGCTGGGTGCGTGGATGCTGATGGTCTTTGGCATAACCCTCGCCCCATTGACCGAAGAGCTTGCCTTCCGCGGTTTTCTACTGCCCGGTCTCGTCAACATCTTTCGCTGGCTCGAGCGCAAGCGCGCCATCAGCGAAGAAGCGGTCCGTTATGTAGGCATTCCGCTCTCGATCGTCCTCACTTCGATTCCGTTCGCGCTGATGCATTCGGCTCAGGTTTCTAATTCCTGGGGTCCGGTGCTGCTCATCGGCTGCGTCAGCATCGTGCTGTGCGTGGTGCGCCTGCGGACCAGCTCCGTCGCCTCCGGCATCATCGTGCACGCGTTTTACAATCTGACGTTGTTCTCGGGACTCCTGATTCAAACCGACGGATTTCGGCACCTGGATAAGCTGAAGGGGTAGTTAGCTTGAGTTCGAGAGACCCAGATGCATTCTCGGCAATCAAGGCCAAGGGTCAGATGTATCGAGGAGTTTGCCTTCTTCCTCCAGCGGCTGCATTGGAATTTATTCGCGTCTGCCGATCCTCAGGCGTCAAGATACTCGGGTTTGACGGCTTCCAGTTGCTGCAGAACGACTCGATCCAGCCTATGATGGAGAACTCAATTGACCTGTCGGATCAAAGACACGTCAATATGACTGAGGCGGCGAAATATGGTCTTGCCGAGGAGTTTCTCGGCGCCCGATCTCATCTCGATATCGTGTTTGAGATGGTTACTGAACCGGACGTTCTTTAATGAGTTAAACCCATGCTGAGCCGTTTTATTCACTCGCGCTGGTTTTCTCCGGCCCAGGAAAATATAGTATCGACGCGAAGCTGGCCGGCCCGTAAACATCTCGATTCAGATCGTGCGTAATGGTCAGATACGGCCAGTCACGGCAGGGAAAAAGCAAGATACGAGCCGCCCACCGGCGAATTGGGGTCGCGTCCACCGCTGGCGGCGATAACGACATATTGTTTCCCATCGATCTCGTAGGTCGCGGGCGTGGCGATGCCGGCGAAAGGAAGGGTCGTCTCCCAGAGCAGCTTGCCGGTGCTCGAATCAAAAGCTCGGAATTTGCGGTCGTAGACCGTAGCGCCGATGAACACGATGCCTCCAGCTGTGACAATCGGCCCACCGTAGTTCTCTGAGCCCGTGTTCGTCAGGCCCTGCGCAGCCAGCGCAGGATATTGCCCGAGCGGAACCTGCCAGACAAATTTGCCCGAGTTCAGGTCGATCGCGCTCAGGGTTCCCCAGGGCGGAGCGATGGCCGGATAGCCATCAGGATCGAGGAATTTGCGATAGCCCGTGAAGCTGTACTCAACGTCCGGCCCTCCGGCCATCGCGGATCCGCTGTGCTCCTCGCCGGCTGCCGCTCCGGTGCGGAGATATTCGAGGAGGGGCCCGAGTTTGGCCGCGTCGACATTGGGGAACGCCGGCATTCTCCCTTTACCGTGTGCGAGAACCTGCGCGATTTGATCCGCGGTGAGCCGATCGGTGACCCCGATGAGAGAGGGAAAGGCCGGTGGAGATCCGGCGCGATTGGCTCCGTGACAGATGGCGCACTGCGCGTTGTAGATCGCAGCGCCAGGCCCGGCATGCGGCGCGGTGCTGACGAGGCCGCCGGTCCACGCCATCTCATTGGCGTTCACATACAGCACGCCGGTCTTCAGATCGACGGCCGGGCCACCCCACTCGGCTCCGCCATCGAAACCCGGAAAGACGACGGTCTGCTTGCCGACCGCGAGCGGGACGAACTGGCCGCCACTGCGAAAGGTTCGGAAGGTATCGAGCGCCCACTGATGCGCAGCGGGCGTGCGCGTGGTCAGCATCTCTTCCGCCAGGTGCTGGCGCGCAAAGGGCGCGGGCGCGGTGGGCATGGGCTGCGTCGGCGCGGTCTGTTCGCCAGGAACGTCGCTGGACGGGTACGGATGTTCTTCAATCGGAAACAGCGGCGAGCCGGTGGCGCGATTGAAGAGATACACCACTCCCTGTTTCGTGGTTTGGGCCACGGCGTCGACCGGCTTGCCGTCGCGTGTGACGGTAACCAGCGCCGGTGGGGCGGGGAAGTCGCGATCCCAGACGTCATGATGGACGCCCTGGAAGGACCACAATCGCTTGCCGGTTGCGCCATCGAGCGCCAGCAGTGTATCGGCGAAAAGATCGTTGCCGATGCGGTCGCCGCCGTAGAAATCGAACACCGCCGACCCGGTTGGCACGTACACGATGCCGCGCTGCGCGTCGAGCGACATTCCGGCCCAGTTGTTTGCTGCGCCCGCGGTCTTCCAGGCGTCCGGGGGCCAGGTATCGTAGCCGGGTTCGCCGGGATGGGGAATGGCATGAAAGGTCCAGCGCAGCGTGCCGGTCCGGACATCGAACGCGCGGACGTCTCCGGGCGGCGCTGGATGCGTCTCCGGCTCCCGTCCCCCGACGATGATCAGGTCCTTATAGATGAGGCCGGGAGTGGTCAGCGCGATGGACTGCTTGTCGTAGCCTTCGGAGTCACGCAGGCCCTTACGCAGATCAATGCGCCCATTCTCGCCAAAGGACGGGATGGGGCGACCGGTTGCCGGATCAAGCGCGTAGAGATAGTTCACGATTCCGGCAAACAACCGCGCTTCTTGTCCGTCGGCCCAGTAGCTGAATCCGCGGCAGGGTTGCGTGTCTGCGATCCCCGAATCAAAGACCCAGAGTTGTTTGCCCGTCGCGGCATCCAGCGCAACGATTTGGCCGTTCGAACTGTAGCCATAGAGCGTGCGGCCGACGATCAGAGGATTGGTCTGGATGTCGCCCTTCGAACCAGTGTCGTAACGCCAGGCGATCGTGAGTTGCGCGACATTGGATCGGTTGATCTGCGCAAGAGACGAATAGTGGTCTCCGCTGACGCCGCCGTCGTAGGCAGGCCAGTCGGCGTTCTGCGCAGGAACGGTTACAGCCAGCGAAAGCAGGGCAGTGAGAGCGAGGCGGCGACAGAGCATCAGGGGCAACCCACCGGAAATGGTTCACCCAGTGTAGCCGCCTTCAAATCACGGCCGTACGACCGGGTCACGCTGATTCCTAGATACCCAGCTTCTTGACTTCCTCGTTGTAGTACTTCCGGTAGAGGATGTCCCACTCCTGGCTGCCTTCGGGAATGATCCGCCGCTGCGACTCGATCTTCTGCCGGGCGGCATGATCGATGCGCATCTCCTCGAGCAGCAGGTGCTCCAGCGCTTTACGCGACTCCTGGCGGATGGTGTTGCGATCTTCGAGGAAGTCGGCCTGCGGGGTCTCGGCAAGCGTGTCGGCAACCACGTGGCCCAGCTTGTTCAGCTTATCCGTCGAAATCCGGAGCGTCGGACGGCTGCCCGGCAAACGCGAACGGTCCTGGCTGGACGTTTCGTTCAGCACCGCCTTGTATTTGCGGGCCAGCTCCGTCTTTACCTTCTTGAACATTTCGGAGTAGCTCGCCCCGGTGCGGCGCATATCCTCCTGGTACGCGTCGAGAATGACGCGGACCTCGTCATTGATCCGGTCTTCGAGCGAGAGTTCATCGAGGAGGCCGGTGTAGACACGTTCCTCTACTGCCGCCTGTTTGCCGGTTTGGATCATTTTGGCGTCGATCAGGTGTTTTACCGTGTGGCGCGCCAGATAGCCAACGTACTCGCGGGAAAAAATCATTGAACTCATTTGGAATATAGCACATGAGCGCTGCCTCACAGGAGGGACGCCCGATCGGTGATCCGAGCGAATGGAGGGCCTGAGCAGTCCAGAAATTGCGGATCGCAGTCAGCGCTTCTGGGTGAATCCCGGAAGATCAGCGCGGCTGGCGCTTCGACTCCCTGATGCGGCGGATCTCGTCCATCCGCTGCGCCAGGAGCTTCTCACGGCCTTCCTGGGTGGGATGGTACCAGCGCCGGCCCGCAAGCGATTCCGGGAGGCATTCCATATCCGCGACCTTGTCGTCGACGTCGTGGGCGTACAGGTAGCCTTTGGCGTACCCGATTTCCTTCATTAGCCTTGTGGGTGCGTTGCGCAGGTGGAGCGGAACCGGCTCCTGCCGGGTCGATTCGATGTCTGCCTGGACCTCACCGTAAGCGATGTACAGGGAATTCGATTTGGGTGCGAGGGCGAGATACACGGCGGCCTCGGCAAGGGCCAGATCGCCTTCGGGTGAGCCGAGGAAATCGACCGTGTCTTTGGCGCTGAGTGTCAGGTTGAGGGCTTCCGGCGCGGCGAGGCCGATATCCTCGACAGCCATGCGGACGAGGCGGCGCGCCACGTAGAGCGGGTCTTCGCCGGCCTGGAGCATGCGGCCGAGCCAGTACAGGGTCGCATCCGCGTCGGAGTTGCGGACCGATTTGTGCAGGGCAGAAATGAGGTTGTAGTGCTCCTCGCCCTGCTTGTCATAGCGCAGCACCCGCTGCTGGAGGGCTTCGGTGGCGATTTCTCGCGTGATGATCTTCCCAGGTGCATCGGTCGCCAGTTTGCCCGCCACTTCCAGAGCATTCAGCGCGTTGCGGGCGTCGCCTGAGGCATAGGAGGCCAGTAGTTCCAGCGCCTCGTGGGTTGCTGTCAGGTGCTGTGCGCCCAGTCCGCGCCTGGCGTCTCCCATCGCCCTCGCCAGCAAGGTGACGATCTGCGTGTCGGAGAGGGCTTGCAAAGTGTAGACACGGCAGCGGGAGAGCAGCGCGGAATTGATCTCGAAGGAGGGATTCTCCGTGGTGGCGCCGATCAGGCGGATCGAGCCCCGTTCAACCCACGGCAGAAAAGCATCCTGCTGGGCTCTGTTAAAGCGATGAATCTCGTCAATGAAGAGAATGGTCCGGGTGCCCCAGGTGGCCGCCTTCTCCGCGTCAGCCATCACCTGCTTGATCTCTTTGATCCCGGCCAGGACGGCGGAGAACTCGATGAAGGTGGCTTTGGTCGTTTCCGCGATGATCTTGGCGAGCGTAGTTTTGCCGACTCCGGGAGGCCCCCAGAAGATCATCGACGAAGCGTCGTCGCGCTCAATTTGCACGCGCAGCGGCTTACCCGGCCCCAGCAGATGCTCCTGCCCGAGGAATTCATCGAGTGAACGGGGACGCATGCGCTCGGCCAGCGGCGCAGAGACAGGGGCAGAGCCCGCGCCCGATTCCGGGACTGGATTGAACAGACTCATGCCGGATTTCTCTGGCGGCTGGCTTCGTAGAGCAGGATGCTGGCGGCGACCGCAGCGTTGAGCGATTCGACGGGCCCCGGCATGGGGATAGAAACGCGGGCAGCGGCGCGCTCGAACATTTCCTCCGACAACCCAGCCCCTTCATTGCCGATCAGGATCGCCACTGGTCCGGTGAGATCGTATCTGGAGCAGGGAATTGCTTCGCCGTCGCCGCGCCCCGTCGTCCGCGCAGGGACGGCTGCGACGACCGGAATGGATCGTTCCGCCAGCACCGAAAAGGCGGGACCAGGCTTTTCCTGCACTACCGGGACGCGAAACACCGAGCCTGCCGAGGCACGCAGCGCCTTGCCATTCCACACATCCACGGTTCCGGGGAGCGCGATCACCCCTGTGGCGCCGAATGCCTCCGCTGAGCGGATGAGGGAGCCGAAGTTACCTGGATCCTGAATCGCGGCCGCGATCAGTACGAGCGGAGCGGCGCGCTGGGGCCTTGCTGCCGGTGTGTCCAATTCGCCCAGCGCCTCGGCCAGTGAGAATCGCGGAGGCTCGACCAGCGCGGCAATCCCCTGTGGCGACTCGGTTTCGACGGCGCTGGCAAATACCGCCGGGTTCAGAGAAACAATGGGCACAGGTGCGGGTAGCGCGAGCCGCTCCAGCATTCTCAGGCTGGAGTCGCGGTGGTCGGGATCGGCGCGCAGGAAGACCGTCCGGAGGCGCAGCCCGCTTCGCAGCGCTTCGGCGAGCAGGTGCTCCCCTTCGAGGCCGATCGCTTCGGGAATTTCGCGCGGCGAACGGGCAAACGCAGCCCGCAACTCGCGAACGCGGGCGTTTTGCCGACTCTGTACAATGCTGATGAGGCGCGAGCGATCCGATGCCATCGGCATGGGGGGATTTTAGCGCGTCCCCCGGTTGCCAGGGCATGGGCTGCTGCCGCAAATCCTGCCAACGATTCGCAGAGCCGAGATGTTCCTCGACGGGAGAGGCCTTGTCAGCAGAGATTCTGCGCATCCATCCGGACGAGCCTGAGCCGGAGCGGATTCAATATGTCGCAGGCTGCATTCGCAGCGGCAAAGTCGTGGGGCTTCCCACCGACACCTTCTACGGGCTTGCCGTGGACCCGGTCAATCTGCGGGCTGTGGAAAGCATCTACGAAATTAAATCTCGGCTGAAACATAAACCGCTTTCCCTGCTGGTGGCGAACCTGTCCCAGGCCTACCAACTGGCCCGAGATATCGGAATCTGCTTCGATCTGCTGGCGGAGCGTTTTTGGCCCGGTCCGCTGACCGTGATCGTCAAGGCCAGTTCCAGGCTGCCGCTGCGCAGCACAGCCAACACGGGCAACGTGGCTTTGCGGGTGCCGGACGCTGCCATTCCGCGCATGGTCGTTGAAGCTCTGGGGTTGCCGATTACGGCGACGTCGGCGAATCTGGCCGGCCTGCCGGAGTGTACCTACGCGGGATGCGTGCGGGACCAGATCGGCGAACGGATCGAGCTGATCGTCGATGGAGGTCCGACGGGCCGCAGCGTGCCCACGACGATCGTTGATTTGTCGGGCGCAGATGGCCAGTGGCAGGTCCTGCGCGAAGGGGCAATTCCCACCCATGCCATCGCGCTCGCGTTGCAGGAACGTTGATGCCGGTCCGATGATCGTACCGAGAAACAATCTGGAGACGGTGCGCAGATCGGTCCTGCCGTCTCGCGCCCCGAGCCGCGCTGTGCTGCTGGGCATTACGGGAGCACTGGTTGCTGGCGCAGCGGCCTGGATACTGTGGGTCAACGGCCAGATTCGGTACTACGCGCACAGGGATGAAGAGCGGCCCGCGGACGCGATCGCAGTCTTCGGCGCGGCTGAGTACGATGGCCGCCCTTCACCCGTGCTTCGCGCTCGGCTCGACCATGCGCTCGACCTCTACAAGCGCGGCCTCGCGCCGCTGGTCATCACGCTCGGCGGTGGGTATGAGGCGGACGCTCACCACTCGGAAGGCGGCGTGGGCGAGAATTACCTCCTCGCGCATGGCGTTCCCGAGGCCGCCATCATTGCCGAGACGGAGAGCGACAACACCGAGCAGAGCGCACAACGTCTTGCCGTGATTGCCCGTGAAAACAATCTGAGAAGCATCGTCGTGGTCAGCGACGGCACTCACCTCTTCCGCATTCATGCGTTGTGCGAGCACGACGGCCTGCAGGTATACACTTCGCCGCGACCGCCGGGACGAAATATTTCATGGCAGGAGCGAGCGGAGCGCCTGGGCCATGAAATCCTCAGCTACACTGCGTGGCGGCTGCATGTGCACTGAAGCGAACGACGCTGCCGCAGTTCAGCGTGCGGCTTCTTCGTGAGTCCCCAATTCCCGCGCCAGCTGGCCATCGCGGATCATCGCGGCGGCCTTGTTCATGTCCACGCTGTCCGGAACTGGCTTGAAGTCGCTCATGATTTCGTCTTCCTGATCGCCAATTGTCTTGAAGAACAGGGCATGGCCGGAAATGTGAACATGCGTCTGCGTAATTTGCCACTCGCCGGGCGCGATTTCCCTGCGCACAATTTGGAAGGTTCCGCCGGCATTGAGGCGGCCGAGCAGGCCCCAGCCGAACGTGACCGGCTGCAGAAGTTTCCCGTTCAGCGCTTTCAGCCGCATCGCATGCTCATCGACGACGAGAGTTCCAGACATGGAAGCAAGAACGCGAGCGCTCATGCTGGGTGGCGAGAAGTTCGGATCCGGATGATAGGACAACGTGACGTCGCCGTTCTCGCGCGAGACGATCGCCCAGAGAAAGGCCGTAGGCAGCATGCGCATCAGATCGTCTGCCTGCTGGCCGTCATGCGCTTCGGCGCGGCGCATGCGCGCTCGCAGGGCGGGGTCGGAGACCATCTGCTGCATATGATTCAGGTCGCCCTGGTGCTCCTGCGAGGTCACCGGCTGGCCGTGATCCTGGATGGTCTCGGAGAGATTCGCTCCGGGGGTCTCGATGACGAGCTTGACGATATCTTTGTCAGGCGATTTGTAGGCGTCGCGGTACATCCAGCGGCTGTGGTCGGCCGCTTCGATTTTGATTTCCTTCTGGACGACCGTGCTGACAATCTCGCGAGCCGACTGGGCAAAAGCTGGATGCCCGAGCCAAAATGCGAACAACATGACAACGAGAAGAGGCCTGGACAAGACGCGCCGAATACGATTGCTCCCTCTGGACTTACTCATGCAGCGACGTTCGCGAGCTCAAACGAGAACCCTCCGACGATCTTGTTTACCAAAAATATCAGACGTCCTGCTGCAGAAAATCCTCAGACTTGAGCCTGCTGCGCCTCTTCCGGCATTACTTCCAGTGTGTGCGAATCCGAAACCCCCGAATCGGTTGCTTTTCGGCAACGGATCGGCAGCCACAGGATTGCCGCGGCCCGGGATGTGCGTTCGCCTGGTTACAATACTCGGAGAGACAGATCACGATGCCGCACATGGTACTTTGCTCGCGCTACAAACAGGAACTTGAGGGGCTGGATGAGCCTCCTTTCGACAGCGATTTTGGCCACAAGGTCTACAACAACGTCTCAAAGAAGGCGTGGGGCGAATGGATCGAGCGCCAGAAGATGCTGCTCAATGAATACCGCCTGCAGCCGTGGACGCCGCAGGCTCAGGAATTCCTGGTCGAGCAGATGGACCAGTTCTTCTTCGGCGAGGGCGCGGCCCTGCCAAAAGAGTACGTGCCGCCGTCGCACTGAGACTCCGCATCCCTTAATTCTTCTCAATCAGGGGCGCTGTTGAGGCGGGCGTCGCCTCCGGCGCTTCGCGAACCAGCTTCCCTTTTTTGACGACGAAGCGCTCGCCGCGCCAGACGACGGTGTCGGAGGCGTAGCTCCACGCCCACAGCGCAAGGGCTACCAGATCGCGCGGCAACAACAGCCAGAGGTCGCGCAACACCTCGCGGTCATCAAGGATGCCGATGCCGACGCCCAGGGCAATCGAGACGCGGAACATGAGCGCCATGCTGAAGAGTGCGAGGGAGAAGAGGCTCAGCCCCGACGCGATGACATTCAGGAAAGCCCACGCGAGCACGTTGGCGCAAACCATGCCAAAGTAACCGGCAGAACGAGAATCGCGAACTGTGCGAAGCCAGCGCAGCTGATGTTCGACGAAACCACGCCATGTGTAGGCGGGGACGAAGGTCTCCACCAGTTCGTCGCAGAGCTCGATGCTGAACCCCGCGCGGTCGATGTGTGCACCGAGCTGGTAGTCGTCTGCAATGTAACTGGCAAGGGGCACAAGCCCGGCTGGCGGCGGAAAAGCAGCCTCGAGAGCGGCGCGAGAGACGGCCAGCGTCGACCCGAGTCCAAAATGCAGACCGCGTTCGAGAGACCGCGCGGTGAGCAGAGCCGGGATGAAGTCTGTGGAGATGCCGAGAGCTTCCAGTTTCGACCCGAAAGTCCCGTGGGCGCGCCCGCGGTAGAGCGCGGTGACGAGCCCGACGGGTTTAGCCTGATCGGCAATCGCAAAGGGCGCGAAAACATGCGCCAGATACTGGGGACCGACCCGAATGTCGCTGTCGTTGATCAGCAGATAGTCGTACGTTGCGCGCGGAGCGAGCTGGGCGAGCACGCTCACTTTGCCATTCGGACCGAGGTTCTCCGGGCAGAGAATGAGGCGAATCGCAAGGTTGGGAAAATCGGCCTGCAACTGCTGAACTACGGCAGCGGCGGGATCTTCGAGGCTCGCGATACCGAAAAGAATCTCATAGTCTCCGGCGTATTGCTGGCGGCAATGGCTGGCAAAGGCTTCGTACATGCCCGGATCGCTGCCGCGCAGCGGCTTCAGAATGCTGACGCCGGGGGCGAACCCGGGAGGGAAACGCCGCCGGCGCAGAAAGGCGCGCGCGCCCCACATCGCGAGCACTGAGTAGCCAAATCCCGCCAGGGTGAGCAGCGTCGTGGCGGCTGCGATCACAGTGGAAAACATCTGCATTGAGTCTAATTGCGGCGGCGCGGGGCGGCGCCGGCGGTGACGCACGGGGAATGTCGCGAATGGCATATTCCTCGTGAACACGGTGAGCCGTCTGGCTGTCGCCATCTGAGCAAGTCCTGCTTCACGGCTGGTCCGACTCGTCGCTGAGCCTGGCGCACCTTCGTGTTTTTATTCGCCGAGAATCGGCATGTCCAGCGGCGGCTGCGCCAGCCAGGGCGCGTGGGCGATGCGATCGATGGCGCGCCGCAGAGACGAGGCCGCGCAAGGCTCGACGGTCACGACGAACGGCAGATGATCCTTCTTGTAGCCGGGCCGCTGGAAGAGTGCGTCGATGTTGACGTTCTCCTGGGCGAGTGCGCCGGCGATCTCCGCCACGATGCCCGGCGCATCCTTCACCACGAACCGAATATAGTGGCGCATTTCGAATTCACCGCTGACTAGCGTTGGGCGGCTGGGCAGGTCCACCGAACCGGAACCGTGCGCCAGCGATATGAGATCCGAAACGACGGCGACCGCAGTCGGATTGCCGCCCGCGCCGTGGCCCGAAAAGACGACATCTCCGCCATACTGGCCGCTGACGAGGACGGTGTTTTCCGTGCTGCGCGACCACGCGAGCGGCGAACGCAGCGGGACGAGCATGGGTCCAACCGCGGCCGACACTCTCTCGGGGAGCAGTTCGGCTTTGGAGACTTGGCGAATCGTGCAGCCGAGATCGCGCGCGTAAACCAGATCGACGGCATCCACCTGCGTGATCGAGCGGCAGGCGACGGATTCGACCTCGATTCCGGCGCGCAGGGCGAGGCGCGCGAGAATCACCAGTTTGGCGCGCGCATCGAAGCCATCCACGTCTTCGCTGGGATTGGCTTCGGCATATCCCAGCTTCTGCGCATCGGCCAGAACATCGGCGAAGGCTGCTCCGGTTTCCATCCGGCTGAGAATGTAATTACAGGTGCCGTTCAGAATGCCTTCGATTCGGGTGATGCGATCGCCGGCGAGCCCCTGCTGCAAGCCGGGGATGACGGGAATTCCGCCGGCAACAGCCGCGCCATAGAGCAGATGCATGCCTTTCGAGCGAGCAAGCTGATCCAGTTCGATGCCGTGGGCTGCAATCAGCTTCTTATTGCCGGTCACCGCGGACTTACCGGCTTCGAGCGCGCGGCGCACCCAGGTGCCGGCCGGCTCCACTCCGCCCACCAGTTCGACGATCACGTCAACGTCAGAGCGCAGAACCTCATCGAAGCTTTCCGTCCACACAACAGTCGATGGAACCCAGTCGGCGATCTTGCGGGCAATGCCGCGGTTAAACACGTGCGAGAGGTGGATGCCTTCGGGGCGCAGATCGCAGAGAATGCGCGCGACCGAGGACCCCACAGTCCCAAATCCCAGGATGGCGACTTTCATCTCTCCAGGATACAGGGGCCTGCGGCCAGGGAACAGCGGCGTATCAGTGCTCCACTTTGATCAGCGCCAGCTTCCGCGCTGGTGCGAGGTCCGCAATTCGTTTCATGGTGAAGCGCACGCCAGTGCCTTCCGCATAGCGCGGAGCGTTGTCGATCGCCTCGACCACTGCGTTTGGGAGACCGGATTGATGCGCAGCTTCTACGGCTTTTGGCCCGAGCACGAACGACACAGTGAAGCAGCCATCGCAAGGGGCGAGATAGACGATGGTCCGCTCTTTCATTTTGAGCCGCAGCGACCACCCGTATTTGGCTGAAACCGATTTCCATTCCTGCGCCGTGATTCCGTGTTCGCTGACCATCCATGCGAGGAACTGGGACCAGGCTCCTTCGCTGGCTCCCAGAGCCATGGATATCTCCTCCGGGGAGGGTTGATTCGGTTTTCCAATGAATGCGTTCGCATGTTCCACGGCACACCTCCGGAAAGCCAGGGCGAGGTTGTGGTGCTGAAACTCAACAGAAGAGAACGACGAGAGCCGCGGGTGAGAACGCCTCAGTCTACTCCACGGCGACCGAATCCATCAGCGAACACATGATGACGGTTTCACGATGTGATACTCCGTCTGCACGAGGCCGGTGTCCCAGGTGCGCGTGGCGACGTGGCGGAGAGAAACGTCGGCGGGCAGCGCGCCGAAGAGCGGGACGCCCTGGCCGATGAGCACCGGCACGCAGGTGACGATGAGGCGGTCGAGCTGACCGGCGAGCAGGAAGCGCTGGATGGTCAGGCCGCCGTCAATATACAAGTGCTGAGCGCCGCTGGCCGAAAGCCTGGCGACGATGTCTGCCGGCTCCCCCGACATCTGCTCGATGCTGGCCTTGGCGAGCGAGCTGAAATCGAGCGGGCGGCTGCTGAGAGCCACCACGCGCTTTTTGCCGTAGGGCCAGGCTTCATGCGATTGGCAGTACGACAGCACCCATTCAAACGTCTTGCGGCCGATGACGATGGCATCGATACTCGCGTAGAACTCCTCGAAACCATGGGGCGTGTTCCCGCCGACGTCGAGGAAATCGACGGAGCCGTCGGGCCGGGCCAGAAAACCATCAACACTGATTCCGACAAACACCGAGCAGGGCATGGAGCGCTCCTGGCGCGAGGGGGATGGGCGGAATTGTACGCTGGGCCGGGCGCCTGATTCATGCGGGCCGTGTTTACCTGATGCCGTCCAAGGGTACCGGGCACAGCGAGGGATGGTTGGGCCTCAACCCGGGAGGGTGCGCGGGTTAGCGCACCCTTTCCGCAGGAGGTGTTTTGCCTCAGGCCGTGCGCGACTCCGCATGGGTCTTCGAACGCACGCGGAATTTCTTCGTGCTGATCGCCAGGGTGCGCTCCATTTTGCGCAGCGCATTGATCTCGTCCGGCGCGGCGAAAGTGGAAGCGACGCCGAGGCTGGAGGCGCGGCCGGTGCGTCCGACACGATGCACAAAATCCTCGGCCTCCTTGGGCATGTCGTAATTCACCACGTGGGCCACGTCGGCGACGTCGATGCCGCGTGCGGCCACGTCAGTGGCCACGAGGACGCGATGCCGCCCCTGGGCAAAGCTGCGCAGAGCTGCATTCCGCTGCGACTGCGAGCGGTCGCCGTGAATCGGTGTCGCCGCGTGGCCGGAGCGCACCAGGCGCCGGGCTACGCGATCGGCGCCATGCTTCGTCCGCACAAACACCAGGAAACTGCCGTCGTTCGCGCTCAGCAGATGCTCGAGCAGTTCCTGCTTCTTGTCGGTGGGTACCTCGAAGCTGCGCAACTCGACGTTCGGCGACGGTTTCAGCACCGAGCCGATCTCGATACGAACCGGGTCCTTCAGATAATCGCGCGTCACTTCGCGAATCTCCGGGCTGAGCGTGGCAGAGTAGGCGAGTGTCTGGCGGTCCGTCGGCAGGATGGACGCGATGCGGCGGATCGACGGCTTAAAGCCCATGTCGAGCATGCGGTCCACCTCGTCGAGAACCAGGATTTTGATGCCGCTCAGGTTGACGAGCCTGCGGTCGAGATAGTCCTCGAGCCGGCCCGGCGTAGCGACGATGAGCCGCACGCCCCGGCGGATCGCCTCAAGCTGGGGACCTTCCGCGAGGCCGCCGCAGACCAGCGCTGCCGTGCCCTGACTGCGCGTCAGTTGCCGATAAGCTTCCAGAACCTGCATGGCCAGCTCGCGCGTCGGCAGCAGAACCAGGGCGCTGGCTCCCCGTCCGTCTTTGGGCATGCGCTCGATCAGAGGGATGAGAAAGCTGAGGGTTTTGCCCGTGCCGGTCTGGGCGGTCGCGAGGACGTCGCGGCCCTCGAGGGCGGGCGGAATGGCTCCGGCCTGAACCGGGGTCGGGGTGATGAAACTGGCGTCGGCCAACTGCTTCTGCAGGGCCGGCGAAAGAGGGATTTCAGAGAAAAGTTTCAAGGGGTTCCTGTGCTCCGGTTCGCCGGCGACTCCATCACGGAGAGATCGTCTCCCCACTCATCCATGGAGTCCAGCACGGCGCTGGAGTGGCTGTGTTTCTGGCCTGCGGCTCTGCCATGGCAGGGTTGCGGGCGAGAACTTTCTTCTTTCTATGCAGGGAAGCCTGGGAAGCGCTGACAACGCGCCGATTCAAGATCCAACCCACACACTCACGTCTTCGGCTGCGATGCGGCTCAACAGAGGCGCGGCAGCCTGGCCCGGTGTCCATCAGGACACACAAACACGACAAAGGGCCATTACGCTGAGGGATCTGGAAAGATTACGGGAGGGCGGTCTGGCGGATGAAGGCGAGAACGGCTCACGACCAAACAACTGAGCGTATCCAGAGAATAACACAGGCCGATACAGAATCCGAGTCCGCCGCATCGCCGGAGCCCCTTTCGGCTGACGAGAAACATGTGCAATCGCGTTGCATATGTGCACTTGCGGGAACAACCCCACCGCCGCGCCTGAAGTCCTACCGTCAGGGCCTGGAGCGCCGTGCGACATGCACGGCAGCCTGTGCGGCCCGCGGTTCATCCGATCAACGCTCAAACCAAAGAAGAAGGAGCACGAGTATGAAAAGATCACTTGCCCTGTTCGCCGCCGGAGCGCTTGCCGCTGCCGTGTCCATTCCCGCTCTCGGCCAAAGCCGTGCCGATACAGAACTGCAGAACGCTACGCAACTCATGACCCAGCTCACCGGCCCCCAGGCTCAGGCGGGCATCCCGGATGACGTACTGCGCGGGGCCAAATGTGTGGCCGTGATCCCAAAGATGGTCAAGGGCGGGTTCATCGTTGGCGCACAGCATGGCGCCGGCGTGGCCACGTGCAAGACGTCGGATGGACGGTGGAGTCCGCCGGCTCCATTCGACCTGACCGGCGCGACCTGGGGCGCCCAGATCGGAGGCGAAGTCCAGGGCTACGTGATGATGATCATGAATGACTCCGGCATGCAGGCGCTGATGTCAGGCCACTTCAAAGTCGGCGCGGGCGTTGACGCGGCGGCCGGCCCGGTGGGCCGCGAAGGTTCCGGCTCGGTGGGCAACAATGCCGCCATCCTGAGCTACGCGCGCGCGAAAGGCGCTTACATCGGAGCGACCCTGAACGGCGCAGAACTGAACCAGGACCACGGCGAAACGAAAGAACTGTACGGACAGGAAGTTTCGTTCAGCGGGATCCTCAACGGACGGTCGCCCATGCCCGATCAGAGCGCGGCTCGTGATTTTGTCGACACCATCAATCACGCTGTCGTGCGGGCGAGCAACGACCAGCACTAAACGGAACTTCACTTCATCACTGCGGCGGGATCGGTGGGGATCCCGGTCATGAAAAGAGGCAGGCGCAAGCCTGCCTCTTTTTCTGGAGGGATGAATTCGCGCGCTGTAGTGAAAAATGGCCGTTGAAAGTCTCTCAGAAAAAAAACGAATCGGTAAAAACTTTGTTAAGTACCTTGTTTGCCGGTAAGTGTATTTTTTGTTTGAGGCCGCATGGGTGGAACTGCCAAAAAACAAGGTAAGTCCTGAAGCCTTCAAATTGGGGATTTCCCGTGAGAAGGGGGATGCAGGGTAGTTGCTGAGGGCCTCTGGAAGGCGATCGATTCGCCGTGCAGGACCGCGGCGGCATTTTCCGTGACGCCGATGGTGCGGGATGCAGCATGGGAGTGTCTTCCGTGGATGAAGCCGGATGACCCCACCGCAGATTCGCGCAACGCGCGTGAATCCAGGCGAAGAGATCCTGAGAAGAAAATGAAAAGCCTCCCGAAGGAGGCTTTTTCTTTTTTCACCCTATAAGTTCAGAATACCAAGTTTCGCGGCAAATCACGCCAACTTTCTTCGAGTCAGTTGGCGTATAAGTGCCTTGTTATCACGCGCCATTACTTTCGTTTGAAGGTGTGGGACTTGACAAGCGGGAAGGAAAAGTCGCATCGCTCCTCAAAAGCTCAAGCTGAGGCCACGCGCCTGCGCGGACCTGGAGCGAAACCGCCGGGTCCATCGTCCTGTGGACCGGATGAGCCAACACGGCCAGCATCCAGCAGCGTATCCTTCTGAAATCCTCTAACAGCGATTGTTTTGTGAAGGAGAACTACCTTGAAGCCAGTACTTCGCCTTGCTCACTGTCTTCTCGCCGCCCTCCTGCCGGCATCTGCCGTCGCGCAGTCCACCATCGGGGCCTCCACCGCACCACAGAAGCTACCGCAAATCTTCTACACGAAATACACCCTCCCCAACGGCCTCACCGTCATCACTCACGAAGATCATCGCCTGCCCCTAGTGGCCATCGACCTCTGGTATCACGTTGGCCCGCTCAACGAGCGCCCCGGCCGCACCGGCTTCGCGCACCTGTTCGAGCACATGATGTTCGAAGGATCCGAGCATGTGGGCGAGAAAGCGCACATCCGGATTGTGCAGGCGGCCGGGGCGACCGACGTGAACGGCACCACGGACTTCGATCGGACGAATTACTTCGAGACGATGCCTGCCAACCAACTGGAACTCGCCTTGTGGCTCGAGAGCGACCGGATGGGCTTTCTCATGGAGGGACTGAATCGCACCCTGCTGACGAATCAGAAAGACGTCGTCCGCAACGAGCGCCGGCAAGGCGAAGGGCAGCCCTACTATGTCGCCCGCGAACAGGTCTTCCACATGCTCTTTCCTCAAGATCACCCTTATTACGGCGATGTGATTGGCAGTCACGCCGATATTGAATCGTCGCGGCTGGCCGATGTTCGCGACTTTCACCAGGAGTACTACACGCCGAATAATGCCTCGATTGCGATTGCGGGCGACTTCAATCCATCGCAGCTGCATGCCCTACTGCTCAAGTATTTTGGACCGATTCCGCGCGGTCCCGGGTCCGCTCCGGTGACGGCGACCACGCCGGCGATTACGTCACAGCGCCGGGCGACGGTGACCGACACGGTGAAGCTGCCGCAGCTGACCGTGGCTTGGCTTACGCCCGCAGCGTATACGCCGGAGTCCTATGCGGTGTACACGGCGATGTTCGCTCTGGGCGCATCCCAGGTCAGCCGCCTGGACGAGGCGCTCGCGTATAAGGCGCAGACGGCGCAAGACGTCGCATGCTATGTGCGGCCGCTGAAGCTCACAGGAATCGCCGAGTGCTTCATCACCGCAAAGCCAGGGGTGAAGCTGGAAGATCTGGAGGCCGCGTTCTGGAGTGAAGTGGGGAAGCTGCAGCAGGACGGTCCCACGGCTGAAGAGGTGGAAGCGGCAAAGGCGCTGGCACTGACGCAAAAGATCAGCGGGCTGCAGCGGCTCGGCGGATTCGGCGGTGTTGCCGATACGCTCGATTCCTACAACCAGTACACCGGAGATCCCGGCTTCCTGCCGAAAGACGTTGCGATGACCGAGGCGGTCACGGCCGCCAGAGCGCAGGCCGCGGCGCGAAAGTACTTCACGAAAGATGCTGCCGTGGTGGTCTATTGCGTTCCCGGCAAAAAGGTTTTGGATGACGTGCCGCGCAGCCCTGCCGACACAGATGCGAACGTGAAGAATGTCGATCCTTACACGCCGCAGTTTGAGGCCGCGCAGGATTGGCGCAAAAATCAGCCTGTTGCCGGACCCGCACCGGCATTGCACCTGCCTGTGCCCACGGAGTTCACGCTCAAGAATGGGATGAAGGTGCTGCTGGTGGAAGATCACGCTTTGCCGGTTGTGAGCATGCAGCTGGTGACGCGGGCCGGCAGCTTCTACGATCCAGCCGGCAAAAGCGGTTTGGCGACGCTGACCGCGCAACTGATGGGCGACGGGACCGTGTCGCGGGACCATACCCAACTGGCCGATGACGCCGAGAAGATCGGCACAGAGATCTCGTCGGGGGCGAACCAGGACACCGGTTTCCTCGCGACGAGTCTGCTGTCCTCCCATGCGGCGGAAGGACTCGCGTTGCTCGCCGACGTTGCCGAGCATCCTGGATTCCGCGATGACGATGTGGCGCGCCGGCGGAAGCAAAGGCTGGTGAGCATCGCACAGGAGAGCGATAACGTGCGCAGCATGGCGTCGCGGGTGGGGATGCGCCTGCTCTTTGGAGATGAGAACCCCTACGGCCGGTCGTCGCGGGGAACCGCCGAGAGCGTGGGCAGCATCAAGGCCGCTGACATCTCGGAGTTCTATCACGCGCAGTACGGGCCGGCTGACTCAGCGCTGGTGCTGGCTGGGGATATCGCCCGCGCGGAGGCGGAGAAGCTGGCTGGGAAGGACTTCGGCAGGTGGACAGCACCGTCAATGCCTCCGGGGCAGGCGCCGGCATTGCCGCCTGCACCACGGACCCATGTGGTGATCGTGGACAAGCCGGGAGCTCCTCAGACCGAAATCATCGCCTACGGCTTTGGCGTTCCCGCCAGCTCTCCGGAGGCCGACTTGCTCGACGTGCTCGATTACACGCTGGGGGGCAGCTTTGGGAGCCGGATCAACATGAATCTGCGCGAGGAGCATGGTTACACATACGGCGCATCTTCTAATTTTCTCAATTACCGACTCGGCGGCATCTTCGGTGCCGGCAGCCTGGTGCGCACTGACGTCACCGCGCCGGCTGCGAAGGAACTGATGGCGGAGTTGCGCAAATTCCCGCAGCATCCTTCCACCGAGGCCGAACTGGCGGCAGCGAAGGAAGCCTCGATCCGCTCTCTCCCTGGCCAGTTTGAGTCCACAAGATCGATCACCTACGCGATGGCGGATCTCTTTAAAGACGACCGGCCGCTCGATTACTACGCCACGCTGCCTGCGCGGTATGAGGCCATTACGCAGGCCGATATTGCACGCGCCGCGCGACAGTATCTGCACCCCGATCAAATGATTCTGGTTGCCGCAGGAGACCGCGCCAAAATCGAGGCGGGTCTGAAGGACGCCGGTATCGGACCCGTCGAGGTGCGGGACCTACAGGGCAAACTCGTCAACGACACGCCATAGCTTCGGTGGTTACGCAGGGCCCGGCAAAAGGTACTAGAAGCTCCAGGCGAGGCCTGCGCCGACGCGGCCGAAGAAATTCGGGAGATGGTGCACGGGGGACGGATAGATCGGGGTGGTTGAAGGGACGGAAAGAATGTCCGCGTTGAAGTTCATATATTGGAAGTCGGCCAGCACGCGCAGCGAAAGGCGCTTGCGCAGGGGAGTGTCGAAGCCGCCGCCGACCAGGGTCGCGAACGAAGCGGTCTGTCCAGTGGCCTGATTGTCTCCCCAGTGGTGATTGAGGCTGGCATCGCCCATCAATCCCTCGACGAAGGCATACTCCGGGCCGAATCTCCTTCCGTATTCGCCCCCGGCGGTGATGACCATCAGATTCTGCCCGGCGCCCAGGTTTGTTCCGGAGTAGCCATCCACATCGATCTTGAACCGTAAATGATGCCAATCCAACATGGCCAGTGAGCCGTTCCATCCGTTCAGGGCGTGGCGGGCTCCTGGCGTGCCATTGGGGCAGTTCGAGAGGAAACTGTATCCGCCATAGAATTGATAGAGCTGGTGCTGGGGCTGTGTCTCTGTCTGGGCGCAGAGCGTGGCGGCCAGGCTCAGAAAAAGAGCGGCCATTGAGAGGCGGCGGAATGATCGGAAAGGGCGAGGAAACATCGGCTTGTGTTCCATCGTAAATGGTCGGTTTGCGGGGTGCGAATCCATGCGAGGCGCGCCTGCTGGCCGGCGCACCGACTCTTTGTGGATTGCCTGTCTGGACGGCCTCCGGAGTTTGACAGCCCCATTTTGCCAGCGTAGGGTGCATCGCAAAGACGGATATAGCAGGCTGGCTTGACCAGGGACTCTCGCGGAAGCGGTCCGGCCGGTTTCGCGGGAAGAGCCAAGCCGTCAAAGGGGGAAACGGATATGACGGATATCACACGTGGCGGGTGTCCATCGTCCCTATGATGGGGCTACGGCAGCGATCGTAATTGAGCCGCGTTGAAGGCAGGAGTGCAAGCCAATGTGTCTGGCGATTCCGGGCAAAGTGGTCGAAACCTACTCGCATGAGGGGATGCACATGGCGCGCGTGCAGTTTGGCGGCGTCACGCGCGAAGCGTGCCTGGACTATGTGCCCGAGACGCAGGTGGGCGAATACGTGCTGGTGCACGTCGGATTCGCGATCAGCCGCGTCGACGAAGAGGAAGCACGGCGGACCTACGAAGCATTAGCCGAACTGGACCAGCTGTCGGAGCTGGAGATTCCCGAAATCGAGGAGAGCCGCAGGAGGGAATCGTGAAATACATCGACGAGTATCGCGATGGCGATATTGCGGCGAAGCTGGTGGAGCGCATCTGCAAGGTGCAGACCAAACCGTGGGTCATCATGGAGGTCTGCGGCGGCCAGACCCACTCCATCGTGAAGAACGGGATCGACCACCTGCTGCCGAGAGGCGTCGAACTGGTGCACGGGCCGGGCTGCCCGGTATGCGTGACGCCGCTGGAGATGATTGACAAGGCGCACGCGATTGCGCGGCGCGCCGAGGTCATCTTCTGCTCGTTTGGCGACATGCTGCGCGTGCCGGGATCGGACGGGGACCTGTTCAGCATCAAGTCACTGGGCGGCGACGTGCGCGTCGTGTATTCACCCATCGACTGCCTGAAGATTGCGCGAGCGAATCCGGACAAGCAGGTGGTCTTCTTCGCGATTGGCTTTGAAACGACGGCTCCGGCCAATGCGATGCTTGCGTGGCGGGCGCGGCAGGGGGGGATGAAGAACGTGTCTCTGCTCGTCTCGCATGTGCTCGTCCCGCCGGCGATTGAAGCGATCCTCAGTTCGCCGGAAAACCGCGTGCAGGGATTTCTGGGGCCAGGTCACGTTTGCGCCGTGGTCGGCTATGCGGAATACGAGCCGCTGGCTGCACGCTTTCATGTTCCCATCGTGGTCGCCGGTTTCGAACCGCTGGACATTCTGGAAGGCGTGCTGATGGTGATTGAGCAGCTCGAACAGGGACGCGGCGAAGTGGAAAACCAGTATTCGCGCGTGCTGGCGCGGGGCGGCAATCGTCCGGCGCAGGAGCTCATCGCCAAAGTCTTCGAGGTGAGCGACCGCAAGTGGCGCGGCGTGGGCAACATTCCAGGCAGCGGATTCCGGCTGCGCGACGAATTCCGGGAGTTCGACGCCGAGGAGCGGTTCAGCGTCACGGCCATCGACACCCAGGAGCCCGCTGTTTGCATCTCGGGGCTCATCCTGCAGGGCATCAAGAAGCCGCATGATTGCCCGGCGTTTGGAACGGAGTGCACGCCGCAGCATCCGCTGGGCGCAACCATGGTTTCCGCCGAAGGCGCCTGTGCGGCCTATTACGCTTATGGACGCCACCTGAAGGACTCCGATCTGGTGAGCCTGGGAGACAGGCGCGGATGAGCGCGAGCAAAGTGGACGATCGCGCAGAGGAATCCAACTCGGGGGTTGCGCCGGGTGCCGCTTCGGGACCATTCGGCGCGTGCCCCCTGCCAATTTTCGACCACCCTCAGATCGTGCTGGGCCATGGCAGCGGCGGCAAACTTTCGGCTGAGCTGATCGACAAAGTATTCGTCAGCCGATTCCGCAATCCCACGCTCGACCGGATGGACGATCAGGCCGTGCTGGAAATCGGCGGTGCGCGGCTGGCCTTCACGACGGATTCCTTCGTCGTGACGCCGATCTTTTTCCCGGGCGGCGACATCGGCACGCTGGCCATCAATGGAACCGTGAACGACCTGGCGGTGGGCGGGGCGAAGCCGCTGTATCTGGCGGCGGCGTTCATTCTGGAAGAAGGGCTGCCTGCGAACGAGCTGGCGCGCGTGGTGGATTCCATGGCGCTGGCCGCGCAAAATGCCGGCGTGCAACTGGTGACCGGCGACACGAAGGTAGTGAATCGCGGCAAGGGCGACAAGGTTTTCATCACGACGACGGGCATCGGCCTCGTCGATCGCCCGACGCAACTCTCGGCCGATCGCGCCCGCCCCGGCGACAAGATTCTGCTGAGCGGGTACATCGGCGACCACGGCATCACGATTCTGTCGCAGCGCGAGGGGCTGGAATTCGAGAGCGCCCTGGCCAGCGACTGCGCCGCGCTGCACGATTTGGTGCGGGTGATGCTGGACGCGGCGGAGGCGGCCGGCGGGGACCGAAACCAGGGGCTGCCTGGCATTCGGGTGATGCGCGATCCAACGCGCGGCGGCGTGGCGACGGTGCTGAACGAAATTGCAGTGCGATCTCATGTGGGAATGGTGATGCGGGAGAACCAGATTCCTGTGCGGGATGCAGTGCGCGGGGCCTGCGAGATGCTCGGCCTCGATCCGCTCTACGTCGCGAACGAAGGCAAGCTGGTGGCAATCGTCGCGCCAGAGATTGCGGACCGTGTGCTGGCCGCGATGAAGAGTCACCCATTGGGTGCTGACGCCTGCCTCCTCGGCGAGGTGGTGGAGCAGCCGGCAGGGATGGTGCTGATGAAGACTTCCGTCGGCGGCACGCGCGTGGTCGATGTCCTGTTCGGCGAGCAGCTTCCGCGCATCTGCTGATGGGATGCAAGGCGAAAGGATGGAATGCACGAGTTGTCGATTGCGCTGAGCATGATCGAACGAATCGAGGAAACAGCCGCGCGGCATCCGGGAACGGTGACCTCTGCGCAGGTGAAGATCGGCGTTCTCTCCGGGGTGGATTGCGAAGCGCTGCGGTTCGCGTGGGAGATCGCACGCGAAGGAACGCCGTTCGCGAAAGCGCAGCTGGAGATTGAGAGCGTGCCGTTGCTGGTCCGGTGCCCCTCGTGCGGGTGCACGCGGTCGCCGCAGATTCAGGAGATTCTGTGCCCCGACTGCGTCACGCCGGAACAGGTGATCCTAAGCGGCAGAGAACTGGAGCTGACCTCCCTGGAGATCGATTCGTGACGACGCAGCCGCGGCTCGTCGAAGTACGCGCCCGGATCCTGAAGGAAAACGACGTGCTGGCGCGAGAGCTTCGGGAGCGGTTCCGCGGGGCGGGCGTTTGCGTCATCAGCTTTGTCTCCAGCCCGGGCTCGGGCAAAACGACGTTTCTCGAAAACCTGATGGTCCGGCTCCGCGCTAACTACCGGATCGCCGCGCTGGTGGGCGATCTGGCTACAGACAACGATGCTGACCGCCTGGCACGCGCGTGCCCGCAAGTGCGGCAGATCACGACGGGAACCGTATGCCACCTGGACGCAAAGATGGTGGGGGCCGCGCTTGAGGGGTGGAAGCTCGATGAGCTGGATTTTCTTTTCATCGAGAATGTCGGCAATTTGGTTTGCCCGTCGAGTTACGATCTGGGCGAACAGGCGCGGGTGGTGCTGCTCTCAGCGACGGAAGGCGAAGACAAGCCGCTCAAGTATCCGACGATCTTTAACACCTCCGACGTGGCGCTGATTACAAAAATGGACATGGCCGCTGCCGCGGAGTTCGATCTGGCGGCAGCCATGGCGAATATCCATCGCGTGCGGCCGGGGATGGAGATCCTGAAGGTCTCCGCGAAGAAGGGCGTGGGCATGGACGATGCGATCACGTGGTTCGAGAGACAAGCGAAGACGGCCGCTGCCGAGCGTTGAGCGATGTCAGCGCCTCAGGTGTGTCAGGTCCGCGCGCGTTCGGCGACGGGAATCCTGACCTCAGCTAAACATCCTGGTTTGCCGGCGCGATTGCGCAGGGTGATGGCGCCGCCGTGGGCTTCGACGATTTGACGAGCCAGGGCGAGGCCGACGCCGGAGCCGGATTTCTTGGTCGTGTAAAGAGGAACGAAGAGATTCTCTGGATTGGCAAGGCCTGGGCCGTTGTCCTCGATCTGAATGGAGACGAGGTCACCCTCTTCGGTGGCATGCAGGGTGACTTCCGGGGCGCAGGGCGCAAAGATTTCGGCGACGTCGGAGTTTTCGCCGGCGCAGGCGGTAGCTGCTTCCACGGCGTTACGCAGGAGGTTGATGAAAAGCTGCTCGATTTGGTCGGGATCGGCGAGCAGGTCGACCTCCGGCGCGGCAAGAATGCGGACGTCGAGGCGAATTTCGAGCGAGACCACGCGCTCGAGGAGCGGCAGGAGAGGCACGCGCCTGAGAACCGGGGCGGGGAGCTGAGCGAGCTGGCGATAGGCCTGGACGAAGCGGTTCAGCGAGTCGGCGCGGTTCTCAATGACGGAAAGGCCGCGCTGCAGATCGCGATCGAAGCCGGGCGCGGGCGACGGCCCGCGGCGAGCGGAGCCGCCTGCAACGGCTTCGGGCCTGGCCGGAGCAGCAGCCGCGGCGGATTCCGCTCCATTCGTGTGCGGCGGCAGCAGGCGGGAGCGCAGGCTTCCGGCGATGGACTTGATGGGTGTGAGCGAGTTTGAGATTTCATGGCCGATGACGCGAATGAGCCGCCGCCAGGCCAGCCGTTCTTCTTCGCGCAACGCGGTGCCGACGTCGGAGAGGACGACGAGCGTGTGCGGCACGCCGCGCTGGCGGAAACTGGAGCGCCGGATCATCCAGCGGGCGGCATGCTCCTGCGTGCCGCGTTGCGCGGTGCGCGGCAAGCTGGCCTGAGCTTCCGGGGGCAGGATCGCTTCGCTGGGCTGATTGAGCAGGGCGGCGAGCGCCAGATCGGCGGCGGACTTTCCAAGATCGCGCGGCTGCTGGAGGCCGAAGGAGCGCTCGGCCGCGGGATTGAGCAGACGCAGACGGGCGTTCTGATCGAAGGCGAGGACCGGCGCGTCCATTTCGGCAATGACGCGGCGCAGGAGCGCGACCGCTTCGAGGGCCCCGACGCGCTGCGCCTGGAGGGTGTCCGCGAGGGCGTTGATCTCGAGCGAGAGCTGGCCCATGGCATCTTCGCGGCTGGCGCCTCGGGCGCGGAAGGAGTAGTCCTCTTCGCGGAGCGCGGCAACGACATTGGCCAGCGTCTGGATGGGGCGCACGGCTTCTTCGATAAACGCGGCGAAAACGAACAGCAGGACCAGCAGCAGAACGCCGATGGTGGCAAACAGGGGCCCGGCGGAGACGTGCAGCAGCTCAAGCAGGGCAGCGACCAGGCCAAGAAGGACGACGGCCGCAATCGTCGAGAAAATGCGCAGGCGCGCCTCAAAGGAGAGGCTCTGGCGTTTGGCTTTGCGTCGATGGGGCGGTTGCGCCATACGTTCAGCGATCAGAGATCAGTGAACAGCCAGGAGGGCACAGATTGCAATGCCGGCAGCGCAGGGACGGGGGAACGCGGAGCGGATCGAGGGCGTTTTGGCGACGCGCCCGAGGCTCAGATCCCATATTTCTCCATCCGCCGGTAGAGCGCCCCGCGGCTGAGGCCGAGGGCTTCTGCCGCCTGGCTCACGTTGCCATTGCAGCGTGAGAGGGCTTTGCGGATGAGGATACTCTCCACGGACTCGAGACTCATCTCTTCGAGCGCCTGGGTGGAGACGCGGGCCGGCGAGAGACCAAGGTCGGAGACTTCGATCACGTCTTCGCGCGACATGAGGACAGCGCGCTCGATGGTGTGATCGAGCTCGCGGACGTTGCCCGGCCAGGCGTAGTGCAGCATGAGCTGGATAGCAGCGGGATCGATGCCGTTGACCTGCTTGCGATAGCGCTGGGCGTAGCGGGCGAGGAAATGAGCGGCCAGCGGCGGAATGTCTTCGCGGCGTTCGCGCAGCGGCGGCAGGTGAATTTCGACGGTATTGAGGCGAAAGAGCAAATCGGCGCGGAAGCGCTGGGCTTCGACTTCGGCGCGGATGTCGGCGTTGGTGGCGGAGATGATACGCACGTTGACGCGGCGCGTTTTCGACGATCCTACGCGCTCCATCTCGCCGGATTCAAGCACGCGCAGCAGCTTCGCCTGCTGGCGAATTGGGACGTTGGCGATCTCGTCGAGGAAGAGCGTGCCGCCCTCAGCCAGCTCGAAGCGGCCAATGCGCTCTGAGCGGGCATCGGTGAACGCGCCTTTGACGTGGCCGAAAAGCTCGCTTTCGAATGTCCCTTCGGGGAGCGCGCCGGTATTGACGGCAACGAGGGAGCGGGACGCGCGTGCTGAAAGAGCATGCAGCGTTTGCGCGACGACTTCTTTGCCGGTGCCGTGCTCTCCGGTGATGAGCACGCTGGCGTCGGAGGGCCCGATGCGGGTGATGGTCGCGAGCACCGGCTGCATGGCGGGCGCGGTGGCGATCATCTCCGGCAGGTTGGCGGCCCGCAGCAGGCGATTCTCAGCTTCGAGCCGCTGGGCGCGGCGGACGGCATTGTAGAGATCGATTTGGGTGCGCAGGATGGTGAGGAGGCGCGCGTTGTCCCAGGGCTTCTGGATGAAGTCGTTGGCGCCGCGGCGCATGGCTTCGACGGCCAATTCGACATTGGCCCACGCGGTCATCACGATAACCGGGAGCTGCGATTCGTGGGAGCGAATTTGCGAGAGCAGGTCGAGGCCTTCGCGGCCGGAGGTGGTGTCGCGGGTGTAGTTCAGGTCGAGGAGGAGCGCGTCGAAGGTCGCTGACTTGAGCGCATCGAGCACCATGTACGGCGAGGTCGCCTTTTCGATGCGAAAGCCTTCCGGCTCGAGCAGCAGCTCAAGGGCATCGAGGATATGCGGCTGGTCGTCGGCAATGAGGATGTTGGGCGCGAGCGGCTCGCGGCCGGTATCGGTGCTGACGAGTTGGACGGCAGTGGACATTTGACGTAGCTACGAAGCGGTTAGCGATGCGATGGTCAGCGTTCAAGCGGTCAGCGATAAAGCCGATAGCCCTGACTGTTTGCGGGCGGCGGGTTACGTTTACCGAAACCGATATCCATCTTACGGTGCGTGGGTGACCACGCCGGTTTTAGCGTCATCGATGGAAACCCCGGTTCGGTCCAGGGTCTCGCCGGTGGCGCGGTCGATATCGACTTTGGCAATCTCATAGGCAGTTTGCGCCGCATCCAGCGCCGACGCCGCCACGGCCAGGGCGCTCTGGGCATTGAGGGTATCGAGGCTCGATTTCGCGCCCAGCTGCTGCTCCTGTTTGGTGATGTCGAAGGTGCGCTGTGCGAGGTCCTTTGCCTTCTGGGCAGCATCCACGTGGGCCTGGGCCTGCTGGAGCGAGAACTGTGAGTTGCGCACGTCGAAGCGGATGTTCTTCTTCTGCTGCTCGTACGCGATCTGGGCCTGCCGGTAGTTCAGTTGCGCGCGGTACTGGTCAGCCTTCGCCAGCCGGTTGCGGATGGTGAGATTGAGCGTCAAGCCGACCTGATATTCCGGCGACGAGTAATTGAACGCATCTGCCAGCACGCCCGGTGTAGTGTGGGGAAGGTCCGTCGTACAGAATCCATCGAGGTCGCACTTCGGGTTCAGGGGACCGCCGGTGCCATAACCGGCGAACAAGCCATACGCGTTCAGAGAGGGCAGCAACTCGTTATTGATGGCCTTCAGTTCCTGCTGCTGCACCTGCATGGCGATCTGATCCTGCGCGACGTCCGGCCGGTTCTTCTCCGCCTCGGCAATGAGATCGTCGATCGACTTGCCGGCATTCGGATCCGAGGGACCGATCATGTCGAGCGGAATGACCGGCATGTCATCGATGGTCGGATCGTCGGATTTCGTCAGCGCATTTTTCAGGTTGATTTCCGCACCCTCCAGAGTGGCGCGGGAAACCGTGAGGTTGCCCTCGGCGGTCGCCACGGCCGACTGGTCGGTCATCACCTGCATGGCGGGAACAGCCTTCAGCTCCAGCTGCTTTTGATCGGAAGTGAGCGTTTGGTTGGCAAAGTTGAGAGACTGTTCCTTGATCTGCTCATCCTGATAGGCGCCGACCAGATTCCAGTAAATATCCTCGACGCCGGTGATGGTCGCGATGGCCTGCGCCTTGAAGGCGTAGTCGGTGAGCTGCAGGTTTTTCTTCGCGATGCGGATCCAGCGCTTGTTCGTGCCCGGGCCGAATCCGGCCAGAAGCGGCTGCGTCAGCGTGAGCTGGTAGCTCAGAAACGTATTGGGGTTGACGATGCTTTCCGGGCTGTTGGTCGCCTGGCGCTCACCGCTCAGCTGGAAGTTGACTCCCGTGCCGGTAGCGAAATACTGCTGGTAGGCCGTGCCGAAACCCACAGTGTTTTGCTCATAGAGCGGCACACCGTACTGAATGGTGTTCACTTCCTGGGTCTTGGTGTGATCGACGAGCGCCTTCACGCTGAACACGGGATCGAAGGGCTCGACGAAGGTGCCTTCGCCGAGGGTCGATTGCACGAGGCCGCCAGCACCCGCTGCCCCTGCGCCCGAGCTACCCTGTCCACCGGCGCCCGACGGGGTGGAGCCTGTGCTCAGGCCACCCTGCGTCGACGACGACACCACTCCCGTATTCACGCCGTTGGCCACGCCGCCGGCGAGGGTGCGAGCCAGGTCAGTCTGGGCTGTCGGCATCATGTAGCGGGCGTAGGCGAGGTCGAGGTTGTTCTCAATGGCGAGGGCGATCGCATCCTGGAGCGAGATGTAGAGCTTGCCGTCGCGCATGAGCGACTGGAGCCGCGGCGAGTTCTGCAGATTCACCGGCGGCGCGATGGTCGGCCGATAGGCGTCGAAGGGATTCCGCTGGTGGGGGATGGTCACGTGGAAAGGCTGCTGCTGGGCGACCGGCTGCTGCGACTGCTGGATCTGTTGCGCCAGGGTAGGCGCGGCGGGCTGCGCGGCCGGCGTGGGCGCTGCGGGAACCGACTGCTGCTGCGTCGCAGGCCCGGATTGGGGCGGCGGCGCCGGCTGGCTCTGGCTCTGACCGAGCCCGGCCGGGCCCAGCAAACCGCACAGGATGGCCGCCGAGAATCGCTGATGCCACCGAGCCTGGGTCACGATGCGGTGACCTCCACGCTCAAATTGGGGTTGGATGTATCGGCGACCATCCAGCCGTCGCGCAGCTCGATGATGCGTGAGCCGAAGCTCGCATTCACCTCAGAGTGGGTCACCTGCACGATGGTGGTGCCCTGCTGGTTCAGTTCGCGAAACAGCTCCATGATTTCCTTTGCCTGGCTGGAATGCAGATTTCCCGTTGGCTCGTCGGCCAGCAGCAGCCCTGGTTTGTGAATGACAGCGCGGGCGATGCCGACCAGTTGCTGCTGTCCACCGGAGAGCTGGGAAGGGAAGAGATCTTTTTTGCCGACGATGTTGAAGCGATCGAGAGTATCGGCGACTAAGCCCTGGCGCTGCGCGCGCGGCATGTCCTTGTAAGAGAGGGGAAGGTCGATGTTCTCCTGGACGGTGAGATCGTCGAGCAGGTGATAGCTCTGAAAGACCATTCCGATGTGGCGCTTGGCCATTTCGGCGCGCTGGCGGCGGTTCATTTTGTGGATCGGTTCGTCCTTGAACCAATATTCGCCGAGCCATTGATCATCGAGGAGAGCCAGCACATTGAGCAGCGAGGATTTACCCGCGCCGGAGGGCCCCATGATGGTGAGGAACTCGCCTTCCTGGATATCCAGGCTGATGCGGCGCAAAACCCAGGTTTGGCCCGCGCCGGATTTGTAACTGCGTTCGACATTTCTTAGCTGGATCATTGGGTACATCCCTGATTGGTTTGAAGGCACACGTCAACCGTCGACAAGCGCGAGCGCGAGGCGCGGCCGATTCGGTTACTTCGTTTCGAGAACCTGTTCCAGAGCCTCGCCCTCGGCGACAACCTTGCCGTCGAAGAGGTGAATTTGGCGATCGGCGTGGCGCGCGAAGCGCGGATCGTGCGTCACCATGCAGATGGTCGCGCCCTCGCGATGGAGGTTCTGAAGCAGTTCCATCACTGCTTCCGCATTGCGCGAGTCGAGGTTGCCAGTGGGCTCGTCAGCGAGCAGGATGGACGGTGAACCGGCGAGCGCGCGGGCGACTGCGACGCGCTGCTGCTGACCGCCGGAGAGCTGCGAGGGATAGTGGCGGATGCGATGCGCCATGCTGACGCGCTCCAGCGATTCCTGCACGCGCCGCTTGCGTTCTGCCGATGACATACCGGAGCGGTAGGTCAGAGGCAGCTCGACATTTTCGTATACCGTCAGGTCACCGATCAGGTTGAAGCTCTGGAAGATGAACCCAATCTCCTGATTGCGGATGCGGGAGCGCTGGGAGAAGTTCAGGTTCTCGACCGCATGGCTGTTGAGCGTGTAGCTGCCGCCGGTGGGCGTGTCGAGCAGGCCGATGATGGAAAGCAGCGTTGATTTGCCGCAGCCCGACGGACCGGAGATGGCGACATACTCGCCCTTATCGATCTTCATGTGAACGCCGGACAGCGCGTGCGTCTCGATCTCATCGGTGTAAAAGACCTTGGTGAGACCTTCAATCTCAATCAACGCCTGATTATTTTCCATCGTGCTCTCCTCATCCTTCATGATGTGTGGCATTGCAGTTAGTCGAGACGTACCTTGTCGTTGGCATCATACCGGGACATATCGGAAAGAATCACGCGATCGCCTTCCTGCAGTCCCTGGAGAATCTGAATTTCGGTCACCGAAGCTCCGCCCACTTTCACCTGTACCCGGGTGGCCGTTTTGCCGCTGGGGTCGTACTTGAAGAGGCTGATGGTCGAGTACGGATTGCCGAACGCCGGCCGGTCCACGTACAGCACATCGTGCAAATGCTGCAGATCGATCGTTCCATCGACGCTCAGTTGTGGCACAGCCCCTTCGGGCAGCGGCCCATCCAGTGTTACGTCAACGGTACGCGTTCCGTTCAATACGGAGGGATCAATTCTGGAAACATGGCCGGGAACGATGCCGTTGTGCGTGTCGACCTCGGCCGGCTGCCCGAGCTGGATGTCATGCGCCTGGGTTTCGGCGATCTGCAGCGCTGCTTTGAGCTGGTTGGGCATGACGACCTCGGCGACCGAGGTCCCGGCCGTCACGTGCTGGCCAACCTGCACCGGGGTGGCCAGCGGCTGCAGGATGCCGGAAATCCCGGCCGTGACATGCAGTGCCGCTTCCTGCTGGTGATAAAGATCGAGCTGGGCCTTTGCCGAATCGATCTTCGTCTGGGACGAGGCCATTTGGACTTCGATCGCCTTCTGATTGACTTCGAGCTGCTCCTGGCTGATCTTCTGCTGTTGGGTGAGCTGATCGAAATTGTTTTTCGACTGCTCGTACTGGATGCCGCTGATCTCGCCGAGCGCATAGCGCTGCTTGTCGATCTCTTCCTGCATCTTTGCCTGGCTGTACTGCGCGTTGACGGCGGCCGCGGCGGACTTCATGCCCATGATGGTCGACTGCAGCGTCGCGTTCAGACTCTTGTAATCGGCCTGCGCCCCCTCGAGTGTCGCCTCCGCGCCCACCAGCACCTGCTGGAGCTGCGGATCCTGCATATCCAGCAGGACCGTGTCGGGCTTGACGGGCTGGCCAGGCAGCACGCGAATGGCGACGATGGTCGCGTCGGTCTGTGCCGGGATGAGCTTGATGCTTTCTTCCCGAGGAACCAGGGTGCCGAGGCCGCGCACGTTGACGGTAAAGTCCCCGCGCTTGACGGTTCCGGGCCAGACGGTGCTGGCATCGACGGAGGGGATGGCCGGTTTGAGCCTCATCACCGCCCATGCGGCGGCAGTGACGCCGACGGCAACGATGGCCAGCACGACGATCTGCCGGCGAAGCTTTTTTTTCCGAATGTCAGGGCGAGCGATATCCATTGATCAGGGATATGTGCATCTGCCGCGCCACTTGGGGTCTCGATTCAAACCCTTTATGTTGTGCGACCTGGGGCTGGAAGTGGAAGATGGCGGGACGGCGCCGGTGGTCGATTGCGGAAATTGCTGTCCGGTAATGGACACCCTCGGCTCGCCGGAGCAGCGTACCTTAGCCAGCGGGCACAACTTCACGGATTCGCTGTTCGACGATGTTGGCGATTTGGCGATGGATCGCCTCAATCGACTGGTCGCCCTCGATTGCCGTGACGCGATGCGAATCCCGTGCAGCAATTTCACAATATTTCTCATACACGCGCCGGTAAAAGGCTTCGTCCTCCGTTTCGAAGCGGTTCTCGTCGGTGGCGGAGCGTTTGTTGCGCCGGCGCGCGCGGGCCAGGGAACGCTCGAAGCTGGGAAGAAGAAGGATGGTGAAGTCAGGATCGAGGCCGCCGCACATGTCCTCGTGCAGGCGCCGGACAATTTCGCTGCCGAGCTGGCGTCCGCCTCCCTGGTAAGCCTCGGTGGAGTCGGTGAAGCGGTCGCACAACACGATCCGGCCGCGATTGAGCGCAGGACGGATGACTTCCGCAATGGCCTGGGCGCGGTCGGAGAACATGAGGCCGAGTTCGGTCATCGGCGCCAGAGCCTCGGTCTTCGAGTCGAGCAGCAATGCGCGAATGCGGTCCCCGATGCGCGTGCCTCCCGGCTGGCGCGTCACCGTGACGGGGTGATGCTGGGATTCAAGGTGCGCGGCGAGCTTGCGGAGCTGGGTGGATTTGCCGGAGCCATCGAGCCCCTCGAAAGTGAGGAAGAATCCCCGGGACATAAAAGCAGGGTACAGGATGCAGGGCGCGAGGCTGCCTGGGCGGCAGGATCACCACGTTGGCGGCAAAATATGATCACTTGACCAACAATTTGATCGATTATGGTATGCTTTCCGCGCTCTAGATGAGCGTTCTCCGGCGCAACTGTATTTTCGGTGTGCTCCTGCAGAGATCGGCGCGGGAGCGCGATGGACCCGGAAATCCTCAGGTCACGCGCGGAGGACGGAGGGAAAACCCCATGGCAAGGTCCTCTGGATTCATCCTCGGCATCGGACGCACGCTCGCCGCTGCCGCCGTACTGACGCTCGTCTCGGCCACGCCGATGCGCGCGCAGGTTGTGCTGGTACCCACCTATCCGCAGGTCGGATCGTCCAATCCCGCGACGGCGGAGCCCACAGTTCCTCGCCCCACCACCAAGCCCTGCGTCGTCTCGCTGTTTCAGAACCTGGAATTTGCCGACTTCAATCTGAAGAGCTTTACCTACACTCCGCCGAAACGTTGTTCCGGACCGTGGTCGAAGGTGGTCTTTACCGCGGACTTCACCGTGACCGCAGGCCGCCAGTACGACCGCACGGCCGCGTTTTATCTTGGCCAAGCCAGCATTTACTACGGGACAACCGCCGAGCCGCGCAAAGCGCTGAGCCCGTCGTGGCATGTGGAACGCGATGTGACCGATCTGACGCCGATCTTCAGGGCCACGCAAACCGGTGAAGCCAACATCGGCAATTTCGTGGGGACTTATAACGGCGTGGTCTACAACGGCATCATTTACGCCAACGCCGCTCTGGAATTCTACCCGGCCGACTTCCGCAACCCCGCGCCCCGAACGCCGGACATGGTGATTCCGGTGAACGGAACCGGCGGCGATGCCGGCACGCTGAACACCACGACGGACCAGATTACGCAGACGCTGGATCTGCCGGAGAACGTTGAGAGCGCGTATCTCGACGTGATCGCGCAAAGCCAGAGCAACGATGAGTTCTGGTACACGTGCGTGCCGAACGATGAGGCATCGAACGTCGAAAGCTGCGGGGGCACGGCTTTCCGCGAAACGGAAGTCAGCCTCGACGGCCAACCGGCCGGCGTGGCGCCTGTCTATCCGTGGATCTACACCGGCGGAATCGATCCGTATCTGTGGGAACCGATTCCCGGCGTGCAGACACTGGATTTCAAGCCGTACCGCGTGAACCTGACACCGTTTGCCGGCGAATTAGCTGACGGAAACACCCACACGGTAGGGGTGAGCGTGTACAACGCCAATTCGTACTTCCTGGCGACGGCGAATCTGCTCGTTTACCTCGATCACGGGGCGAAGAAGACGACGGGAGGCGTGATCAGCAACACGCTGTCGATGGCGCCGAATCCGGCGATTCAGGACAACATCGTTTCCTCGAGCGGCAACATTTCGGGAAACATCCTGACCACCTCGAGCCGCAGCTTCGCCATCAGCGGATTTATTCAGACGTCGCATGGCAAGGTGGTCACCACGGTTCAGCAGAACGTGGGATTCAGCAACAATCAGGAGTTCACGATCAACTCGTCAGAGTATGTGCAGGACATCACGCAGCTCACGACGGTCGATTCGACGAGCACCACCCAGCAAGGTTTTCTGGTGACCACGGACCGGCAGAACTTCCGCTACCCGCTGACGCTGGATTACTCCTCCGGAGGGACGGCGAGCGGCTTTTACGCGACGACGAACGTGAGCCAGGCGTACCAGAACCACGAGACGCAGGGCCTGTTCGGAATTCCGCTTTACTCGAGCGACGTCAACGACGCGGTGAAGACGACGGACACCGATCTCTTCGACTCCAGCGGCAACTTCCTGGGGCCGAGCGACGGCAGTTCGTCCAACACGTATACCTGGCATAACTCGCTGGGCGAATGCTACGGCCGGACCATTGAGTCGACCGCACAGGTACTCACTTCGGTCAGCAACCAACCGAGCTGCTGGGCACCCCCGCGGTTCTAACCAATGCATCGCGGCACGCGCCGGGAACTTCGGTTCCTGGCGCGTCTGTCCGAGCAGCGGAGCTACAATCGTCGCAGCAGCCGCTGCAGGTGGTGAAGACGATGCGATTCTTCCGGCACAATTGGCGAACGATGGCGGCCCTGGGCCTGGCGCTGTGCCTTGTGCTGCTGCTGCTGCATCCGGCTCCGGCCAATGGAGCTGCATTCGCCGCTGTCCTGCTGTTGCCGGTCTCCCTCTTCGGCCTGGTGCTCCTGCCGCGTTCGCTCTGGCCGGCAAGCGATCTCGAGCAGCGATTCGCTCTGCCGATCCTGTGCCGCGTGAGCCTCTTCCAGCGGCCTCCTCCATCCCGCAAAAACTAAATCCTCTTCCATTCTGAGCGTGCGCACCGTTCCTTCGGGGCTGGCGAGCGCGCTTCGTGTCTTCCCTGGATCTTGGCGTGGAGGAACATGTTATTTGCGTGGATGGTGAACGCATGCGCATTGGGTTTTCTGCTGGGCGCGGCGTGGTGGATGGTGCGGCAAAGGCGCCGGCGGGCGCGAAAACCCGCGAAGGATTTGGTGATATCCCCGATGGCCGGCCTGGCGATGGGCGCGATGCTGCTGGGGTTCCAGGCGATTTTGCAGCCGCAGGTGCGGCACGTGATCGCTGAGGAGCAGGAGGAAAAGAGCGTCGACGACGAAAACGGCGAAGAGCCGCCTGGCGGCCGGCTATTTCACGAGCAACTGCGGCGGATTCGCCACGGCGAAGACGTTGCGTCGGTGACGGTGCGACTGGACGAGGCCGCGCAGAAGCAGGAGGCTTCCGGGTAAAGATGCGTGCCATTCAGCAATCTACGGCGAGACCACCGCGAGGGCCCGTTGCGCGCGGCCTCTGCCACAGACATATACACTGATTGCTTGCATCACGCACCAGGAGGACTATGCAGGTTCGACTTCCCGCATTGCTGGGAGCTTTTGTCGCGACCGCCATTGGGCTGCACGCCCAGACGACCCCGGCCAATCCCATCAAAATCACCGCCGACCTGACCGACGCTCCGCGCAAGATCATTCATGCGCACATGACGATTCCGGTAGCTCCCGGCCCGCTCACGCTTCTCTATCCGAAATGGATTCCGGGCGAGCACATGGCGGATGGCCCGATCGACAATTTGGCGGGGCTGTTCATCAGCGGCAATGGCGAGCCCATTCGCTGGGTGCGCGATGACGTGAACATGTACGCGGTGCACCTGACGGTTCCCGCGGGCGTTTCACAACTGGAAGTCAAAGACGATTTTCTGGCGACGGCTCCGGCGAGCGGCTTCTCCGCAGGGGCGTCGACGAGCGCGAATCTCGCGCTGCTGAGCTGGAATGAGGTAGTGCTCTATCCTGCGGAACACAAGAATGACGCCGATATTGAAGTACAGCCGTCGGTGGTTTTGCCGGAGGGATGGAAATACGGAACCGCGCTGACCAAAACCGGCGGCGACGCAACGCATGTGGACTTCGGCCCTGTATCGCTGGAGCAGCTGATCGATTCGCCGCTGCTGAGCGGGAAATATTTGGTTGAGTTTCCGCTGGCGCCGGAGGTGACGCCGAAACATTACCTCGACATCGCGGCCGATGGTCCCGAAGACCTGAAGCTGAGCCAGGACACGCTGAACGGGTACAGCAACCTGGTTCGGGAGACAGGCGCGGTCTACAAATCGCGACACTACGGCAGCTATCACTTCCTCGTCACGGCCAGCGATCAGGTGGCGCATTTTGGGCTGGAGCATCACCAATCCAGCGACGATCGCGTGCCGGAGAAGACGTTTGTCGATGGGAATCTGCTGCTGCTCTCTGCCGATTTGCTGCCGCACGAGTTCACGCACTCGTGGAACGGGAAGTATCGCCGCCCGGCGGGACTGGCAACGGGGAATTACGAAGATCCGATGATCGGCAACCTGCTGTGGGTGTACGAAGGGTTGACCGACTATATGGGCAACGTGCTGGCGGCGCGCAGCGCGATCGAGACGGCGGCGCAGTACCGCGACTATCTGGCAGACACCGCGGCGGAACTGGATGCGCGTCCGGGCCGGACCTGGCGCGATCTGCAGGACACCGCGACCGGCGCGCAATTCCTGTATGAAGCGGGCGGCGGCTGGGATAACTGGCGGCGCAGCGTCGACTACTATCCGGAAGGGGACCTGGTATGGCTGGATGTAGATACGACGATTCGAAGGCTGACCAACGACAAGAAGAGCCTCAACGATTTTCTGGGCGCATTTGAAGGATTGGGCGGCAATACTCCGCCGAAGGTGGTGCCGTACCACTTTGACGATGTGGTGAACGCTCTGAATAACGTGGTGGCCTACGACTGGGCGAGCTTTCTGAAGGAGCGGCTGACCAGCCTCGCGCCCCACGCGCCTCTGGGCGGCATCGATCACGGCGGGTACAAACTGGTATACACGGATCAGGCGAATGAGATTTCTCAGGCTCGCAATGCCGCAACGGGAATCACCGCGGCGTGGTGGTCGATCGGGATCAATGTCGGCGGCGACGGGCGCATCGACGATGTACTCGTTGGCTCGCCGGCCGACAAGGCGAAGCTGGGTCCCGGCATGCAGATCATCGCCGTCAACGGACGCCAGTACAACGGGCCGCTGCTCAACGATGCGATCCAGGGCGCGAAAGGGAATCAGGATCCCATTGAGCTGATCGTCGAGAATACCGGCGTTTACCGCGTGATCGGCATCGATTATCACGACGGGCTGCGCTATCCGCATCTGGAGCGCGTGGACGGCACTGCGGATTATCTCGACGAGATTCTCAAGCCGATGACGGAAGCGCCGAAGAGCTAGTCACTCTGCCGACGCATCACGCTTCCTGCTTGCGGAGTGGGCCTGCGTGGCCGGGAGCCGTTTTGCGCCGGATGCGGTGAAAAAGCGCAGAAGGGTCTCCAGTTCGGCCTCCGAAAACTCCTCCGTGACGGCGGCGAACTGCTTCTGCACCGAGCGGTAATTCGCGTCGACGCGTTGCTGGCGTTTGGGCTCGAGATGCACCAGCACGCTGCGCCGGTCGTTCGGGTTCGCGGCGCGGCGCACATAACCGGCTGCTTCCAGCCGGTCGAGCACCACCGTCACGCCTCCGGAACTGAGACCGCTGCATTGCGCCAGCGCGCCGGGCGTCATCGGCCCGAGCAGGTCCAGCAGATTCACAAACTGCATGTCGGTAGGGTGGAGGCGCAGGTCATCGGCCACGCGCTGGCTCATGAAGCTCGCGCCCGCGATGAACAGCCGCACGGCGCGGTGCAGGGAAGCGAGCAGTTCCTTTTTCCGGCTTGACATGGGAATAGTCTTAATCTAAAAGAATCTTAGTGGATAAGGTATAGTCTGTCGAGGAACGAGCAGCGACGCTATGGATGAAGCAACCAGGTCATTAACAGGAGAGCCGCAGCGCGGCGGATGGCGTGCGGCTGTCACGCTCGCCATCTTATCGCCGCTCATCGCTGAGGTGCTGAGCGGCGCCACCCGATTCAGCGTCCTCTTTGCGCTGGTGCCGGAAATCCTCACCTGGGGCTGTGGCGCGCTGGTCATCCGCGAAGCGGTGCGACGCTGGCGCGGCGGATGGACGAGCATGCTGCTGCTGGGCCTGGGCATCTCCATCGCCGAGGAGTTCGTCATCCAGCAGACCTCGCTGGCTCCGCTGCCGTTTGCGGGCGCGCAGGCCGCCTGGGGCCGTCTGTGGGGGGTGAACTGGATCTACTTTCTGTTCATGCTCGGCTATGAGAGCGTGTGGGTGGTTCTGGTGCCCGTGCAGGTGACGGAGTTGCTTTTCCCCCAGCGCCGCAACGAGCCGTGGCTGCGCACGCGAGGCTTCATCCTTTCCGCGGTGTTGTTCCTTCTCGGCTCGCGCATCGCATGGTATGCATGGATCAAGCGCGTCCGGCCCATGATCTTTCACCTGCCGCCGTACCATCCGGGCGCGCTCACCATCGGCTGCGGTGTGCTGGCGATCGCGCTGCTGGCGCTTCTCGCGTACCTCTCGCGGCGGATCGGAACCGGTGCGCCGAACCCAGAGCGCGCCGGGCCGCCAGTGTGGCTGGTTCTGGTTCTCGCGTTCGTTCTGGGCTGCCCCTGGTACGCGCTCATGAGCTTCGTCTTCCGGCCGACGGAGCCGCATGTCCCCTTCGGCGTCGTGGCAATCTGTGGCGTGATCTGGGCCGCTCTCGTTTATTGGCTGCCTGGCCGCTGGGTGCACTCCGCGGGCTGGAATGATCTGCACGCCTGGGCGCTCGTCTTCGGCGCGACGCTGCTTTGCATGGCCGCAGGATTTCTGGGAAGCAGCACGTGGAAGTCCATCGACCTGATCGGCAAGATTGTGCTCAACGTGCTCGCAATATTGGGATTCTTCGTGCTCCTCTCGCGAGTCCGAGGTCGCCAACGCAGCGGTACGGAACCCCTCCGGAGTTGACGACGCAGGCCACGACGCTTTCGCACGGGATCTGAATGGCTAACCGTTTCGCAAACCGACTCTCGTCGCTGGTCATGTTCGCGTTTTTCCTGCCGATTGCGGGATGCTCCCATGAGCCATCCCGCGACGTTCTGGTGCAGGGACCCGGCCGCCAGCCGGAGCTGGGATTTGCCTGCTGCGAGCAGGGACTGGACGAAGCGCAGCATGTGTTCGCCGACCCGGGCGTTATGGCCCAGTTGGAGCGACTGCATGCCACCGTGGCCATGCCAACGGCCGATTTATCGTCGCAGCGAGCAAGCCTCGTTCGTGCGCTGAATCGGCAGGGAATTCCCGTGATTGCCTGGATCGTGCTGCCCAGCGATCAGGGCTATTACCTGAACGCGGGCAACGTTCCTGAGGCGGCTGAACGGCTCACAGAAGTCGAGCAGTGGACTCGCGCCAACCAGCTCCGCTGGTCCGCTGTCGGCCTGGATATCGAGCCGAATTTCGCCGAGCTGAAAAACCTGCGGAGGCGACCCTTGCGGCTGGCATCCACGCTGCCGGCCCGTGCGGCAGACTTTCGCCGGATTACGCGGTCGCGCGAAGACTATGCTCGGCTGGTCGCGGAGATTCACGGGTGGGGCTATCCAGTGCAGATCTATGAAATGCCCTACGTCGCGTCGGAGCGGTTCGCGCACTCGGCGTTCGCGGACCGGATGCTGGGCACGGTGGACGTGCGCGGCGATCAGAATTACCTCATGCTGTACACCACATTCGCGCGGCCCCTGGGTGCGGCCATGATCTGGCTGCTCGGCCCCGAGTCCTTGGGCATTACGGTGGGCAGCACGGACGGCCCGGGCACGCCTGGAGCCGGCGCTGGACCGCAGGACTGGACAGAGTTTGCGCGCGACCTGATTGTCGCCAGCCATTTCACGCCGCACATCGGCGTCTACGATTTGGAGGGATGTGTGCGGCAGGGATTTCTCCAGCGCCTGGTCGCGATGAATTGGAGCCAGTCGGCGGTGATCTCCGCGGCGGAACTCGAGCGTGCCCGGCAGATCCGCTTCCTGTCCCACACTGTGCTCTGGATCGGATCGAATCTTATCTGGCTTGTCGCCGCGGCGGCCGCCCTGGGCCTGGTACTAATGCGAGCTCGGCGGCGCAGACGAGCCTCGCCGCTGCAGGTGCTGTAGCCGCGCCGGATTCGAATCCGCACTTCGTTCGGCGATCAGCGAGTGACGGACGGGGTGGAAGCCACAGCTGGTTCGGTCGTCGTCAGCAGCGATTCCACCGCCTGCTGTCCGGTGCGGATGCAGTCCGGCACGCCAATCCCCTGATACGCGTTGCCGGCGAGCGCAAGCCCTGGCAGGGTGGCCACGCGGTCCCGCACAAGCTGCATGCGCTCGAGGTGGCCGACGCCGTATTGCGCCATGCCGTTCTGCGAGCGGTGAATCCGGAAGAAATTCGGCCACGTGTTCAGGTGGAGAATGTCGTCGAGTTCCTTGACCACCATGCGGCTGAGCCGCGCGTCGGAGTCACGAAGCAGGGCGTCGTTGCCCGATCCGCCGAGGAAGCAACGCAGCAGCCCCTTGCCCGGGGGCACGCGCCCGGCGAACTTTGCATGGACGAAGGTGCACGCCAGCAGCTTGCGGTTTTCTGTGGCCGGAACGAGAAACCCAAAGCCCGGCGGGAGCTTCGCGAGGTCGTCGCGGTCATAGCCGAACGTGACGGTGATCGAGGAACTGTAGGGCACGCCGCTCAAAGCTTCGGCAAGGGGCCGATCGATGATGCGCAGCAAGTTGGCCGAGGCCCAGGCGGGCAGCGCGAGAATTACGCCATCGAATTCATCCTGCCCGAAAGAAGTCTGCACACTCCAGCCATTCTTCATGCGCGACTCGATGCGGCTGATGGCATGAACCGGCATGCTGAGGTGGACGGATCCCGGCGGAAGCTGGGCGGCGATTGCCTCGACCATTTGGCTCATGCCGCCGCGCAGGGTTGTGAAGAGCGAAATGGGACGGGCAGCGGGTTGTCCGGGTTGCGCCACGGCAGGCCTTTTGCGCGCCGCGAGCATGGCGCGGGTCAGGCTGCGATGCTTCTCTTCCATCTTCGCCATGCGGGGAAGCACCGCGCGCACGCTGAGCTGGGTGGCATCGCCGCCATAGACGCCGGAGAGCAGCGGCGAAACCAGCCGATCGACGGTCTCCTGACCGAAGTGACGGCGCGTCATGTCGGCGACCGATTCGTCATGCGTGGCGGGCTTCGGCGGAAAGAGAAGCTCGCGCGCCATGCGCAGCTTGGTATGCCAGGAAAACAAGGGCGTCAGCGCGGTGGGCACCAGTTTCGTCGGCACCATGAACATGAGGCCGTCAGGCAGGGGCACGAGGCGATTGCGGACGAGAATGTAGGTCTTGCGCTGAGCATCATTCGAAGGGATCAACTGATCGCCGATGCCCAGTTCGCGGCACAGCTGAGCGGCGGCGGGCTTCTCGGTGAGGAACGAGTCGGGACCGCCTTCGATCACGCAGTCGTCGATCGTCTCGGAGGCGATGACACCGCCGAGCCGCGGAGCTGCCTCGTAGAGAGCGAAGTCGATGTCCTGCCCCGCGCGACGCGCTTTCTCCAGTGCCCACGCGGCGCTGAGGCCGGCGATGCCGCCGCCGATGATGGCGATTCTCTTTGTCATAACAAACGATTCAAGCTGGCAGTGTGCACCCGCCAGCGCGATTGCCGGGGACTATGCTTCCAGCTATAAGCTACCAGCTACGCGTCGGCCGGGTTATGAATGCGCGACCTGGAGCTGGGTGAGATCATGCGCTTCGCAGCCGGGCGAAGAGGCAGTCTTCTCGTTCGGATCGGGGTGATAGCCGCGCGGCTGATAGATGCAGCACGGCTCCTCTGCCAGCACATTGCCAGTGACAGCGTAGGCGCGCGCACGCGATCCGCCGCAAATGTTGCGGAATTCGCAGGCGCCGCACTTGCCACGCAGCCAATCGCTGTTGCGGAGTTTTTTGAAGATCGGCGACTCCTGGTAGATGTGCGCCAGCGTGTCGTGGTGCAGGTCGCCGCCCTCGATGGGAAGAAATCCGCTTGGGTAGACCTTGCCGATGTGCGAAATGAAGACGAAGCCGCGACCGTCGTTGACGCGCCTGGTCGCCCAGCCGACGGCTTTCGCTTCGGAACCGGTACCTGGCCGCGAGGCCCAGCCTCCGGGATGCCCGCCTGGATGCTCGTGGGGGAGGGTAGGCGCTGCGCCTGCGTCGTCATGAACGCCGGTAGTGGGCCGGCCTTCTTTCATGCGCTGCTGGATGAGATATCGCCGGTAATGCATGGCTTCGGTGGTCTTAATCGCGAAGGGCACGCGCTTGGTCAGCTCCCACATCTTCGCGAAGACCTGCTCGAACTCTTCGCCGGTGAGCAGATCGGAAAGCTGACCGCGGCCGACGGGCACGAGGAAGAAAAAACTCCACATGACGATGTTCTTCTGCGTCAGGAGGAAGGCGAGGTTGTCGAGGTCGGCGATGTTGAGCCGGCTGACGACGGTGTGCACCTGGATGGGCAGGCCTGCTTCGTTGGCCCACGCAATTGCATCGAGCGTGCGCTGCCACGTGCCGGGAATGCCGCGGATCGAATCGTGAATCTCGGGAGTCGAACCGTCGAGCGATACGGCAAGGCGCGACAGCCCGGATTCTTTCATGCGGAAGATCGCTTCGCGCGTGAGCAGAGGGGTCGCGCTGGGGGTGAGAGCCGCGTGGACGCCCCTGGCGGCAGCGTGCTCAATGAGCTGAAAGATATCCGGCCGCTTGAGAGGATCGCCGCCGGTGAAGACGAACAGCGGAACCTGGAGGTCGGCGATTTGATCGATGAGATGGGTCGCTTCGGCCGTGGTGAGCTGGCTGGGGTGGGCCAGCGGCTGAGCGGAGGCGCGGCAATGCTTGCAGGCGAGGTCGCAGGCCTGCGTCGTTTCCCAGATGGCGAGGAACGGCGCGCGGTCGTAGTCGAGAGCTGCGAGACGGCTTGGGAAGTCGCTCGCGGCCGGCTGGTCTGAGATGGCCTGGCGGATGTCCATGCCGATACTCTGGCAGGACTCGGCGGGAGTTCGATGTGATTCAAATCACAGGGCCGGGAGGATGGATTCGGATCGAAGATCGTGCGCTTGCCGTTAGGGCCGGTCCGCCCGGAGAGCAGCGATTTGTTCTTGCATTTCCGCGATCGCTTCCCGCAACGCCGCAACCTCCGATTCGAGTTGGGACAGGCGGTCGGCTTCGGCGCCGTTGGGCGCGGTGTTGGCAACCTCGTTGGCTGGCGCGGAGAGAGCCGAAAGATCGGGTTGGCCGGAAAGCAGGTGGGCGTAGCGTATTTCTCGCGAGCCAGCCTGGCGGGGAAGCGTGGTCACCAAAGCGGGATCGCGCTGCGCCAGCCTCTCGAGAACGGCGAGGATGTCGCCGATTTCCTCGAAGCGGTGCATGCGCTCGGTGCGGCCGCGCAGCTCGCCCGGAGTCTGAGGTCCGCGCAGCAGCAGCACGCACAGAATGGCGGTCTCTCCGCGGGTGAGATTGAATACTTCCTGGAGTTGGTGCTCGTATTTGGTGACGCGGCTGTCGTGCACGGCGGCGGCGAGCCCCTGGTCCTGCAGCCGGTGCAGGGCCGAACGAACCTCCTCCTCGACAAGCTGCAGGACGGGTTCACGATTGTTTTTCTGGTTGCAGGCGTTCACGAGCGCGTTGAGCGATAGCGGGTAGTACTCGGGAGTGGCGACTTCCTTCTCGACGAGGGAGCCGAGGACGCGGGCTTCAATGGGAGAGAGACGGATGGACATGAGCATTCAGCCTTGCGTGACGAGGATTAGTATCTATGCCCGAGCCCGGTGAATCAATGCGATGCCGACTCATGGGTCCGGCGGCGGATGATCAACAGGGAACCTCCGGGGAGGGAATCCGTTATCACGGTATAATGAAGAGGTGACTGCCATCACAATTGACACGCCGAGTGCCACCGAGCGCGAGGCTCCTCCAGCCTCCGACAAGCGCGTTCTGCTGCTCAAGCCACGCGGTTTTTGCGCCGGCGTGGTGCGCGCCATCGACATTGTCCGCATCGCGCTCGAAAACTTTGGCGCTCCGATCTACGTTCGCCGGGAGATCGTGCATAACCGGTTCGTAGTGAATGAGCTGGCGGAAAAAGGCGCCATTTTTGTGGATGATATTCATCAGGTTCCGGAGGGCGCGCGCGTAATTTACTCCGCACACGGAGTATCCCCTGCGGTGCGCGAGCAGTCGAAAGAGCGGCATTTGAAGGTGATCGACGCCACCTGCCCGCTGGTGACGAAAGTGCACGTCGAGGCGGTGAAATTCGCGCGCCAGGGATATTCGCTGGTGCTGATCGGGCACCGCGATCATGACGAGATTGAAGGCACGCTGGGCGAAGCGCCGGATGTGACCCAGGTCGTCTCCAGCGTCGAAGAGGTGCAGTCGCTGGAAGTGCCGGATCCCGACCATGTGGCGTATCTGACGCAGACCACGCTGTCGCTCGACGAGTCGCGCGATATCATCCAGGCCCTCAAGGTCAAGTTCCCTAAGATTGTCGGGCCGCACTCGCAGGATATCTGCTATGCGACTGAAAACAGGCAGGTTGCCGTGAAGAACGTGGCTCACAGCGCCGATCTGGTGCTGGTGGTGGGGTCGAATAACAGCTCCAATTCCAACCGCCTGGTCGAGGTTTCGCGCAATCTGGGTACCCGCGGTTACCTGATCGACAATGCCGAGGCCATCCATTCGGAGTGGTTGGAGGGGGTGCAGAACGTGGCGGTCACAGCCGGCGCCTCCGCTCCGGAGATTCTTGTCGAAGGCGTCCTCAGCTATTTGAAAAAGAACGGTTTCGGAACCGTCGACGAGGTTGAGGTGATGCCGGAGAACGTCCGCTTTGGGCTGCCTCCAGAGATTGTCCGGGCGATTCAGTCGGCCCCCGGTACCGCTTCCGGAACGGCTCCGGCCCGGGTCTAACCACTCAGTCCGCGCATCGCATACAAGGGAGACGTCACTCACTCAGCATGAGCACATCAGCAGAGACCGGAGGCCCCAGGGGCGGCAAGAACTGGACGAGTCTCGAGGGCGGGGTCTCAGCGAATCATGGAGGGACGGGGGACGCTGCCGCGGCCTATTCTGGCCACTTGAAGTTTGGTCGCATCGACGCCGCTGCTGAAGACGTCGACCGTGCGATTGCCTGCGGCCGCGAAGGCGTGCTCTCGCAGCAACACGCTGAGGGCTATTGGAACGGCGAGCTGGAAGCTGACGCCATGCTCGAGGCCGACTACATTTTCCTGCACACGCTGCTGGGAACCGGCGATGAAGGGAAAATGCGTCGGGGGCTCACCGAGATTTTCCGGTATCGCAACGAGGACGGAAGCTGGTCGCTCTATCCCGGCGGTCAAGGCAATGTCAGCCTCAGCGTCAAATGCTATTTCGCGGCGAAGCTTTTGGGTGTGTCGGCCGAAGAGTCCCACATGGCGCAGACGCGCGAGTGGATTCTTGCACATGGCGGAGTTACTGCATGTAATACCTTCACAAAAATCTACCTGTGCGCGCTGGGGCAGTACGAATACAACTCCGTGCCGGCTATCCCGCCGGAAATCGTGCTGTTTCCGACGTGGTTCTGGTTCAATATCTACGAGATATCGTCGTGGTCAAGGGCTATTCTTGTCCCCCTTTCCATCGCCTATGCAAAGAAGCCGTTTAAGAAGATTCCGCAAGAACATGGAATCAATGAGCTTTTTGTTGGCGGCCGCGAGAAAGCTGATCTAAGACTTCAATGGGACAAGTCTAAAGTATTCAATTGGAGCAACTTCTTCATTTTTACGGATCGCGTGATTCACTGGTTCGAACGTATTCACATTCGGCCTCTTCGTTCGATCGCGCTGAAGAAGGCGCAGAAGTGGATGCTGGATCGATTGGAGATGTCGGACGGACTGGGCGCCATTTATCCAGCTATCCTGAATTCCATCATTGCGTTGCGGTGCCTTGGCTATTCTCTGGACGATCCGCAGTTCATTCGCGCCATGGACGAATTCGAGAAGCTGGGCATCGACGAGCCCCATGGAATGAAGGAGTACCCGGAACCGACATTCCGGATGCTGCCCTGTATGTCACCCGTGTGGGATACCGCTCAGGCCGTCTACGCGCTGGGGGAAGCGGGGCTCGGGCGGAACGATCCGCGGCTGCTGCAGGCGGCCGACTGGATGCTGGCAAAGGAAGTGCGGCATAAGGGGGATTGGGCGGTAAAGAGCCGGAAGGCAGCGCCGGGAGGATGGTATTTCGAGTTTAACAATGAGTTTTATCCGGATGTCGATGATACGGCACAAGTTCTTCTTGCGTTAAACAAGGTCGATAATCCACGCGAGCGGTATCAATATGACGTGTGCCAGCGGGCCATCGAGTGGATGTTCTCGATGCAGTGTCGCAACGGGGGCTGGGGCAGTTTCGATAAAGACAATACCAAGATGATTTTCCAGCACATCCCGTTCGCGGATCATAACGCCATGCTCGATCCGCCGACGGTGGATATCACGGGCCGGATCCTCGAGACGCTAGCCACGTACGGGTACACGCGCAAGGATCGGCGCGTGGAGAAGGCGATCAAGTTCATCTATTCCGAACAGGAGCCGGATGGCAGTTGGTTCGGCCGTTGGGGCGTGAACTATCTCTACGGAACCTTTCTGGTTTTGCGGGGACTTGAGGCGATCGGCGTCTGGAATCACGAGCCCGAGATCCAGCAAGCGGCCGAGTGGATTCGGTCGGTGCAAAATGCGGACGGGGGTTGGGGCGAAACCTGCGGCAGCTACGATGATCCAACCACGCGGGGCGTCGGCATCAGCACACCTTCGCAGACCGCGTGGGCGACTCTGGGATTGCTGGCGGCGGGCGATACGCGCAGCGACTCGGTGTCGAAGGGCGTGAAGTGGCTGCTGGCACGGCAGACAGTCGACGCCACGGGACGCGGCTTCTGGGACGAGAGTCTCGGTGAAGGAAAGACGAGGCAGGCGATTTATACCGGGACCGGATTTCCGCGGGTGTTCTATCTTGCCTACACGCTGTATCGCAACTATTTTCCCTTGCTGGCGCTTTCCAATTACAAACGCGCGATGGAAAGAGTTGAGACAGAAGCTGCTTCGTGGCAGGGATCCTGAGGCAGCAGCGCGCGTTGTCGATTTTGGTTGTGGATGCAATCGCTCAGTGAATGGAAGTTGAGAGCGAACGGAGGAGATTCCGAATGGCAGTTCCCATTTCTCAGGCCTGGACGGTAGCGACTTACGTCCTGAAGCAGAAGGCAAAAGGGCGCAAGCGGTTTCCGCTGGTCACCATGCTGGAGCCGCTGTTCCGCTGCAACCTGGCCTGCGCCGGCTGCGGGAAGATTCAATATCCACCGCACATCCTTAAACAGGAATTGACCCCGGAGGAGTGTTTCCGCGCGGTCGAAGAGTCGGGCACGCCGATGGTGGCGATTCCGGGCGGCGAGCCGCTGCTGCACCCTCACATCGACCAGATTGTGGCCGGACTGGTGGAGCGGAAGAAGTACATTTATATGTGCACCAACGCGCTTCTTCTTAAGGAAAAGCTTCATCTGTTCAAGCCGAGCAAGTACTTCTCTTTTTCCGTGCACCTGGACGGCCAGCGCGAGCACCACGACTTCTCCGTTTGCCGTGAGGGCGGCTACGATATCGCGATGGAGGGGATCAAGGCGGCGATCGCTGCCGGCTTCCGGGTGACCACGAACACCACTCTCTTCGACGGCGCTGATCCCAACTCCGTGCGCGCCCATTTTGACGACCTGATGGCGGTGGGTGTCGAAAGCATGATGGTGGCGCCCGGCTATACGTATGAAAAGGCTCCCGACCAGAAGCATTTCCTCGGACGAGCCCGCTCGAAGAAGCTCTTCCGGGCGATCCTGTCGAATCGCAAGAAGAGCTGGAAGTTCAATGCCAACTACCTGTATCTCGAGTTCATTATGGGGAAGCGCGAATTTCGCTGTACCCCGTGGGCGATGCCCACCTACAGCATTTTTGGCTGGCAGAAGCCGTGCTACCTGCTGCAGGACGGCTATGCCGACACGTTCCAGGAACTGATCGAGTCGACCAACTGGGAAAACTACGGGACGGAAAGCGGCAATCCGAAGTGCGCGAATTGTATGGTGCACTCCGGCTACGAAGGCACAGCCGTGAACTACACGTTCAGTTCTATCAAGGGGTTACTGCAAACAGCTAAAGCAATGATGAACCGGTACCCGGATCAGGGCGCGACGGACCTGCTCCATGAGCCGGTGAAGCCGGTTCACAGCTTCAATCCGCTGGTGCAAATTCAGTCCGGTCAGATTGAGACGCACGTCGAGCTCGAAGAGGGAACACACGTATGACGAGCCACGCGACGATCCGGCACGAGGGCAAACCCGAGGGTGGCACTGTTGATCCGAACGCGATCGAAGTGATGGATGGCCGTGCGCGCGAGCAACTCGAGGGATGGATCCCGTCGATGGCGGGCGAAGCTGAGATCCGCGAAGCGCTGGAAAAGGCATTCGATTACCGCGGCGATGTGACCCTGACCCTGAAGGACGGCAGCGTCATCCACGGCTACGTCTTCGACCGTCGGCCTGGCGCCACGCTCGCCGAATCCGCTGTGCGCGTGATGCCCGCCGGCGAACGGACCAAACGCAGCATTGCCTATACCGACATCGCAGCGCTGGCCTTTACCGGACGGGACAATGCGGCCGGGAAAACCTTCGATGCCTGGATCAAGAAGTACTGGGAAAAGAAGGCGGCCGGCGAAAAGAACATCGGCATAGAAGCAGAAGCCATGTAATAAGAGACAAATAGCTCTCAAAACCTCATGCGATACACGAGGTCTGGGCCTGCTGGCCCGCCCGATCGCGATACCTCCGTTCCAGAGAGTGCTCCTTTGTATCTCAGGCACCGCCTTTTACGTCCAATGGAAGAACTCTCATTACGGCCAATGGAAGAACTCTCACCACTCATCTGCTGGAGGCTGTTTGCGATTCATGTTTCTTGCTGGCCTGATCATCCTTATTGCATCGGGCCCAACTTCCGCGCAGCAGATCGTTGATGCGCAAACGTCCGTAAGCCAGCCTCAGATCATCGCCGCGCAGACCACTCAACAACCCGAATCGGGCGGTTCCGCAGCGAGTGTGCGCGCAGCCACAGTCATGCTGCCCGATGCTCCTGCTCCCGACGTCGCTCCCGCTCATCCTCAATCGTCAGGGAACCCGTCGCAGCAGCAGCCCAGGCGCATCCTGGGCATCATGCCGAATTACCGTGCCGTGAGCGCAGGCGCGATCCCTCCGCCACCTGGGCCGAAGCAGTCCTTCGCCATGGCGACCGAGAACAGTTTCGACTACTCAGCTTTCATTTTTGTCGGAGTCACCTCCCTGCTGGCCGAGGGAGACGACGCGCATCCCGCGCTCGGTAAGGGCGTGGGAGGCTACTGGGCGTATTCCTGGCGCGGCTTTCTGGATAAGACGGACGGAAACTACCTGGTGATGTGGGCTTTTCCCACCGTATTCCACGAGGACGAGCGCTATTTTGCGATGGGAGCGGGAAGCATTGGCCGCCGAGCTGTGTACGCCGCGTCCAGCGTCGCGGTCGCACGGAATTATCAGGGTGCAAAGACCTTCAACTTCTCTGAGATCCTCGGCCGCGGCGCTTCGCAGGCGGTTTCGGTGACTTACTATCCCAGCTCAAGCGATACCGCGAGTGCGGTCGCCCAGAAATATGCCTACGCGATCGGGCGGGATGCGCTCACGAATACGTTTCGCGAGTTTTGGCCAGACATCTCCAGGCACGTTCTGCACAAGCGTCCGAATTCCTAACAGCCGGGCCGGGGTGCTGCGGGAGACTCCGGCAGCGTTTTCGCCGGCAGGCTGATGCCGGGAATCGGCGTACAGTCCCAATGTACGGAGTGATTACCGGAGCACGATCATGATGAACGCAAAGACGCCGGAAGTGCAGCTGGCGTCGTTTCTGGCGAAATACACGCCGGAAGTTGCCGCGCAGGCCGAGGCCATCCTGAAGGGGATGCGCAAGCGGTATCCGTACGCGACGCAGCTGGTCTACGAGAACTACAACGCGCTGGCCATCGGCTTTGGGCCGAGCGATCGGGCGTCGGAGGCGATTTTTTCCGTTGCGCTCTTCCCCCGATGGGTCAACCTGTTTTTTCTGCAAGGCAAGGGATTGCCCGATCCGCACGGTCTGCTCGAGGGGAACGGCAATCAGGCACGGCACATCCGCGTGAGGTCGCCGGCGATGCTGGATGAGCCGGAGATTCGCGCGCTGATGGAAGAGGCGGTGGCCCGCGGCAGGGCGCCCTTCGATCCGAAGAGCAAGGGAAAGCTGGTAATCAAGTCGGTTTCAGCGAAGCAGCGGCCGCGGCGGCCGGCGGAGAGCGGTGCTTCCAGGGCAAAGGCAAAAGCCGCGGCGCGCCTGGGCGGCTCGCGGCGCAAGGCCTGAGCGCTGTTGTGCCGGGGCATGCTGTGAAGGAGCGAGACCGAGAACTACGCAGGCAGGCGCCGCAGAGCTTTGCGGGCGCGGCGAAACCAGGGCCGCTCGCGGCGGCGCTGGTAGGTCGGCATGGCGGGCGCCTTCTCGAGCACCTTGCGTGCCCAGTCGCGTGCTTCGGCGGTGCGGCCTTCTGAAGCGAGCAGGTCAGAGAAATTCAGGTAGGTTTCCGAGAGCGTGGAGAGCCGGGTCGTCTCGCGGAATGTAGCCTCGGCTTTGTCTTTCTGTCCCGTCATGGCGTAAGCCTGCGCCAGGAGACCGGCGGCACGGTGAAAATCGTAGTCGGGCTCTTTGGCGACCACGCGCTCGAGGTCAGGGATGGCCGGAGCGGGATCGCCGAGCAACACGGCGCACGCGCCGCGGCGATAAAAGGGATCGAGAGTGGTCGATCCGCGGGCGATGGCCTCGTTGAATGCGGCACGGGCCGGCACCAGTCGGCCTTCGTCCATGTAAAGGTCGCCGAGCTCTTCGATATTGCCGACAGCCGAGTTCACCTTCACCAGGTTTTCCAGTTCGCGGATGCGCGAGCGGCGGGAGAATCCGCGAATGGATTGGCCGCCGAGGAAGCTCATGTCGGGGGCGGCTTCCACGATGAGATAAATGGCTGCGCCGAGCGGGCCGAGGAAGATGATGACGAAGAGCCACCATGTGTCGGGACGGCGGCGGATGAAATGGATGATGGCGAGCGCTTCGAGCAGCAGGCCCCACCAGGTAAAGATAAAGTTGAAGAGAAAGCCCATGCGGCAGACGATCCGGGAAACCCCAGTGTATACCGCTGTCGATGCGATCGTGACCGCAGTCATGGGCTCCGGAGGGATACATCCATGTTCGGTGACGAGCAGCTACTGCGTGAGCTTTACGAGCGGTTCAATGCGCGCGACATGGAAGCGCTGCTGGCCGCGATGCACGACGACGTGCTGTGGGCGAATGGCATGGAGGGCGGCCATGTGCACGGCCACGAGGGCGTGCGCGCTTACTGGACGCGGCAGTGGGGGAAGCTCGATCCGCACGTGGAGCCGGTGGCTTTCTCGGCGGGACTCGATGGCGCGACGGTGGTCGAGGTCCATCAGGTGGTGCGGGATCTGAGCGGCCATGTGCTGCTCGACCGGATGGTGGGGCACATCTTTCGCGTTGAAGCGGGAAAGATTCGGCGCTTCGATATCCGCGAGGAATGAGTGGGATTGGAGGCTACGCAGGCGGCACGGCGGGAGGCGGAATTTCGAGCGTGCCGGTCAGTTCCGCGACACGCGCGACGTGATGGCGCGCGCACCATTGCTCGAGACTCTGGGCGATGCGCTCGGTGGCGCGCGGGTCGGCGTAGCTGGCTGTTCCCACCTGCACGGCGGTCGCGCCGGCCAGCAGGAACTCGACGGCGTCTTCCGGCGAGGTGATGCCGCCGAGTCCGATGACGGGAATCTTTACGGCGTGGGCGGCTTCCCAGACCATGCGCACGGCGATGGGCTTGATGGCGGGGCCGGACAGGCCGCCGGTGGTATTGGCAAGACGCGGGCGGCGCGTCTCCACATCGATGAGCATGGCCAGGAAGGTGTTGACGATGGAAAGCGCGTCGGCTCCGGCATCCTCGGCGGCACGAGCCACGGCCGCAATGGAGGTGACGTTCGGCGAGAGCTTGACGAACAGAGGGCGCGTGGACTTCTTCTTCGCCTGCGACACCAGATCGGAGAGCATGGCGGCATCCGATCCAAAGACGATGCCGCCGTCGCGCGTGTTGGGGCAGGAGACGTTGAGCTCGTAAGCGGCGATGCCCTCGGCGGCGTTCAGTTTTTCGATCACCGCAAGATAATCGTCGACCTGATAGCCGAAGACATTCGCGATGACTGCGCAACCTGGGTAGCGGCGGAGCGGAGGCAGCTTTTCCGCAATGAACCGGTCGACGCCGATGTTCTGCAGGCCGATGGCGTTGATCATGCCCGCGGTCGTTTCCAGAAGCCGCGGCGCCTGATTGCCGCGCATGGGCTCGCGAGAGAGGCCCTTGGTGACGAGGCCGCCGATACGGCGCAGCGAGACCACCTCTTCGAACTCGATGCCGTAGCCAAAAGTGCCGCTGGCGGCGATGACCGGATTGACGAGTTCGATTCCGGCGAGATGGACGCGCATGTCGGGCTTCATGCGAGTGGCCTCCGGCCATTCGCAGCAGACAGCAGACAGCAGTCAGCAATTCCCCGAAAAGCGGCGGGATTCTGCGAGCGTGCCGGCGTCTTCCGATGTGCGTCGCGCTGAATCATGGATGAGAGGGTGCCTGAGGGGCCGCATGGTGCGCGGGAGCGGCGTGGTGCGCCGGTTTGACATGGTGCGGGCTTGGCGTCACCGCTTCACGCGGGTAGGTCACCGCGGCTGCCGGTTTCAGGGCTTCTGTACGAATATGGCCGACCGACGCCGAAGGCTGATTGATGCCGAGCAAGGCCGCGAACGTCGCAGCGATGTCGACAGGCTGGGCGGGGTTGAGGTAGGTGCCTGGCGCGAACGGCGCACCGTAAAAGCCGAGCGGCACGTGGCGATCGTAGGAGTACGGCGTGAAGTGGTTCGTCCCGTGGGTAACGGCCATTTGGAATGCGGTGGGAATGACCATGATGTACCACCCGCCGTTGGGCGAGTAGCTGTGGGCCAGCAGTTCTCCCCAGGGCGTGGGCGGCCACGGACCATCGGCGAGCTGCTCGCGCGTGTAACTGCGGAACATCTCCGCTGTCGGCGGCAGACGGGTGGTGGAAGGCAGAATGGGGGGATTGCCTGTACCGGCGATCGGCGTATCGCTGGGCGGAGGCACAGGCGTCTTCGGTGCGAGCGAAGCGAATGCTCCGGGCAGCGCCTGCTGCACGGCCTGTTCGGCTTCCTGCTCGTTGATGCCCGCCTTCATGAACTCCGATACATTGAGTGAGATGTAGGGCAGGTCCTCGTGAGGCAGGATGTATTCGATCTTCTCGCCGGGGGAAAACTTCATGTTGATGACGTAGTTGAGCGACGCGATCAGCTTCGGCAGGTCGAGCGTTGCGGCGTTCAAGCCGTACCCCGCGGCGGTTGCCGGGAGGGGGGCGATGCCGTGATCGGCGGTGAGCGCGATCCACACGTTGCCGAGGCCGCCGGGAATGTTCTTGTCGAGCCAGGTGAAGAAGGCGTCGAGCTGCGTGTCGAGAGCGTCGACCATTTGCTGTTCGTCGGGAGAATCGGGACCGGAAGCGTGGCCCATGATGTCGTTGGCAGAAAGTGAGAGGGTCAGCAGATCGGTGACCTTGCCCTGGCCGAGTTGTTCGCCCTGAATGAGTGCTTCGGCGAAGTCGAGTTCGTAGGTGTTGGCGGCCGGCGTTTTGCCAACGTCCTCATAGAAGTTTTTTGTGTCGGCCGCGTTCGCCGCCTGCTCCGCCTGGGTGATTTCGCTGCCGCTGTTGAAGGTGTTTACCCAGTCGGGGAGCTGCGGCATGTAGAAAGACGAGGTGATCCAGTAGCCGGAGGCGGGATCGATCCAGAACGCGCCATTGGCCGCGGATCCTGCAGGCAGGATGGCGGCGCGATCCTTCAGCGAGATGCCGAAGACTTTTGCTTGCCCCTGCGTCGCGAGGCGCAGCTCATCGCCGACCGTGGAAGCGAGCAGACTGCGCGGCGAGCTGCCGGTCACGTATTTCGCATTGGGCGGAATGCTCGATGCGGGCAGGCCGACGAGCTGGTACCGCTCATCTTCCACTGAGGTCACGGGGCGTTGCTGGTTGCGGCTCAGGTCCCACCAGCTGTTGCTCGCGATGCCATGGCCGTCGGTGTAAGCGCCGGTGCCGATGGTGGCGTGACCGGGCGCGGTTTTCGTGTTGGCGTAGTCGTAATAGCAGTCGGAGAAGTACGCGCCGTGATCGAGGAACAGATCGAAGCCCTTTCCTTTGAAATCGGCGCGCCAGCGGTCGAGGTAATCGCCGCGAAACTGGTCGATTACGAGAACGATGGCCAGCCTGGGATGATCGTTGTAAGCGCTGAAGGGAAGAACCGGCTCGCGCGCGGCTTCGTGGCGAGAATGCGTGGATGCCGGAGGGGTTGCATCGGGGGATTGCGCGGTCTGCGCGGAAGCGTAAGGCGCAATCACGATGGCGGCCAGCAGGAGGGAGGCGAGGCGCGTGAGCTTCATAGCGATCCACTTCAACGGTAGCAAAAAAATCGCGCGGCTGAAGCACGCACTTGCGGGTTCCTCGCGCATCGAGAGGGAGGCAGCTCGGCGCCGGGGACAACCAGGCAACCGACGAGGGACATCTGCTGGTGTAAGGCAGAAAACCCGCAGCCCCGTTCATGGCCACCGCCGTTCGCTCCTCCCGCACTCATCGTATTCACCGCCGCGAGCTGATCATCGCCATTGCGATCGCCGTGGTGATGGTGACGGTGCACCTGCTCTTCTTTTTTTGGCCGTTTCGCTACCGCGAGGTCCACCCGCTGCTCGAACACACGTTTCGCAGCAAAGTCGATGTTCGGCATTACCATCGCATTTATCTTCCGCACCCCGGCTTCGTCGCGGAAGACGTGACGTTTTACCGCCATGGCGACACGCACATTCCTCCGCTGGCCACGATGTCGCGCATGACAGTCAGCGGGACCTGGCTGGGTCTTATCTTCCATCCGCACGAGCTTCGGGAGATCCGGCTGGAGGAGTTGCACGTCCAGATTCCGCCGCCCGGCACAAGAGCCCGCGGCATGGATTTCGATCAGGGCGTGGTCAGCACGTCGCAGTCAAAAATGGTAATCGACACGATTCTGGCGGACCACACCACGCTCGATTTCCTGCGCCACGACCAACCGCCGCTGCGCTTCGTTTTCGGGCAGTTGCAGGTGAATCGCATTCAGCAAGGCCAGCCGTTCACGTTTAGCGCGAAGATTGCGACGCCTGAACCGGAGGGCCTGGTCATCGCCGATGGCTCGATCGGACCGATCCGCACCAACCATTACGCCGCCACGCCGGTGAGCGGCAACTACACCCTGGCGCACAGCGATCTGCGCGGGATTGATGGCATCACCGGCCATGCGAAGGCGACAGGCCATTACAGCGGCACGTTCTCCGCCGTCCATGTTGCGGGCACCGCGCTCATCCCCGACTTCCGTGCCGGGAATGCGCACAAGGTGGCGCTCGATGCGTCGTATCAGGTCATCGTCAACGGGCAGCATGGCGATGTGCAGATTCTCAACACGCAGATTCGCACCGGCAAAAGCGTCATCACGGTCGCCGGCTCGGTCGCGGGAAACCCGAAATCGGTGTCGCTGCAGTTTGGCACAGAGGGCAGCCGGCTGCAGCAATTGCTCGATCTCGTGGAGCAGAGCGAACCCACGATAGACGGAAATGTTCGGTTCAACGCAGCCGCCAACTTCACCAGTGGCTCGGGGTCTTTTCTGCAGCGCCTCAATCTGACGGGCGACATCACGCTCGACCAGGTGTACTTCGTCACGGATAAGCAGCGCACGGTGGATGCCTTCAGCGCGCGAGTAAGGCAGAATCCTCCCGGCGCGGCCAATGAGACTTCCACGCCCCCTCTTGTTTACGCCTCAGCGTCGTCGCACACGCGATTCAAGGATGGAATCGCCTCTCTGCCTGACATCAGGGTCGACCTGCCCGGCGCCCAGGCCAAGCTGCACGGGACCTTCAATCTGCTCAATACCGATATTCGTTTGATCGGCACCGCCGCTCTCCAGAAGAGCCTTTCTCACGCCGCGACGGGGTGGAAAGCGGTGCTGCTGAAGCCGCTCAGCCCGTTTTTTAAGAAAAAGGACGCGGGCGCAGTCGTTGCCATCGCGGTTACCGGCACGGCGCAGAAGCCAAACCTCACGCAGAACATCCTGCACACAAAGTGATGGCCGGGGGGGGCGCGCAGCCTGCGTCACAAGGTTCCGGTTGTCAGATGCGCCCGACGCGGAGTAGCCTTCCTGCGAGTCTACTCAAACGATTGAGGAAGGTTGGACGAAATGGCCTTCACCGCGGGGCGCACGCGCCTGATCGTGGTTGCGTTGCTGGCGATTCAGGCCGCGCTGGTCGTCGTGATGGTGCATCGCGAGTCGCTCACGTTCGACGAAGACGACCACATGTTCGCGGGCTACATGATGTGGAAGACCGCGGACTACGGGCTGAACCCCGAGCATCCGCCGCTGGTGAAGCTGCTGGCGGCGGTGCCGGTGCTCGGCGAAAAGCTCTGGATTCCGCCTCTGCAGGGGCGTTCGTTTAAAGAAGAAGCCTATCTCGATGGACGCGACTGGCTGGCGCGCAATGATGGAGCCAGCCAGCGGATGGTCTTCCGCATGCGCCTCGCCGTGGGACTGCTGGCATGGGGCTTGTCTCTGGTCGTGTTCTTTGCGGCGCGGGAGTGGTTTGGAACCAGCGCGGCGCTGATCGCTCTTACGCTGCTGGTGTTCGACCCGAATATCATGGCGCACTCGGCGCTGGTGACGACAGACATCGGCGTCTCATTGTTTTTTATCGCGGCGATTTTTGCGTTTTATCGATACGCTGTGCGGCCATCGGCAGGACGCCTCGTGATTGCAGGGATCGTGGCGGGGCTGCTGGCGGCAACGAAGCATTCCGGCATTCTGCTGCTGCCAATGCTGCTCCCCGCGCTGGTTTACGAGATTGCGCGGGCGGCCCGAGGCACTCGATGGCGGCAGGGGTTGCGCTTGTGCGAAGGGCTGGCCGCCGTCGTGGTGATCGCCAGCATAGTGCTGTGGGCCTTTTACGGGCTCCGCTACGCGGCGCGGCCAGCGGGACGGGCACTGAACCCCTCCTTCGCGGCCTATACCGAGCATCTGAGCCGCTTCGATTCCGATGTGCTGCGGGGGGTGGGGCATCTGCATCTGCTGCCGGAGTCGTACCTGATGGGGCTCGCCGATGTGAAGCATATGGCGGAGTTTTATCCCACCTACATCTTCGGCCAGGTGCACGCGCATGGGATGTGGTTCTACTTTCCGTCGGTGATTCTCATCAAGACGACGCTGGGATTGCTGGCGCTGAATGCGCTGGCGCTTTGGGTGGCGCTGAGCGGCAAGCTGGGACGAGCGCGCGAACTGGTGTGGTTGCTGGCTCCCGGCGCGGTCTACCTGCTGATCGCGATGGTCAGCGGCATCGACATTGGGGCGCGGCATATACTGCCGCTGTACGCGATGGCCTGCATCTTTGCGGCGGCAGGGGCGGCGGCGCTGGGCACGCGCTCCCGCGGATGGACGTGGGCTATGGCCATCCTGATTGCCGTTCACATTGTTTCTTCGTTGCTGACGTATCCGAACCAGATCGCCTACGCCAACGAAGCGTGGGGAGGGGCAAGAAACACGCACAACCTGCTGAGCGATGCGAATGTGGACTGGGCACAGCAACTCTATCAGGTGAAGGCATGGCAGGACCGCCATCCAGGCGAGGAATGCTGGTTCGCGTATTTTGCGCGGCCGGAAATCGATCCCGCGGTCTACGGCATCCACTGCCACGCGCTGCCGACGATCGATACCCTGTGGCTCGGCGGATGGGAGATCACGCCGCCGGTGATTCAGGGAGCGGTCCTGATCAGCGCGGGCGATTTAAGCGGGTGTGAGTGGCCGAGCGGCCAGCTCAATCCTTACCGCGACTTTCAGAAGCTGAAGCCGGATGAGGTGATTGGCGACAGCGTCTTCGTGTATCGCGGATCGCTCCATGCGGAACAGGCGGCTGCGCTGGACCGGCAACTGGCGGTGTGGCAGCTTCTCGGCCGACACCAGGCGGCGGCAGCGGTTGCGCTCGCGCAGGAAGCTGTGTCCTTCGCCCCTGGCGATCTTTTCGCTGAGACCGCTTTGGGGGATGCGGAGGCAGCATCAGGCAATCAGGACGCGGCGCGGACCGCGTGGACCTCCGCGCTGAACGCGGCCCGGCAACTGGAGCCGGAGGCGCAGTCGAGCTATGTGCCGGACCTCGAGCGAAGACTGGACAGCATGTGACCGGCAGCGCGGACAGGAGCGGAAAGAGCCTCAGAAGTTGAAGAACTTCTCGCGCAGCGCAGCTTCGTAGGTTTCTTTGGCAGATTTCGCGCGAGTCCGCGCCTCTTCCTCGGCCAGATCGGCGTTTTCCCACTGGTCGACTTCAGCCAGCTTGTGGTTGATGGACGCGAGTCGTTCTTCAAGGCGTATCGCGGCAATCCACTCCTCGACCGCATCCTTGTACAGAGTCTGCATCGCGTCCAGGTCGGAAATCTCAACGGGCATGGCGAGCCCTCCATGCCGGCAATTTATGCACGCAAGATGGATGGATGATGTACGCGCAGCGCCGTCGAACGGGGCCGGAGCCGCCAGCGGGTCTCTATGCCAGAGCGAGGTTGATGTTCTCGATGGCTTCGTCGATTTCCGCGTTGTTTTTGTAGCCCACCGTCACGCTGTCGACGTTGGCATTGCGGAAGGCAAAGCGCATCGCCTTCTGGCGATCTTCGCGGTTGAAGACGCCTTCGCCGGCAAGTTTCATGCTGATGACGCCCATGCCAGCGGCCTTCGCCTTGTGAATATGGCTGACGACCTCGGGCACGTTGCCGCGTCCGGGCCCGTCAGCGATTTCCGTATCCATGCGGGTGCCATTGTGGTTCACGCGGATCATCGCGACCTGCAGCCAGTCGAAGGCAGGTACCTGGCGCAGCGCGGGCAGGCCGTGCACGGAAGCTCCGCGACTGATGACAGCCCCGCGTTTCTGGGCAACGATCACGGCGTCCTGCCAGTGCCGCGTTTCGTTCACCCAATTGCCGTCGTGCTGCCAGTGGAGGAGCAGGATGTCGAAGTAGTCGCTCTTGATCTGGCTGCGCAGTTCGTCGATTTTCTGCTGGGGGTCCATCGAATCGAAGGTCGTCACCTTCGTCATGAGGCGATAGCTGTCGCGGGGAAGGCCGCGCAGGGCGATGCCCAGCATCGAGTGCATTTCGCCGTAGGAATCCGAGGTTTCGAAGAAGCGAACGCCCTGATCGTAGGCATGGCGCACGAGGCGGTTGAAACCATCCTGGCCCAGGTTGCGCTGCACGGCGCCGCTGTAGCTGCCGGTGCCGAATGCGAGGCGCGTGACTTTCACGTCGCTTTTGCCGAGAGTCACCCAGTCGGTTGCGGTTTGTTTTTCGGCAGCCAGCGGCAGGGTCCCGAACCCGGCCAGAGCGCCTGCAGCAGCTCCGGTTCTGAGAAAATCGCGTCTGGAGAACTGGGTCATCAAACACCCCCGATAGGCGGCATCGTAGCACAGGTCTGTGGAAATGAGCGGAAGGGGAATTGCGCATTTGTTGATCACGTCGATGAAATGATGGATATGGCACCGCACCTGGACCTAAAGTTGCATCTACCAGGATGAGGTCCCCTATGCCTGGCCGCATGCCCAACAATACCGTTCTCATCGTTGACGACGATCAGGCGATCACGGATACGCTTGCCGTGATCTTTCGTATGCACGGTTATGATGCGCAGGTCGCGTATTCAGCCGAGCAAGCCATTGAATCCATTGCGTCCTGCGTGCCCGATTTGGCGCTGCTGGACGTGAATCTGCCGGAAATGAACGGAATCGATCTGGCGATCGTGCTCAAGGCGAACCATCCCGAATGCCATCTCCTGCTGGTTTCGGGACACGCAAGCACGCGCGGTCTCCTGGAAGAAGCTGCAAAGAAAGGCCACATCTTCGACATCCTTTCGAAGCCGATTCATCCTACGTTCATTTTGGAGCGGGTGAAGGATTTACTCTCTTCAGCGCGAGCGGCGGCTACGCCTACATTTACGGATTACCCGGCGCCGGTCTGCTGATCGGCTAGCTGATTTCGAAGATATTTTCGCTTTTCTGCGCCTGAGCTTTCGCCAGTTCGGCGAGGTGGCTGGCGATGGCGTAGAACTGCGCCGCATCAGGTGAATCCGGCCCGGCGAGCGCGACGGGCATCCCCGTATCGCCACCGTGGCGAATTTCCGGCAGCAATTCCACCGATCCAAGAAACGGGATATTGAACTGCCGAGCCGTCCGCTCAGCGCCGCCGCGCGAGAAAATGTCGATCTCGTGGTGACAGTGTGGGCAGGTGAAGTGGCTCATGTTCTCGACGATTCCCAGCAGTTCAACGTTCACCTGATGAAACATTTCGAGAGCCTTGCGGGCGTCCTGGAGCGAGACGTCGGACGGGGTGGAAACCACGACCGCCCCAGTGAGCGGAACGGTCTGCACGAGGGAGATGACGACGTCGCCCGTGCCGGGAGGCAGATCGATCAGCAGGATGTCGAGCTCGCCCCACTCCACCTGTTGCAGGAACTGCCGAATGATCTGGTGGAGCATGGGCCCGCGCATTACCAGCGGCTTGTCACCGGGTGAAATGAATCCGATCGACATGACCTTGACGCCGTGCGCGACATTCGGCTCGATCTGATTGTTGGGCAGGATTGACGGCTGACGCGAGGTTCCCATCATAAGGGGAACGTTGGGGCCGTAAATATCGGCGTCGATGAGTCCGACTTTGTGGCCGAGCTTCGCCAGCGCAATGGCGAGATTGACGGCGAGTGTCGTCTTGCCTACACCGCCTTTGCCGGATCCGATGGCGACGATGGACTGCACGCCGGGAAGCGCGGCGGGCGGGGGCGGGGTATGCGGATGCGCCATAGGTACAGGGTACAGGTTGCAGGGACCGGGGACCAGCGACGGCGGTTCCCGACACAGGATGGCGGTGCGTTGGGCGCAGGCAGCCGGCTGCCGGTCAGATCTTGGCGGGTTCGAACTTGGGAATGTGCCGGCGTTTGGCCTCGGATTCGCGAATCTCGCGCCGGCGGCCGGCCTGCTCAAAGCGGCGCTTCTCGTCCTCGGTCTGTGCCTCAAGCGCGGGAACGGGAACGCGCCGGCCCTGGGGATCGATAGCGACAAAGGTGAGGTACGCTGAGGCGGCGTGGCGATGGATGCCGGCCAGCGCGTTCTCCACCCAGACCTTCACACCCACTTCCATCGACGTTTTGAAGGCGCGATTGACCGACGACTTGAGGATGAGCAGATCGCCCACATGCACGGGAGCGATGAAGTCGATGTGCTCCATGGAAGCGGTGACCACGTGCGTGCGGGAGTGGCGATAGGCCGCCATGGCGCCGACAAGGTCGATGAAATGCATCAACCGGCCGCCCAACAGGTTACCCAGCGTGTTCGTGTCGTTGGGCAGCACCAGCTCGGTCATTTCCGACTGTGACTGGGCCACGCTGCGCACCGGCAGCGCGGGGCCGTTGAGGTCCATGCGTTTCTCCTTGTCTTCTCTTAGAGTACGGGGCGGGGAGCCGCGGCGCAAAGGTTGGGCCGTTCTTCGGCAGGGCCGTCGATCTCGCCGTTGCCGCGGAAACCCTGGCTTTGCGCGCGAGGTCCACCCGGGGAATCATACTGATGGTATGGACAAGATTGCAGCGTTGAAAGAGATCCTGGAGCAGGACCGGAAGAATGCCTTCGCACGGTACGGTCTTGCGATGGAATTGGCTGGGCAGGGACAAACTGCGGCCGCGCTGGCTGAATTCGACCGGCTGCTCGCCGATCAGCCGGAATACACGGCCGGGTACTTCATGGCGGCGCAGACTCTGGCCAGGGCCGGCCGGGCCGCGGATGCCAGGCAGCGCCTCGTGGATGGGATTACGTGTGCGCGGCGCACCGGCAATCAGCACGCCGAACGCGAGATGCAGGCCATGCTGGACGAGATGGAGATGCCCGATTAACCCGTCCACGCGGGCGCAAGTTGGCGCGGGGTGCGGGCCTCGCGCCGGCATCCGACGCAGCGGCGAAAATAATTTCAGCTTGCCCACGGGGACGGCTCCGCGAGCATAATGGCTCAATCATGAGAATCCCGCTCTTCCCTCTGGAGACCGTGCTTTTCCCAGGCATGGCTCTCCCGCTGCACATCTTCGAGGAGCGGTACCGCGAGATGATCGGCGAATGCATGGCGGTTCATCAGGCGTTCGGCGTGGTCCGGGCGGACGGGGAGAGACTGGCCCTGATCGGCTGCACCGCGAAGGTGGTGCGCGTGCTCGAGCGATACGCCGATGGGCGAATGGATATTCTGTGCGAGGGCGAACGCCGGTTCGAGATCGAAGCCCTCGACGAGTCCCGCCGGTTTCTGCAGGCGGATGTCGATTTCTTCGATGACGAGGGGGAAAACTCGACGCGGCCGCAGCGCGAGGAGTGCGCTGCGCTGCATTTTGCCACTCTGCATCTGGCTGGGATTGAGACCCCGGCGATCCACCTCGATCTGAACGCGCCGGTTGCGTTTCAATTGGCGGATGCGCTGCCCTCGGATCTTGGATTCAAGCAGCAATTGCTCGGCAGCCGCTCAGACGCCGACCGGACGACGAGGCTGCGCGATTTCTACAACGATCTGCTGCCGAAGCTGCGGAATGGGGCGGGCAGCGCACCGGCCAGACCCGTGATGTAGCCGGATTTGAAACGCCTTGCATGCCTCGGGCGTCCAATAGAAGAATTGGGGCGTCCAAAGGGACGGGCCAACAGACGGGAGTCAGGATGGGGAATCGACAGACCGCACCAGGAGAAGCAGCGAAGCGCGCCGGGGGTTCAGGGGTATCGCATGCAGTTGCGCATTTGCCGCAGACGCTGGGAGAATTGCGCGCCAGCCGCGATTTTCCCGAAGCGCGCCTGCGCACGCGGACCGTCAAAGATGAACTGCGCGAGAACCTGATTTGCCGGCTGCGGACGCGGGAAGCGATCTTCCCGGGCATCATCGGCTACGAGGATACCGTGGTTCCCCAGATCGTGAACGCGGTGCTCTCGCGGCAAAATTTCATCCTGCTCGGCCTGCGCGGGCAGGCGAAAAGCCGCATCCTGCGCGCGCTCACGGCGCTGCTCGATGAACACCTGCCCTATGTGGCGGGGTGTGAAATTCGCGACAATCCATATCTCCCGCTGTGCCGGCGCTGCCGCGACCTGATCGCGGAACAGGGCGATGCCACGCCTCTGGGGTGGGTGTCGCGGCAGGACCGCTATGTCGAGAAGCTGGCGACTCCGGATGTGACGGTGGCGGACCTGATCGGCGACCTCGATCCCATCAAGGCCGCGAAGGGCGGGCACGATCTGGCCAGCGAGATGACGATGCACTACGGGTTGCTGCCAAGGGCCAACCGCGGCATCTTTGCCGTGAACGAATTGCCCGACCTTGCCGGCAAGATTCAGGTGGCGTTGTTCAACATCATGCAGGAAGGCGATGTGCAGATTAAGGGCTACCCGGTGCGGCTGGAACTGGACGTCGCGCTGGTGTTCAGCGCGAATCCCGAGGACTACACGGCGCGCGGCAAGATCGTCACGCCGCTCAAGGACCGGATCGGCTCAGAGATTCGGACGCATTACCCCGAAACGCTGGAAGAGGGCATTGCCATTACCGCCCAGGAGGCGTGGACGGAGCGGGAGCTGGGTGAGGCGGTGATTCCGGCGTATCTGCGCGAGGTGATCGAACAGGTTGCATTCACGGCGCGCGAAGACAAGAAGGTTGACAGGCGCAGCGGGGTCAGCCAGCGTTTGCCCATCTCGACACTGGAACTGGCGGTTTCCAACGCCGAGCGGCGCGCGCTGCTGCATGGTGAAGGGCGGGTTGCACCGCGGGTGGGCGATCTCTACACCGCGCTGCCGGGCATCACGGGCAAGCTGGAGCTGGAATACGAAGGCGAGATGAAAGGCGCGGACACCGTGGTGCGCGATATTGTGCGCGCGGCGATCGGCAAGGTCTTCGACAAGTACTTCGCCGAGGTGAACACGCAACAGATTGAACAGTGGTTCAACCTGGGCGGTACGGTGAAGATTTCCGACGAGCACCCTGCCAGGGCGACGGTGGACGAGCTGAAGCAGATTCAGGGGCTCGTGGAAAAGCTGGCGCCGCTTGGGGTGAAGGGCAACGATCCGCCGGAAGTGGTAACAGCGGCGGCGGAGTTTCTGCTGGAAGGCATGTGCGCGCACCGGCGCATCAGCCGCAACGAGGAGCGGAGCTTCTCCGCGCAGCGCAAGCCGCAGGAAAAGAGCCCGGAGCGGCTGGAAGCGGAACGCGACTACGAGCAGTGGCAGACGCGGCGGTCGCGGAGAGGAAGCTTCAACTAGCGGGCAGCAGTCAGCAAAAGCAAAACGAGTCGAGATGAAGAGCGTTCGCTACACAAAATTCACGGGCGATCTGGCCAGCGAAGTGGATATGGAGGACCTGCTGAAGGCGCTCTCCGACTATCTGCTGGATTCCGGATTCCAGAATCCCTTCGCCGAGTTCCAGGATCTCAATCAGACGATGGAGGATCTGCGCGAGGCGCTGCGGCGTGCGCTCGAGCAGGGCGAGGCCTTCGACCAGAATATCCAGCAGAAGATCGATGCGATGGCCGCGGAAGGCCGGCTCGACGAGCTGATCGACAAGCTCATCGAACGCATGGAGCGGGAAAACTATATTTCCACCGAGCAAGGGCAAAACAACGCGGAGGTATCGCAGTCAGCAGGACAAACCGGCAGCGCGCAGACTGATGCGCATTTTGAGGTGACTGACAAGAGCCTCGACTTTCTCGGCTACAAAACGCTGCGCGATCTGCTCGGGTCGCTGGGCAAAGCCAATTTTGGCCGCCACGATACCCGCCAGTGGGCGACGGGAGTTGAGACCAGTGGTGGGTTGCAGCCCTGGGAGTTCGGCGACACGCTCAATCTCGACGCGCCGGCGACGCTGCGGTCAGCGATTGCGCGCGAGGGCCTGACGCTGCCGCTGAACATCGAATACCGCGATCTGCAGGTGCATCAGTCTGAGTATCAAAGCTCGTGCGCGACGGTGGTGATGCTCGACTGCTCCCACTCGATGATCCTTTATGGCGAAGACCGCTTCACGCCGGCGAAGAAGGTCGCCATGGCGATGGCGCACCTGATCCGCACGCAGTACCCGGGCGACACGCTCTCGCTGGTGCTCTTTCACGATTCGGCGGAAGAGATGCCTGTCTCGCAACTGGCGCGGGTCAAGGTGGGCCCCTACTACACCAATACGCGAGAAGGCCTGCGGCTGGCGCAGCGCATCCTGCAGCGGCAGCGCAAGGACATGAAGCAGATCGTGATGATCACCGATGGCAAGCCGTCTGCGCTGACGCTGCCGGATGGGCGCATTTACAAGAATGCCTTCGGCCTCGATCCGCTGGTGGTGAGCGAGACGCTCGAGGAAGTGTCGCGCTGCAAGCGGCAGAACATCATGATCAACACCTTCATGCTCGCGTCGGACTTCGGTCTGGTGCAGTTCGTGCAAAAGGTAACCCAGATGTGCAAAGGCAAAGCGTATTTCACCACGCCTGAGACGCTGGGCGAGTATCTGCTGATGGATTACATGCAGCGGCGGATGAAGACCATCCATTAGGGACTGGCCGTCCAGGCGGATGCACTTCGCGCCGCTTCACGCGGGTTGCGGAATGAAACGCACCTGGAAGCCGCGCGGTGATGGGTGGAAACCAGCTTCGCGCAAAGAACCTGCCAGAAAATGCTGGTGCGCGGGCTCTCCGTTGATGGCCGTGATCAGAAGACCGCCGTGGTGCCGCGTTTTCGGATTCTGTAGCAGCTGCTGCGCGTATCCCGCAAGGAATACAGCGAGATCGCGAGCCGTCGCCGAGCGGTCCGGCTCATAGACGGGCAGAAAGACCTGCAGGTTGGGATTATTGCGCCGCAGGTATGCGACCAGATCGCCGTTGCGCAACACCACGCTGGCGCCGACGGAGCGCGTGAGCGACGCCGCCCCGTCGCCGGATGACGAATCCGGTTGCGGCCAGCGAAGAATACTGCCCCAGGGATTGGCCGGATCGGTTGAAGCCAGCATCACCATCTCGGGACGCTCGGGATTCGCAGCGTGGAGGGAACGCAGCAGTTCCACGGCAGCCGGCAACGCAAACTGCGCTGCTCCCAGGCCAGCGACGAAATATCCTCGCCGCGCACGGCCTGCGGCCTCCATCGCCTTCAAAACCTCATAGACAGCACTGAACCTGCCGGGAAGATTCTCCTGCTCCGCGGTTTCGCGCGTTACGATGCCGTGCCGCTGGAGTAGTTGCAGCGCCGTCGCATGGCTCCATGCGGTCTGCGCCGACGAGGTGCCGCGCCCGACGGCCGGGACCAGCGTCCATCGCCCCTGCGCACTGGGAGGCGTGGTGCGGCGCGAACGAAATGACGGCTGGTTGTGCATGCGTTTCGACGGACGCGCGCTTTCCGGTTTGGCCGTGTACGCGCGCAATGCGTGGAGGGTATCGTTGGTCACCAGGCCGCGCCAAACCAGATTCCAGAGCGCATCAACTGTTTCGCCGGAATAACCATCCCCGATCGCCTCATGCAATTGCGCAAAGAACAGGGCCCCTCCGCTGGCGAGCGTGGCGAGGATCGCCTCTTCGCGCGGGCTCGGCGGCACCGCAGGCAGCACGCTCGGGGGCAGCAGGGCGCTCATCTGATCGGCGAGATAGAGCGCAATGCGGCCGTCGCGTTCGCCCAGGGAATCGATGCCGCACCACACGGCTTCGCCAGCCGCGATCAGCGTGTCGAGGTCTGCGGGAGCGTAACGGGCGAGGCGCGCCGGCAGGATCTGCGATTCGAGGAGGGAAGCCGGCAACGGCGCACCCTGCAGTGACTCGATGGTGTCGAGCAGAGCGTCGAGGCCGCGGCGGCGAGCGAGCACGCCCTGCCAGTGGGTCTCCAGGCGGGCCAGCAGACGCGGCTCGGCAGGCTCAATCTCTTTTCGTAACCGTGCCAGTGACTTGCTGCGGATGAGACGCAGCGATTCGGCGTCGCACCACTCGCGGTGCGCGCCGCCGCGGCGGAATCCTCCTTCGAGGATGCGGCCGTCGGCGACCAGCGCGCGCAGCGCAAGTTCGGCGCGGCTCGGCTCCAGCCCGAAGCGGGTGGAGACTTCGTCCAAAGTGAAGGGCCCATGCGTCCGCGCAAAGCGACGCAATAGCTCCACCACCGGAGCCTGCACCGGCTGCAGCAGTGCAGGGGGCAGACCCGGCGGCAAATTTACGCGCAATGCGTCGCGGTAACGGGCGGCCTCCTCGGCGGCGATGAAGCGTGCTTCCCCCGCAATCGTTAATGGGAGAATGCGCCGCGCTGCGACGAGGGTCGAAAGCGACTGGTCCAGGTCAGGCAATTCTGCGCGCAGGGCGAGCTCGTCTCGAGACAGGTCACCCAGTCGCAGGAGCAGATCATGCATGCCGTCAGAGGAATGTGCACGCCGGGTTTCGCCCAGCAGCTGTAATTGCGCTTCGACTTCGCTGATGGCAAGCGGGTCGAGCAGTTCGCGCAAATCGGCGTCGCCGAGGAGGTCGCGCAACTGACCTTGATCGATGGAGAGTGCTTGCGCGCGGCGCTCGGCGAGCGGAGCGTCGCCGTCATAGATGAAGTTGCCCACGTAGCCGAACAGCAGCGAGGCGGCGAAAGGCGAGGCCTTTGGCGTATCGACGACGTGGACCGTGATCTCGCCATCGCGAATCGATCGCAGCACATCGATCAGGGCGGGCATGTCGAAGCTGTCGCGCAAACATTCGCGGTACGCCTCCAGCAGCATGGGGAACGAGGGATAGCGCGCGGCGACGGCAAGCAAATCGGCTGCGCGCTTGCGCTGCTGCCACAACGGGGCGCGGATTTGCGCGCGGCGGCGCGGCAACAGCAGCGCGCGAGCCGAAGCTTCGCGGAACTTGGTCGCGAACAGCGCCGTTCCGCTGAGTTGCCGCACCACGAGATCGGTTGCTGCGTCGGGGCTGGGCAGCAGCAGCGCGGGATCGGGGGGCGCATCGGTATCGGGAAAGCGCAAGACGAAACCATCATCCGTACTCATCGTTTCGACGTGTGGTCCACCGGACTGCCCGACCTGCGCGGCGGCAGCCATCGTCCACGGCGTATGCACACGCGCGCCGAAAGGGGTGAGGACGCAGACGCGCCAGTCGCCCATCTCGTCGCGGATGCGCTCGATGACGATGTTGCGATCGTCCGGCACCGTCCCAGTGGCTTGTGCCTGCTGGGCGAGGAACTGCAGCAGACTCTCCGCAGCCTCCGCGTCGAGGTCGTGCTCGCGCACCAGGCGGCTGATGGCCGCGTTCACGGGAAGTGCACGCAGTTCGCGGACCAGCACTCCGATTCGCCGCCCGAACTCGAGCGGACGCCCGGCGAGGTCGCCATGCCAGAAGGGCAGCTTGCCGGGCCGGCCCGGCGCGGGCGAGACGAGCACGCGATCGTGGGCGATCTCATCGATGCGCCAGCTGGATGCCCCGAGAGCGAAGACGTCGCCCACGCGGCTCTCGAAAACCATCTCCTCGTCGAGTTCTCCGACGCGCACCGGTTTTTTGTGTTCGCCGGAGAGAAACACCCCGTAGAGCCCGCGGTCGGGGATCGTGCCGCCGTTGAGGATGGCCAACCCTTTCGCGTTCTCGCGAGGAGTCAGCAGTCCAGCCTCGCGGTTCCACGTAATGCGAGGACGCAGCTCGGAGAATTCGTCCGAAGGATACAGGCCTGACAACATGTCGAGGACACTGAAGAATGTGATCCGGCTGAGGGAAGCGAATGGAGCGGCGCCGCGCACCAGGCGGTAGAGATCGTCGACGGCGATGAGTGCTTCGCGTGGCCGCTCGCCTTTGCGCCGGGGAAGAGAGAGGCTGGGTGGATGCGCCACGGTCGCTACGACCTGCTGCGCGAGCACGTCAAGCGGATTGCGCAGCATCTGCGTGGCCTCCACCAGGCCCTCGTGCATCGCGCGCGTCACGGCGGCGCAGGCCACCAGGTCGGCGCGGTACTTGGGAAAGAGGATGCCCTCGCTCACGACGCCCACGCGGTGCCCGGCGCGCCCGATGCGCTGCATGCCGCTGGCCACTGAGGGCGGCGACTCGACCTGGATGACGAGGTCGATGGCGCCCATATCGATGCCCAGTTCCAGCGACGAGGTTGCGACGAGGGCGCGAAGGCTGCCCCGCTTTAACTGATCTTCGATCTCACGGCGCTGCGCGGCGGCCAGCGATCCGTGATGGGCGCGCGCTATGGGCTCCTGCGCGATCTCATTGATCGCCCCGGCGAGACGCTCCGCCGTACGGCGGTTGTTGACGAAGATCAGCGTGGAGCGGCGTTTGCGCACGATCTCGAGCAGGCGCGGCGGAATCGTCGTCCAAATGGAAGGGCGTTTGGGGCCATCGCTGCTTCCGGGAGCGGGTTCTGCGGGCGCGACTTTGGCCATGTCCTCCACCGGCAGATGGACCTGCAGGGCCAGCCGTTTGGGCTCGCTGGCGTTCACGATGATCACCGGGCGAAAGACGGGTTCGGCCTGACCGGAATCGATCTCGGGGGCGCTTTCATCGGCGGCGGCCGGAACGGGCGCCTGTGTCCCGCCGAGGAAACGGGCGACCTCGTCGAGAGGGCGCTGCGTTGCGGAGAGCCCGATGCGCTGGATCCGCTGCTGCGCGATGGCCTGCAGGCGCTCCAGGCTGAGAGCCAGATGAGCGCCGCGCTTGGTGGGTACCATCGTGTGAATCTCGTCGACGATGATCGTATCGACCGTGCGCAGGGCGGCGGCCGACTCCGAGGTCAGCAGGAGATACAGAGATTCCGGCGTGGTGATGAGGATTTCCGAGGGATGGCGGCGAAACCGTGCTCGCTCGCTCTGCAGCGTATCGCCGGTGCGAATGGAAATGGCCGGTTCGCGAAATGGGATGTTCTCGCGGCGCGCGATGGCTTCCATTCCGGCGAGCGGCACGCGCAGGTTGCGCTCCACATCCACCGCCAGGGCCTTGAGAGGACTGATATAGACGACGCGGCATCCCGGTTCGGACCCGTCGCTCGCGAACATGAGCCGGTCCAGGCACCAGAGGAACGCGGTCAGTGTTTTGCCAGTCCCTGTGGGAGCAAGAATCAGCGTGCTCTGGCCGCGTACGATCGCCGGCCATCCCAGGCGCTGCGGCGCGGTGGGCTCACCGAGCGCCTCGCCGAACCAGGCGCGCGTGACGGGATGAAAGACCGCCAGCGGGTCTTCACCTCTGACCGCGCGGCGGCCGCGAGTGACCTCGCCGCGTTTTCCTGGGCTCGATGGGGTCTTTTTCGCCGGCATCCCTGTCCGTGAGGATATCGCTGCCTCGACAGTGGATGCTCCTGCAGGAAATGGGGAGCTGTTATCTCGACCGCGGCCGGTACCAGACTGCCTTCGGTGTCAGCACGGCCTGCCAGTGGGAGTCCATGCTGGTTTGCTCGCTCAATCCGAGCAGAAGGGCTCCATCCGGAGCCAGCGAGCGATGCATTCTCCTGAGCACGGTGTGGCGCGTCTCCGGAGGAAAGTAGATCATCACGTTGCGCAGCAGGATGATATCGAACCTCTCCGGATACGCCGCAGCATCGCACAGGTTGCGCTGCTGAAAGCGGCAAATGCGCCGCAGATCCGGCGCGATTTCCCACTCATCGCCGCTGCGCCGAAAATGCTTCAGGAGGAGACGCGCCGGAAGCCCGCGGTTGATTTCCAGCCGCTGATACCGCCCTGCGCGGGCTCGCTCGACCATCTCCGCCGAAAGATCGGTGCCCAGAATGTCGATTTTCCAGGAGGCCAGGGAGGGGAAATGCTCGCGCAGCAGGATGGCGAGGGAATATGCTTCCTGGCCACTGGAACTTGCACCGGACCATAGGCGCAGCTTGCCGACATTCCGGCGGGCAGCGATCAGCGCAGGCAGGAGCTCCTCGCAGAGAAGGTTAAAGCTGGCCGTGTCGCGGAAGAAGCTGGTTTCGTTGATGGTCATCGCCTCGGCGACCGATCGTTGCAGCAACGACCCGGAGTCTGAACGGAGCGCGGAGACCAGCTGCTCAAGCGACTCCATGCCCTTCCTGCGCAATACGCGCTGCAGGCGGGATTCAAAAAGATAGTCGCGCGCGGGATCGACGTGATTGCCGGAATTGCGCATCACCACACCGCGCAGGTAATCGGCGTCGATTGCGGACAGGCTCACAGGACCGCCGCCTCACCGACGGCCAGGGCAGCCGGGGTGCGCGGAAGCACGCGCATCATCTCCTGAGCGATCGCCGCCAGCGGCAGCGTTTTGTGGGCGAGCCCGGCATTCGCCACCGCCCCCGGCATCCCCCAGATCACGCTGGTGGAGGCATCCTGCACAAAAACGGAACCGCCCGCTTCCCGGATCGCGCGGCATCCCGCGAGACCGTCGGATCCCATGCCGGTGAGAACAATGCCGAGCAGCCGCCCCAGGGTAGCGGTCGCCGCCGAGCGAAACAACACATCGACTGAGGGACGGCAGAAGTTTTCCGGCTCGTTCTGATTCAGTTGCAGATGGAAATCGCGGCTCAGTTCCAGATGCCAGTCGCCACGAGCGATCTCCACCACTCCTGGCTCGATCCGCGTGCCTGGGGCGGCTTCGCGCACCCGCAGCGCGCACAGCGAATTCAGGCGGTCGGCGAGCAATCCGGTAAACAGGCGCGGCATGTGTTGGACGATGAGGATGGGCAGGGTGAACGAGGAGGGAATCTTCGGCAGGAGCACTTCGAGGGCCGCCGGGCCGCCGGTGGACACTCCGATGACCACGACGCGGGGCGCCGGCCCCACGCCAAACTGGGGCGCGCCCGCGATGGCCGGCACAGGGCGTGGCGAACCGGCGGGGTCCTGCGGGAAAAAGGCCAGCACCTTCGGAATTAATTCGCGCGCCAGCGTGCCCACAGCTTCGCGAAGGCTCCTTTGCGCTGAGGGCTTGGTCACGTAATCGGTGGCGCCGCGGGATAAAGCCTCGATTGTGATCTGCGCACCTCGCAGGGTGAGCGTGCTGCACATGATGACCGGCACGCGGCGGCTCTGTTCGCGAATCGCGGAGAGCACGTCCAGTCCGTTCATGCCGGGCATTTCGATGTCGAGCAGCGCCAGGTCGGGGCTGACGCGGCTGAATTCGGCCAGCGCCTCCGTGCCGGTGGCCGCCGCGGCGACTACCTCGACGGCCGGGGTAGTCTCAAAGACCATGCGCAGCAGGCTGCGCATTACCGCGGAGTCGTCGGCAATGAGGACCCGGACTTTGCGACCGAACCCGGCAGCGGAGCCGTTCATGGCGTATCGACCCCCGCCATGCGCAGCTTGTCGAACAGCCCCTCTTCATCGAAGGGCTTCACCAGATACTCATCGGCGCCCTCGCGCAGCGCTGATTCAATGCTTTCGTTCTCGGCTTCGGTGGTCACCATCAGAAACCGCACTGCATCGAAGGCGTGGTCGGCGCGCGCGGCCCGAAGAAGGTCGATGCCCGACATCACCGGCATATTCCAGTCGACCAGAGCGAAAGAGAAAGGTCCCGACCGGCGCAGGCATTCCAGCGCCTCGCGTCCGTCAGCCGCCTCCACACAGTCGACCGAATGTTCGGTGAGCAGCGAACGCAGATAATTCCGGATGAATCGCGAATCGTCCACCACGAGGGCCCGCATGACGTCGCCCTTCCTTTCTCTTCAGCCGCGGAGCGCTCCATCCAGCCGCATCGGATCCAGCCGCCCGGGATCGAGCGTAACCAGCAGGCTGTCCTTCAGCTTCCACGCCCCGCCAAAAAGCGCCTGCCACCGGCTGTCGAGAGTCGGCGGATTCGGCTCGTGCTCGGCCGAGTTCACGTTGAGCACCTCGCCCACCTCGTCGACAAACAGGCCGAACGGCCCATCCGGCCCCTCGAAGACCACCACATCCTCGGCGCGCTGCGCCGCCTCCATGCCCAGCACCTTCCGCAGGGAGACCGCGGTCAGCACTTCGCCGCGATAGTGCACCAGCCCGCCGACAAAGTACGGAGCCAGGGGCACAGGCTGCGTTGACGGCTTGCCCAGAATCTCGAGGACGTGCGCGATGGGCACCCCGTACAGCGTCTCTCCCACGCGCACCGTGCACACCTGCTGCGCCTGACTCGGTTCAGCCTCCTTCATCACAGTGCCTCCCCGGGATGGCCGGCCGGCGAACCCTGCTCGCAGTCAAGCGCAGGAATTGCGGCGAGCCGGGCGATCCGCGTCACCCGATCGAGCAGCAGCGTTACGCCACCGGCAAGGGCTCCCGATCCGGCTTCCTCGAGGCGCTTGCCGCCCGCGACCTCGAGAACCTCGGAGACCGTGATTCCCACCTGGCGATTGCCGTCGCGGCACACCACGACGGTGGTCGGCGCGTCGGGGTCATCGTCAGCCTGATGCGCGGCGGCGTCGTCCAGCGGCAGCAGCGCGTTTTCAAAACGCAGGACGGGCCGCGAGTCGATCTCCTCGATGCGGGAGCGCGGGATGCGCTCGATACGGACCACCGTTTTGAGCGGGAGGGCCGCCCGGCCGCCTTCGGCCTCGACCACCAGAAACTCATGGCGATCGGCCATCTTCCCGAGGGGCTGCTCATCGTCGGTCTCGCCGCTTAGCGCGATGCCGGCTCTTTGCGCGATAGCGCCAGGGTTCAGGATCAGCGCCATTCTCGCGTTCCCGAGGATTGTTGCGCCGGCGTAAAAGCCGATGGAGCGCAGGACCGCAGCCAGCGGCTTTACCACAATCTCTTCCGGATCGGCCAGCCCGTCCACCACCAGCCCGAAACGCCTGCCGTCGGCATTCAGCACGGCAATGTCGCAGGCCTGGCCGCGCTCCCGCGCCGGCTGCTGCAGCAGGCGGTCGAGAAAAATGAGCGGGAGCAGCCGCCCGCGCAGCCGGTACAGGGCAGTCGATTCGAGCCACTCGATGCGGCTGTCGGCCTCACCCGCGCTCAGATGAACCAGTTCGGTGAGCGCGCTCTGCGGCACGGCGAAGTTCTCTCCGCCGCTCCGTACGATCAGCGCCGGCACAATCGCCAGAGTCAGCGGAATGCGCAGGCGCAGGATCGTGCCCCGGCCGGGGTGGCTGTCGATTTCCACCTTCCCGCCGATTTTCTCCACATTCGTGCGCACCACGTCCATGCCCACCCCGCGGCCGGAGACGCTGGTAACCATCGCGGCCGTAGTAAATCCGGGCAGAAAGATCAGCTGCAGAATTTCACGCTCGCTCATCTGTTCGGCGCGCGCAGCAGGCACCAGGTGCCGCTCCACGGCTTTCTCGCGAATCCGCTCGATATTCATGCCGGCACCGTCGTCCTCGGTTTCGATAATGACGTGGCTGCCCTCGTGACAGGCGCGCAGGCGCACCACGCCCTCGGCCGGCTTGCCGCAGGCTACCCGGGCCTCCGGCAGCTCAATCCCGTGATCGATGGCGTTGCGAATGGCATGGGTGAGAGGGTCGCGGATGGCTTCGAGCAGGCTCTTATCGAGCTCCGTCTCCTGGCCCTCCAGCTCGAGCCGCACGCGTTTGCCCAACGCGTGCGAGAGGTCGCGCACCAGGCGGGGAAAGCGCGCGAAGACGTGGCTCACCGGCTGCATGCGCGCGCGCATCACCGCCTCGCGCAAATCCGCCGTCACCATATCGAGACGCCTGCCCAGCTGGGCAAACCCGGCATCGGCGGCCGTGGCCTGCAGAATCTGGTTGCGCGTCAGCACCAGCTCGCCAACCAGATTCATCATGCGGTTCAGCAGCTGCACGTCCACGCGCAGCGTGGAATCAGCCGTCGCGCCCGCTCGCGGCGCATCGGCCGCAGCCGCTAAATCAGCCCCGAGCCGCATCTCCGGCGAAACGGAATCCGCGGGGCTGTCGCGTTCCTCTCCGTCAGGCTCCAGCTTGACCGGTGGATGCGGCCCTGCCTCGCCGGGAGCCGCCGTTGCGCGGTCTGGCCGGGGAGGCGAAACTTTCCTTGAACGCGGTGTCGCTCGGGAGCGCCGCTTTGGCGAGCGGGCTTCAGCCGGGACCATGGAGGGAAGCTGCGGTTCCGGCGCCAGTCCCGAGAGCTCGGCCGAGTCGGGCAGAGCTGGGCCTCGGGCAGTCTGCAACGCTCCGAGCCGCGCCACAAGCCGCGTGTCCCCCTCGCCACTTTCCCCCTCGGCGCCGATGACCTCAATCGACCGGAGAATGCCGCGCAGAACATCCATCAGCGCGAGCAGCCCGCTGACGATCTCGGAGCTGGCCTCGAGTTTGCCGTCACGCAGCAGGCCCAGCAGGTTTTCTCCCGCGTGCGACAGCGTCTCCAGCCGCCCGAAGCCGAGAAATCCGGTGGTGCCCTTGATGGTGTGCACAGCGCGGAAGATCTCTGCGAGCAGTTCGCGATCCCCGGGGCGGGCCTCCAGATCGGTGAGGCACCGCTCCATCCGGTCCAGCCCTTCCTGGCTTTCAAGCAGGAATTCCCGTGTCAGGTCGTCCACAACGGATTTATCGGTAAGACGGGAAGCGAACTTGAGAAGCTGGTTTGCCTCAGAACTCGCGAACCAGTAGCCTCATGGGGGTGATGACGAAAATGGACGACGCGATGCTGGAGCGGCTCCGGGCGGCGGCGCAGCAGGCCGCAGCCAACGCGTATGCCCCTTATTCCAAATTTTTTGTCGGCGCGGCTTTGCTTTTCGAGGATGGCCAGATCGTGACCGGCTGCAATGTCGAAAATGTCTCCTACGGCCTGACCAGTTGCGCCGAGCGCAATGCTCTGTTTCGCGCGATCAGCGAACGCGGCGCGGAGCACAGAATTGCCGCCATCGCCGTCACAAATCGGAATGACGTGCCCTGTCCGCCATGCGGCGCCTGCCGCCAGGTGATGAGCGAGTTCGTCACGGCCAGCGCGGTTGTCACTTTCCCAGGCGAGAGTGGTCCGGAAACGATGCCCTTTGCAAAACTCTTTCCCTGCAGCTTCCGCTTTGAGCCGTCAGCACCATGATCGCAGCGCTCCACGCAGTCGACATCATCCGGAAGAAGCGAGACGGCGAAGAGCTGAGCGCCGATGAAATCCGCTTCCTTGTGGAGGGAGCCGCTCGCGAAACAATTTCCGAAGAGCAGCTCGCCGCGTGGCTGATGGCCGTCTTCCTGCGCGGGCTTTCGCTTCCCGAACTCGATACGCTGACGACGGCGATGCGGTATTCGGGCGAGGTGCTGCGCCACGATGGCCTCGGCCGCCGCACCGTCGACAAGCACTCTACTGGCGGAGTCGGCGACAAGACCTCCTTTCTGGTGGCGCCGATCACGGCGGCGGCAGGTTTGGCTGATCCCATGATCAGCGGACGCGCCCTGGGTCACACGGGCGGCACTCTCGACAAGCTCGAGTCGATCCCCGGCTACCGCACGGTGCTGTCGCTCGACGAGATGCGGCGCGTGCTCGAGCGCTGCGGCTGCTCGATCGTGGGCCAGACGAAGAACCTGGTTCCCGCTGACCGAAAACTGTACAGCCTGCGCGATCGCACCGCGACGGTCGAGAATCCGTATCTCATCTGCGCCTCGATCATGAGCAAGAAACTAGCCGCCGGTCTCGATGCGCTGGCGATCGACGTGAAGGCCGGTTCGGGCGCATTTCTGCGCGACGAACGGGAGTCGGCGTATCTGGCCGCACTCATGGTGGAGACGGGCGAGCGCGCCGGGACGCGCACGGTGGCCATCCAGACGGATATGTCGCAGCCTCTGGGACGCTTCGCCGGAAACTGGGTCGAGATTCAGGAGGCGCTGGGGCTGCTCGCCAACGAGCGCGATCCCCTGACCGAAGATTGCCGCGAGATTTCGCTCGTGCTCGCGGGTTGGATGATCCACCTGGGCGGCCAGGCCGCGACCACCGAGGAAGGGAAGCGCCTTGCCGAGGAGAAGCTTGCCGACGGCTCCGCGCTGCGCATTTTTCGCGAGATGGTCGCGGCGCAGGGCGGCGATCTCGCCGCGCTCGACGCGGGCGCGGCTTTCCACATGCCGCAGTTCCGCCGCACCGTCTGCGCCGGCCGCAGCGGCTATTTCTCGGCGTGCGACTGCACCCGGGTGGGATGGGCGGTGCAGCGTCTGGGAGCAGGACGCGAGCGCGCCGGCGAGCCGGTCGAGCCGCACGCCGGGCTCGAAATGCATGTGAAGCTGGGGGCGAAGATCGAAGCGGGACAGCCGCTGGCGACCATGTTCACGCAGGATGACGGGCGCTTTGCCGAGCCGGAGCAATTGCTGCGCGACGCGCTCACCATCGGCGACACGGCCGTCGATCCGCCGCCTCTGATCCGGCAAATCATCTCCGCCGACAACAAAAATAAATTCCTGCAACCGCCCCGCCACCCATAGCATTAGAAAAACTCACTGGGAGATCGATTTGGCTCGATTCACGGGTGTGCTGGGACTGCTGACCATGGTTGCGCTGGCGTGGGTTTTCTCCACCAATCGCCGAGCGATCCGCTGGCGCACGGTGGCCTGGGGTCTCGGCCTGCAAATCCTTTTCGCCTTCCTGGTGCTCAAGTGGACGGTGGGCCAGCGCATCCTGCACAGCGCGGGCGCGGCGGTCAACAAGCTGCTCGCTTACGCGTTCGCGGGATCGACGTTCGTCTTCGGCGATCTCGCGGCGCAGCCCTCGAAAATCGGCAGCGCCTTCGGCACCAGCTTCTTTGCGTTTCAGGTGCTGCCTACCATCATCTTCATCTCGGCGTTCTTCGCCGTGCTCTATTACCTCGGCATCATGCAGCTCATCATTCGCGCCTTTGCCCGGCTGATGCAGTGGACGATGAAAGTTTCAGGCGCGGAGTCGCTCAACGTGGCGGCCAGCATCTTTATGGGGCAAACGGAGGCGCCGCTGACCATCCGGCCGTTTCTGCCTGGCGCCACCAATTCCGAGCTCATGACCATCATGACCAGCGGCATGGCGCACGTTTCCGGCGGCATCATGGCGGCGTACATCGCCTACGGCATTTCGCCCAGCTTTCTGCTGGCTGCCGTCATCATGACGGCGCCCGGCACCATCCTCCTCTCCAAAATGCTGGTGCCCGAAGTCGAGAAGCCGGCGACGGAGGGCGTGGTGCACATCCCCGAAGACGCCGAGCATCAGGACGAGAACCTCATCGGATCCATCGCGCGCGGCACAATCGACGGCGGACGCCTCGCCTTCAACGTGGGCATTATGCTCATCTCGTTTCTGGCGCTCATTGCGCTCGTGAACGGCATTCTCGGCGGCACGCACAACTGGCTCGGCGCGCATCACATCCCCTTTCCGCATTCGCTCGACACGATCCTCGGCTTCTGCTTCGCGCCCATCGCGTGGCTCATCGGCATTCCCTGGCACGACGCGCCGACGGTCGGCAATCTGCTGGGCACTCGCATGGTGCTCAATGAACTGGTGGCTTACACCTACCTCGGTGGGCTCGCGAAAACGGGAGCTATGGCGGCCCGCTCCGTCACCATCGCTACTTTCGCGCTTTGCGGATTCGCCAACCTCAGCTCCATCGGCATTCAGATCGGCGGCATCGGCGCGCTCGCTCCGAACCGCAGGAACGATCTGGCGAAGCTGGGCTTCCGCGCGATGCTCGCCGGGACGATGGCGAACCTGATGTCGGCGAGCATTGTCGGGATGTTGATTCGGTAACTATGACGGATACCTTATTCGACCGCGCCAAGGCTGCTGCCGATTTTGTTCTTGTGCGCACGCCGCTGCGTCCGCGCATCGGGATCGTGCTTGGTTCGGGACTGGGCGCGTTTGCAGCGGAGCTCGCTGATAGCGCGGCGATCTCGGTCGCCGAGATTCCGCACTTCCCGCAATCCACCGTGCCGGGACATTCGGGCCGCCTCGTTGTCGGCACCGTTTCCGGGGTGTCCGTCGCGGGGATGCAGGGACGCGTCCACGCGTACGAGGGCTACAGTTCTGACGAGGTGACGTTTCCGATTCGCGTGCTCGGCCGGATGGGCGTGACGCAGGTCATCCTGACGAACGCCGCGGGCGGCATCAATCCGGCATTTCGCCAGGGGCAGCTTGTTCTCATCGCCGATCACATCAACCTCAGCGGCCGGAATCCCATCGCCGGCGCGAACGATGACCGCTTCGGCCCACGCTTCTTCGATATGTCGGAGGCGTACGCGGCGCGGCTGCGGCAACTCGCCCACGAGGCCGCGCGCAGCATGGAGTTCCGCCTCGATGAGGGCGTCTACTGCAGCGTGCTCGGTCCCAGCTTCGAGACGCCGGCGGAGATTCGCGCCTTTGGCACGCTCGGCGCCGATCTCATCGGCATGTCGACGGTGCAGGAAACCATCGCGGCGCGTCAGATGGGGATCGAGGTGCTTGGCATCTCCTGCGTGACGAATCTGGCCGCCGGGATCCAGAAAGAACCGCTCAGCCACGAGGAAGTGATCGCTACGGGGCGCGCGGTTGAGGAGCAGCTGGCGGGATTGTTGCGGCGAGTGGTGCCGATGATGGAGAGTACCGCGGGCGGGCTACTGCCTCAATAGACCTGGAAACGTACTTCTATATTGATCGCAACTGGTACGGGCTTCCCCTTGTACTGCGCCGGAACGAAGCGATACTGTTTGACCGCGTCGATTGCCTTCTGATCGAGTCCCATCCCGAGCGGGCGAACCACCCGAACCTGCTGAGGATTTCCGTTCGCGTCCACGATCAATCCGACAAGGTCGATGCCCTGATATTTCGGTTTGCCTTGCGGAGTTCCCAGAACAATGGTGACGGGGGAACTCGTGATTTTCGGCGGAAATACCCCACCGTGGCCCATCTTCACCGTTGAGGCGGCCGAGACTCCAGCGCTTGCACCGGCTAGATTCAACGGTTCACCCTTTGTGGCGGCTGGCGACGATGAGGCTACAGCTTGAGTACCCGTGGTGCTTGCCTGCGATTCATGCCACTCCGGCACCGGCTCGGCACTCTTCACCCACGCGGCGACATATAAATCCCGCAGCATCGACGCTCCCGCGGCCAGACGCTCCGCGACAAACTGCTTGCCCTCGGGCGTTCCCGTGCCGTCGAACGCGTGCTGCTTGTCGAGCTGGTACACCTGCTCCACCAGCGAGTTCGTATGGCGCAGATACGCCAGGTAGTCGTCCCACTCGTCTCCAATGGACTTCAGGGGGGTCATCAACGGCTGCACGTCGCTCGGGTTCACCGCTGCGTCGACAAACGCGCTCTCGAATTTCGAGTGGATGTCGTGGCTCGTGGTGTAGCCGTTCGGATTCGGCCCCGCCCAGCCGTTGTACTGGATGGTTGTGTGGAGCGGCTGGGAGCCGTCGGCTACGTAGTGCCCCAGCCATCCGGCGTAAAAGAGGATCGCGGCCTCGACCGGCTTCGTGTCCTCATGCGCGGCGCTCAGCGTGCGGTAATCGCGCATCGCGCTCTTCAGCCGCTGCCACACTTCCTCGGTGATGTATGGTTGGAAGCCGACCTTCTCCGGCCGCATCCCGGCAGCCTCGGCCGGATGCGCCGCGATGTACGCGTACAGGTCCGCGATGTACTCGTAGCGGCCGCGCGGGAGCGCGCCGATCTTGTCCGCCAGTTCCAGATCGATGAAATGGTCCGGCGCCTGTTCCGTGCTCAACTCCGGCTCCGCGCGTGAACGCCACCGGTCCGGCTCCGGACCGAGATACTCGATCTCGTTGATCGCCTCGGGCGTTTTCAGAAATGCCGGCATATCCGCCGGCAGGCTCTCCGCCGCCATGCGGTTGATCAATTTGTGGCCCTTGCTTCCCCAGCCAAACGACGACGACGGCGCCCCCACCAGGCACAGACACACGGCCACCAGCATCACGCGAGCAGTGCAAAAGGTTTTCATGATGACGGGAGTATAACGGCCAAACCGGGCATCTTGTGCGAATCGCAGACACGGCGGCGGCGGCTCATTCTCGACCCTTGTGCGGGACGGACATGACAGAATCGAATAAAATGTCATTAGGAAAGAAACATGACATCCTCTGAAGTTCGCCTCAAACTCGCTGAAAATGGTCGCGTCGTCATACCGGTCGAAGTGCGCAGGGACCTGGGAGTCGAATCGGGCGGAGAGATCATTCTGGAGCGGCAGGAGCACGGATACCGGCTCACCACGCGGCGGCAGCGCATCAGAGAAGCCCAGGAACGAATGCGCCGTTATATCAAGCCGGGGACGCGAGCGGTGGAGGAATTGATCGCCGAGCGCAGAGAAGAGGCAAAGCGTGAGTAGATGCGTATTCGATGCGTCGGCAATTCTCGCGATCGTGCTCAGGGACCCCGGGTGGACCGTCCTCACCGCCGCGGAGTTTCCGGAGCCGGTGGCGAGCATCGTCAACATCGCCGAAGCCCAGGCCAGACTTGTCAAACTGGGCGCTCCCCACCGGGAAGCCTGGGAGAGCGCCCTGTCCATCGTTGAACGCGCTTATCCTTTCGACGAGAATCAGGGGTGCCTGAGCGGAACCCTTTTGGATCAGACGCGGCCGCTGGGCATATCCCTTGGGGACCGGGCCTGCATTTCGCTCGGACTTTCCCTGAAACTGCCGGTCTACACCGCTGACAGGGTCTGGAAAAAGCTGCAAGTCGGGATCCCGATCCACGTTTTTCGTTAGGTCCGCCTTCACACCCCCACTGGGAACGGCTTTGGCGACGCTTCGTCCAGATTCGCCCCGGTGCGCCACCGCTCGAAGCGTCCCTGGAACAGTGACAGCAGCCCCGTGTACCAGTAGCCGACCACGAAGAGCAGCAGGAAGGGCACGGTGAAATAGTTCTCGTTGGCCATCGCATACCAGATGCAGAGAGCGAAGTAGCAGCCCACCAGCAATTCCAGGAAGGGAATCAGTCCCAGGCGCTTGCGGTATTTCGATGCCTGCGAGCGCTCGCCTTTCTTCTGCACGCGATACTTCGGGGTGCGCTTGAACGCACTCTGGATGCCGAAGATCGCCTCCATCACGGCAATCGTATTCGTGATCGTCAGACCGATGCCGAGCGACATGAGGAAAGGCAGATAGAGGAGCGTGCGGTACCAGCGCTTCGGGAAGAGAACCTTCTGCGAAACCAGGTAGAACGACGAGATCGAGAAACTCGAAGCCATGAAGAGCGGAAAATCGATGTAGAGCATCTCCCACCAGCCCTGGTAGAAGCGGATGATCATGGCCGGCATCAGCAGCACGCTGAGCACCACCATGAGCGGGTAGCTGATGTTTGCCGTCAGGTGGTACCACGCCTCGATCTTCACTTTCAGCGGCACATCGCTGCGGAAGACGCGCGGCAATATCTTCTTTGAGGTCTGAATGAGCCCCTTGGCCCAGCGCTGCTGCTGCGTCTTGAAGGCCGTCATCTCGATCGGCACTTCGGCGGGGCATTCGACGTCGAGCAGGTACTTGAATTGCCAGCCCAGGATCTGTGCGCGATAGCTGAGGTCAGTGTCTTCGGTGAGCGTGTCGTGCTGCCAGCCGCCGGCCTCATCGATCACGCAGCGGCGCCACATGCCCGCGGTTCCGTTGAAGTTGAAGAACAGACCCCCGCGGGCGCGCGCGCCGTGCTCCAGAACGAAGTGGCCGTCGAGCAGAATGGCTTCCACCTGGGTGAGGAAGCTGTAGTCGCGATTCAGGTGCGTCCAGCGCGTCTGCACCATGCCCACCTGCGGCTCGGCAAAGTGGTGGACGACGCGCATCAGCCACTCGGGAGGCGGCACAAAATCCGCATCGAAGATGGCGATCAGCTCGCCGGCTGCGGTTTTCAGCCCCTCCTGCAACGCGCCCGCTTTGAAGCCGCTGCGATTGGTGCGATGCAGGTAAACGATCGGCTGCCCCAGCGCGCGGTAGCGATCGACGATCGCCTCCGCGACCGCGGTCGTTTCATCGGTCGAGTCATCGAGCACCTGGATTTCCAGCAACTCGCGCGGGTATTCCAGCCGGCAGACGGCCTCAATCAGCCGATCGATGACGAATTGCTCATTGAAGATCGGCAGCTGGATGGTGATACGCGGCAGTTGCGCGAAGTGTTGGGGCGGCTCGCCGGTCGCATTCTTTTTGTAGCGATAGAACTGCCACACGAGCTTGTAGCGGTGCAGCCCGTAGAAAGAGAGGACGATCATCACCAGGAAGTACGGCGTCAGCAGCAGCGTATCAAAGGAGAAAAGCTGCCAGTGGTAAAGATGCTGGAAGGTGTGATCGCCGTAATGGGTGCGCAGATAATGGCGGAGATCGTTTTTGACGAAGAAAAGACTGAGGGCCTGCGCACTGGCGATGAACAGACGTGCGCACGTGTCCGTGAATGGGAGAAGGCTGTGCATGCTGGCGGTCGCCGGTCAAAGCGCGGAAGGTTCACGCACATTGTAAGGGACGCGGGCGCTTTGCTCCCGTGTCCCCGGCGCTTCGAGCGCTGGCGCGATCACTTCCTGTCGAAGCGGTAGACCACGCCGAGTTCGCCGCCTTTGTTGAACTGCATGGTGCTGCCGTACTCGGTGAAGAGGGCGTTCGGAGTCAGCCGGATGGCCAGGGCCGGCCCCAGGTTGTAGTCAACCGACGCGCCCACATTCACGGCGAGCACGGTCGAGTCGGTATACATGCCAATCAGCTGCGGGGGCAGACCGTTCGTTCCGGTGCCGAAGTTCCCGTGCTCCACTCCTGCTTCCACCTGGCCGGTCCAGCCCCAGTGCTGCCCGCGAAAGAAGCGGTAGCGCGGCCCAGCCAGGAAAGCGTACTGGCTGATGCTGGGCAGGTAAGTGGTGTACTGGTTTTGCGGTGTGAAGGCGGTGCCGTAGTAGCCGCGGAAATCGGCAGTGACGCCCAAATTGCCCCGCAGATAGTCGGTGATGTCGACGTTCCACGCCGATTCGCTGTTGTGCTGCAGGTGGTTGCCGGGGCGGAACCTCAGGTAGCCGCCGCCGAAGTCGAACTCGTATTTGTGGCTGTAGGTGTCTTCAATGATCTGATGGATGCGCACCTTGCGCCGCGCATTGACCCGTTGTTGCGCCTCCCGCAGCACCTGGGCACGTTGTTCCGGCGTGCTTTGCTGCGGCGCGTTGGCTTCCGGCTGGGGAACAGTGGATTGCTGGTTTGCATCCTGCGCATGGACTGCGAAAGAAGCGAAAAGGAAAACTGCCATCAGCGGGTACAAAACGTACCCGGGACACTTGCGAAAACGCATCAGCCTGAATGCCTCCACTGCCCGTTCAGAAAAGATGAACTCTTCTCTGTATTAAACCATTTGCGAGGGCTGGTCCGCCTGCGCCGCCCGCCGCCAGCGGAACCACGCGTTGACGTCAGGCTGGAACAGCAGCCACGCGAAGACAACAAGTATCGCGCTGTGCACCAGTCCAGCGCGTACTGAGTTGACGAAACTGATGCCCACATGGAAGCCGATCCAGGCCAGGGCGATCCACCGCGCCCAGTTGCTGCCGCGCAGCAGGAAGACGCCGGAGACGAGGATGACCAGTTCGAAGAGCAGCAGCGCGATGTCGCCGGTGTGAACTGGCCGCCGAGTCGCCGCGGCGTGCGAGATGCACTCCAGGGCTCCCACAGCGATCAGCATCCAGCCGAGCAGCGTGATGATCAGCGGGCGCTTCAGGCGCTGAGGCGGAGTTGCGGTTGAGCTCATGGCAGTGTTGTCGTGCGTTTTCCGGCCGGGGTGCGGAATGCGGAAATTGTACCGGCGCCTGAGAGAGGCTGCCGCGCGGGCCGCGCTCGGCAGGCCACGCACCGGTCGACTGACCGTTGCGATTTCTTCACCGGCGTGAAACGATGCGAAGAAAGCGGGTTGCTCACTTCTTATCTTGAGGCGTACACGGCATGAAGTTTCTCCTCGGATTGATCATCGGGTTTCTTATCATTCCCATCGCCGTCATGGTATGGCTCAAGATCGGCAAACCGCCGGTCGCCGTCGCGGACCCGGCGTTCCCCTACGAGAAACAGATCGTGCACGTGCCCCTCAACGCGCGTATCGACAAAGAAATGCCGAAGAGCGCTCCGATGGATCCCAGCCCCTCCAACCTGGCCGCAGGCGCACAGATCTACCGCCAGCAGTGCGCCGGCTGCCACGGGCTCTACGGCCATAATTCCGACTTTGCCGCCCACATGTATCCGGATGCGCCACAATTGTGGGCGCCGCACGGCCATGGCGTGGTCGGCGTGAGCGACGATCCGGTGGGCGAGACGTACTGGAAGGTTGCCAACGGCATCCGTCTCACCGGCATGCCGTCCTTTGACAAGGTGCTGAACCAGACGCAGATGTGGCAGGTGTCCCTCTTGCTGAAGCAAGCGGACCAGCCGCTTCCTCCCGACGTGATGAGCCTGATCAAGACACCGCTGCCGACATCGACGCCGTCGCAGTGAGAGGCGGATCGCATTCGGCACGGAAACATCCCCCTTGCTGCGGTCACTGTCCGCCCCTTCTCAACCGATAAGGCCAGCAGAGAAGCAGGGCGAGCGGGAGGGAAACACCTGTTTCCGCTCCGGGCACAGAAGGGGAATTGAACACCGCGGTGTGACTCAAATCACAGAAAACCGTCGCGCCCTCCCCGTATGCTTCCCAATATAGGAGCGAAATGGTCGCAATTGCGCTATTATCGATCTTTGGGGCCGAGACAGACGAGGAACCGGTTCTGTCCGGAGCGTGGAAGTTGAGTCTTCTGAGCGAATTGCCCATTGGGACGACGGGAGTGGTCGAGTCTTTGGACTTGCCCGGCGAAATCCAGCATCACCTCATGCATATGGGATTCGTGCCGGAGGCCAGGATCACGGTGGTGCGCCGCGCCCCGGCCGGTGACCCCACGGTGTACTCGATTGACGGCTTCGAAGTGGCGCTTCGCCGCGACACGGCCAAAGCCATCCGGGTGCGGGAATACGAGGGGACGAACACGAGATAGCCATGAGCAGCTGCTGCAGCACCGAGACGATCGAGCTCCCCAGCGAACCGCGGCTTCCCGGGCGCATCCGCCACGTGGCCCTCGTCGGGCCGCCTAACTCAGGCAAATCCACCCTTTTCAACCGTCTCACCGGCCTCCGCCAAAAGGTCGCCAACTACCCCGGCGTAACTGTCGAACAGCGTGTTGGCCGCCTGAACGGCATTGGCCTTCCCGACCTGACCCTCATCGACCTGCCCGGCATCTACGGCCTCGATTCGTACTCCGAAGATGCTCGCGTTGCGGTCAACGTCCTGCATGGGGAAATGCCGGGGACGCCGACCCCGGACGCCATTCTGCTCGTCCTCGACTCGCTGCACCTGCGCCGCCAGCTCATGCTGGCTGCGCCCGTGCTCGCGCTGGGCCTGCCGACGCTTGTCCTGCTCAACATGAGCGACCTGATGGATGCCCGCGGCGGCCACATCGATACCCTTGCGCTGGCAAAGGAGCTGGGCGTCCCTGTGGCGAAGATCAGCGCCACGCGCGGCGCCGGGCTCGACTCCATCACGCACTTCCTCAACCGCAAAGCCGAGCCGGACGCCTCGCCCTCCCTTACCAAGATTGAGCTGCCGGTGGTCGGCAACGCGCGCAGCTACCGCCAGTGGGCCCACGGCATCAGCACGCGGACGAAATACAAAGCGCCGGTTTCAAACCAGGCCACGAAACGCATCGACGGCATTCTGCTGCACCGCATCTGGGGACCGCTCGTCTTCCTCGCCGTCGTCTTTGCCGTGTTCCAGGTGGTCTTCGCCATCGGCCAGCCGCTCTCTGACGGTTTCGGCAACCTGCTCAACGGCGCCGGGGACCGCGTGGCCCCGCTGCTCGGCCATGGATGGCTCGAGTCGCTCGCCATCGACGGGGTGTGGCGCGGCGTGGCGTCGGTTCTGGTCTTCCTCCCCCAAATCCTCCTGCTCTTCCTCTTCATCGGGGTCCTCGAGGACTCCGGCTATCTGGCCCGCGCCGCGCTCATCGCCGACCGGGTGATGCGCTCGATCGGACTCAACGGCAAAGCCTTCATCCCGCTGCTTTCCGCCTACGCCTGCGCGGTGCCGGCCATCATGGCGACGCGCACCATCGAGAATAAGCGCGACCGCTTCGCCACCATTCTGGTCGCGCCTTTCATGACCTGCTCGGCGCGCCTGCCGATTTACATGCTGATGATTGCGGCCTTTATCCCGAACAAGCCCCTGCTGGGCGACTTTTTCGGCCTGCGCGCTGCCATCATGCTCTCGCTCTACGTCCTTGGATTCGTCGCAGCCCTTGCCACTGCCTGGCTGCTCAAGTCGTCGATCCTGAAAGCCTCGTCCGCGCCGTTCATCCTGGAGTTGCCCCAGTACCGGCTGCCCACCGTACGCTCGCTGAGCCTGCGCCTGGTCGATCGCGGCCGCGTCTTCCTGCGCCAGGCTGGGACGGTGATCCTGGCCGTGACCCTGGTGCTCTGGATCCTCAGCCACGTGCCGTTCCACGCGGCGCTGGGCGAGAGCGTCATCGGCCGCCTTGGGCATTTCATCGAGCCGGTGATTCGGCCGCTTGGCTTCAACTGGAAGATCGGCATCGGCCTGCTCACCTCCGTGATGGCCCGCGAGGTCATCGTCGGCACGCTGGGCACGCTCTACGGAGCCGACCCCGCCACGCAATCCCTGGGCCTGCAGGCCGCGCTCCGCCACGACCTCACCCTCGGTGGAGCCATGGCGCTGGTGGTGTTCTTCGCGTTCGCCATGCAGTGCACTTCGACCATTGCCATCGTCCGCCGCGAAACGAACTCCTGGCGCTGGCCGGCCCTGCAATTCGCCTATATGAGCGTGCTGGCCTACCTGGCTGCCCTGGCGACCAACCAGATCGTCCTCGCCTTCCTGCACTGATCCGCACGAATTTTGGGCGCCTGCCTACGATTTTTCTGGAGCCATCCGCAGGCTCTTTGCGGTATTCTTCCCATGCATTGCTCCCCCGCGATCGCCAAAGCTGAGGCAGGATTGTGTCCTGCGGGCGAGGTCTGCTGTACCCGGGTGGCCGCGACAAAACACTACAAGTCCAAGACGTTCCATGACCCAGGATTCTCAACAGGGACACGACCTCGGCAGTGAAGCCGAACGTGTCATTCGCTGCTTCGATCCGCATGCCCATCTCGTCGAGGGAGCAGCCGAGCATCTGGTGATCTCGCCGCGGTGGGCCCGGCTGCGCCGACAGCATCCTTTGCTGGCATCCACCCCGCATGCTCATGGAACCCCCGTCGCGTGGCAGACCGCGCGCGAGAATCTGCTCAGCTGCCGCGACCGCTCCATACAGCTCGCAATCGCCACCTATGAGCACCGCGTGCGCATTACGGCGAGGGTCTCGCTCGAAGTCCTGATGAATCCGCAGTTCGATCTGCATCGGCATTGCCACGGCATGCTCGATCGTCGCGGCGCGGAAAAAGAGGCCATCATCCTGCGCCGTGAATCGTTCTGGATTCGCAGCCTGACGCCGGACCCCGAAGGCTATGTGCAGTTCGAGTTCGGCAACACGTATCTGGTCCCGATCAGCGATGCCGCGATCGCCGCCGAATCGAAGACGCTGTGGGGTGGCGAAGCCCGCGTGTGGGCCCGGCCGAAATTGTTCGGATGACGCAGTCGGCGCTCGCCAACGCGATGCGCACTTCGGTCATTGCCTCGTTACGAAAATCCCTTGCGATCCGGCTCCGCTTTGCGGCACGGCAGATCTCAAATTCCTCGCAGCGCCCTTCGTTCCCCTCTTGAGCCGGCGGTATTCGGGATGAAGCTGCCCACCATTGCCATGGTGACGTCATTGGTAAGCGGCGCGGCTCCGAGCCTGCGGTCGAAATCCAGAACAGCAGGCAAAGGAGGACGGCACCCTGCATGTGTAATTTTCAGGATTGGCAGCGCCATCGGCTCATCAGCTGCGATGGTAATCGACAGGTGCGGAGAGAATCTTGCCCGCACTCAGACTTTCGTCGGATTCGCATTGCCGGTGTACCCGCATACATTTTCTCCCGTACCCTGGGCAGCGTGTATCCGCGTGCTGAAGCTGAACAAGGCACAGCGTTCAGGGGTCGACATTGGCAGTTGGAACCACTTCAGGAGGCACGGAAATGCAAGCACAGGCATGGCGGCAATGGATCGTCGGAATCGCGGCAGCGGGACTGCTGATGTTGCCGGGGCTGCCGCTCCGCGGGCAGAACACGAATACGGGTGAGGTTAAAGGGATCGTGACCGATCCCACCGGCGCCGTGGTGCCGAACGTGACGGTGACGATCACGAACGTGCAGACGGGCGTGGTGACGACGACGAAGACCAACGGCAGCGGGCTGTACGACGTGCCGTCGCTGCTGCCGGGCCAGTACACGATCGATTTCAAAGCGGCCGGGTTCGAGGAGTACCGGCGGCAGGGGATTGCGCTGGAGGTGGAGACGGTCGGGATCGATGCGACGCTGCAGGTGGGGTCGACATCGCAGGAAGTCACGGTAACGGCGCAGGCACCGCTGATCGAGACGGAATCGTCGGACGAACACACGATCTTCAGTGAAAAGACCATCCAGGATGTGCCTATCGTGGGCGGCATCTGGTACAGCGAGCTGACGAATGTGCTGCCCGGGGTGAATCCTGGGGGCCCAGGCGGCGGGCAGGATGCGTCAGGGCAGGGCGTGGGCATCAATGGGACGCAGGGCTACCTGGCCAACTGGCTCATCGAGGGATCGGACGCGACGCAGCCGCGCGATGTGAACGCAAGCGACAACTATCCGCCGGTGGACTCGATCCAGGAAGCACAGGCAGTGACGAGCACGTTTGGGGCGCAGTATGGGACGGGCGTCGCGGCCTACAACGTGATCCTGAAAAGCGGCGCGAACCAGTGGCACGGCTCGGCGTTCGAGTTCATCCAGAACGACGCCTTCGACGCGCTGAACTACTTCAAGGTCTATGTGAACGGCAAGGCGCAGACGCAGCCGCTGCGCTGGAACGAATATGGCGGCAGCGTGGGCGGACCCATCCTGCACGACAAGCTGTTCTTCTATTTCACGTACCAGCGCAATCCGGAGCACTCGTCGTTTGTCTCGACGATGACGGTGCCGACCGACGCGATGAAGGCCGGCGATTTTTCGGCGTTCGCGAATCCGATCTACGATCCGTCGTCGACCTCGTGCGGAACCTACAACGGAACGCCCTGGTGCTATCGCAATCAGTTTCCGAGCAACAAGATCAACACGGCCATGGACCCGGTGGCGCTGGCGATCCAGAAATACTTCCCGGAACCGACCGATCCCACCTCGCTCTATAACAACTACCGCACGATTGTGAGCACGCCGGGCCTCTCGACGTGGTATGTGGGCAAGGTCGATTACAACCTGTCAGCGAACCATAAGTTGTCGGGGACGATTCTGGAGTATCCGATCCAGGTGATTTATAACGCGGACGGATTCTGCTCGCTGGGGTTCGACTGCACGAAGAGTCAGGGCAACCGGAACCAGGATGCGCAGATCACGGAGACGTGGACGATCAGTCCATCCACGCTGAATGAGGCGCGCATCGGAGCGCTGCGGGAGCTGGATGCGTACATCCCTCCGACCTACGGAAAGAACTATCCGCAAACGCTGGGCATGGAGCCGGCATACGGGAGCAACGCGCCCGCGAATATCTTTCTCTCCATCACGATTAACGGGGGCGACGGCGCGGGGCAGATCGGTATCGGGGGCGGGGTGCACGCGGTGCTGGCCGATGGAGCGTATGTCGCAGGCGACGTGGTGACGCTGATTCGCGGACGCCACACCGTGAAAATGGGCGGCGAGTTCGACAAGAGCTACCAGAACTATACGAACTGGGGCGATGTGAGCTCGGGGAATTTCCAGTTCAACGGGATCGGCACGGCGGAGTTCTGGCCGGGGAGCGCTTATCCAAACACCACGGGCGGATACGGGACGGTGGCGTCGGGCGCGCCGTACGCGGATTTCCTGCTCGGCCAGGTGTACGGGTGGTACGTCTACGATTCCGACGAAACGGGCGCGCGGATGTGGAACCTGGCGGGATTTGCGCAGGACGACTACAAGATTCTGCCGCAGCTGACGCTGAATATCGGAATGCGCTACCAATACCAGTCGGGATGGGGCGAGGAGCATAACCGCTTCGGCAGCTTCGATCCGAGTGTGGTGAATACGGGCACGGGGACGCCGGGGGCGGTGGTATACGGCGGCCAGAACGGGCGCAACACGATTGAGGACGGCGTGAACGAGTGGGATCCGCGGCTGGGGTTGGCCTGGCAGCCAGTGCGGAACTGGTCCGTGAGGGCGAGTTACGGCATCTTCGACGCGCCGCGGTCGGCGGAGTCGTACACCGACGGAGCTCTGGGGCTGGGGCTGAATCCGCAAGGGTCGAACGGCTATTCGAGTCAGTTCACTACGGGAGTTTCCTGCTCGGTGAGCGGCTGTCCGTCCGCGCCGTGGAGTTTGAAGTCGGGGCCACCGCCGGGATCGGTGATTTATCCGAGCCAGTCGAGCTTCAGCAATGCCAAGTACAACGGGCAATATGTCTACTACTATCCGCAGCACATGCCGGTGGAGTACTACCAGGAGGCACTGTTCTCGGTGCAGCACCAGCTGCCGTGGAACATGCTGGTGGACGGGAGCTATGTTTTCACCAAAGGCACCCATCTGAGCTTTGTGCGCGACATCAACCAGCCCAGGAATCTGAGCCTGGGAACAGCGGGCGAGCCGTATCCGCAGTATCCGTATATTGTCAGCGCGCTGTTTGACGGCTACTCCAACTACAACGCGCTGCAGCTTCGCTTCGAAAAGCGGATGTCGCATGGCCTCTCGTATCTGGTGAATTACGCGTGGTCGAAGACGATGGATGCGGGCACCAGCAACGGGCACTATGAAACCATCGACATTTGGCAGAACGCGAACGACGTGGCGGCGAACTACGGGCTCTCGCTGCTGGATGTGCCGCAGTCGCTGAACGGCTTTGCCACCTGGGAGCTGCCCTTCGGCACGGGCCGCGCAGTCTCCCTGCACGGATTCGCCGATGAGGCGCTGGGGGGATGGCGGGTGACGGGCGTGTTCCAGGCGCACTCGGGCCTTCCGTTCACGCCGGTTTGGGGCACGGCGGTCAAAAGCAACTGGCAGGAAGCCTGGAGCTGGGGTGACTTTGCGTGGTTCCCGGACGTGGTGGGAAACCCGAAAGCCGGAAACCGGAACATCAACCAGTGGTTCAACACCGCGGCGTTTGCGGCGCCGGCGGATAACTCGTTTGGCAACGCGCGGCGCAACATGCTGCGCGGGCCGGACTGGCGGGATGTGGACGCGAGCCTCGGCAAGACGTTCTGGCTTGGCGAGTGG
>DATDHZ010000043.1:0-84997 GCA_036521315.1 Acidobacteriaceae bacterium
GGCGAGATGAAGTCGGTTCGCCCGCCGTCGGCGCCAGGCCTGAGCCGGTTGAGACCCTCCCGGCAGGCGGTAATGCTGTTGCCCGGTCGACATTGCCGGTGCACTGAGTCGCGAGACGGCGCCCGTGTGGCCACGGACGCCCGAAGCACGGTCCGGACGGATCAGAAATTCAGCCTTGGGCTTTGAAGGCCGCCCATTGCAAATCACTCTGCCTGATGCAGTGCGGATTGGGTGCATTTTCTGCAACGAGGTCGCACGCAAATCAAATAAACGATTCGGTGCTCCAGCCGGTAACAGCCATTTTCTATTCGCTGTTACCCAGAATTAATTTCCCTGCCCGTTTCTGGCGCCCGCGCTCCTGCAGGGCCGGACAAGTGCTGTGAATTCTGGGGTATGCCGCGGACGCCGTGCCCGAATGAACGCCCAAAATCACGCTATCTCCCTGTTAAATTCGCTGTTAGCAGGGAATGCAGCCAGAGAGCGGTTCGCTCGAGACTGCCCGCACCGCCATGGACTCTTTGTAGCTTTTGGGCAAAGTGGTCTCCGCACTAAATAGCCAACATTCAATTACCTAGACGGCTTCCGGATCGTTCCGGCTTGTCCGCATTTCCCGCCCTGACCGCTCTCGTCGGGTCAGTTTGTATTACCGTGGGCGGCCTGTATCAGCACGGAAAATCCCGGCGGTTCGCACCCGGCGCCGCCCGTGGAAAAGTGAATAAAACAGGCTCCAGGCTCATGAGATCTCAGCTCTGCAGAGAACCGGCCCTGGAGGACAGCAATCAGTAACACCACAGCACTCGTAGCGCTACTCAACCCCATCTTGCCATCACAACCGCCAAAGAGCATTCCGTGAAGTTCCGATTCGGCACGAGATCGCGCCAGGCTCAGCGCCATCTGCTCCAGTGAGCCCTGCAGCCCCGGCAAGGCGCCTGCGTAGCTCTGGTTCACAGGGTTCACGGGCCGGTTCGGGCTCTGTGAGGCTCCAGTGCCTGCGGCGGCTGCAACTCCTTCGCGATGTCGCCGTTGGCCACGTTCGTGTTGCGCGACACCGTAAAGACCAGCGCCAGCAGCGGCGAATTCGGATTCGACAGCATTTGCCGCCTGCTCGCCGCATCGCCAAAGCTGCGGTAATGCACCGTCTGGGCCGCATGCAGACACGCGCGCGCCTCGATTTGGACCCGTGACGCTGTTGAGTCGTCCGTCACACCCCGAAAGACGTATTGTGACGCGATGTACGCGGGGGCTCAAGTGAGAGCTGTTGATCGGGAGCTGAGCCGAAGCCGGAACATTGCCCGGCGCGCCGCGCGGATTGCGGCATGAAAGGACTCGGTTTCGTGGTACCCGGGCTTCAACGATCCACAAACCAGAGGCCCGGGAGTCTATCGGAGGCTCTATGCTTGGCCGCACGCGTTCCGCTCTTTTGGTTTTCTCTGCCCTTTTCTCCTTCGCTTGTATCCCTTCCCTGACAGGTTGCGGCGGCTCGGGCAAACCGACGGTCTCCATTGGCAGCCCGGCTTCGACGAAGATCGATCCGGGAAACTCGGTCGCGCTGACCGCGACTGTCGAGAACAGTTCCGGCGAAGGCGTGAACTGGGCGTTGACGGGTACCGGCTGCTCTGGGTCGGCGTGTGGCGCGCTGTCGAACCAGGGTTCGACTTCGGTGACGTACACGGCGCCGGGCACAGTGATGACGGCCTTCACGGTGACCATCACCGCGACGTCGGTGAAGGACAGCTCGGTGACGAACACGGTGATGCTCAGCATCCCGACGAATCCGGCGATCACGACGGCTCTCGGCGCCCTGACGGCGGGAGAGGTGGGATCGGCCTACAGCGTGACGATCGCACCCAGTGGCGGCATTTCTCCGTACGCCTGGACAGTGAAGTCAGGGAATTTGCCGACGGGCCTGACGCTCGGAGCAAGCACGGGGACCATCAGCGGTCTTCCGACGGCCACCGGCAACTACACCTTTACGCTGCAGGTAACGGACTCAGGAACGCCGACGACGCTGACCGCGAGTGGCCAGTTCAGCATCGACATCGCCCCTGCACCGCCGGTCGTCTTCAGCACGACTTCGTTGCCGAACGGTACCATCGGCACGATTTACAGCAGCAGCGTCTCCGCCGCGGGAGGCGCCGGCGCGCTCACCTTTGCCGTCACCAGCGGTAGCCTGCCTGCCGGTCTCAGCCTGGCATCGAGCGGCGCCATCACCGGCACGCCCACGACTGCCGGCGCCAGCAGCTTCAAGGTCACCGCATCGGACGCCTACGGCGATACCGGAAGCGCCACCTTCTCCATCACCATCAACTACCCGCAGCTCACCGTCACCACCAGCTCCCTGCCTACCGGCTACGTCGGCACGGCTTATCCGGCGACCACGCTGGCGGCCAGCGGCGGCAGCAACTCCGGCTACAGCTGGACGTGGTCCGCGGCAACGGGGTCCTCTCTGCCTGCCGGACTGAGCCTGTCGGCCACGGGCATGATCAGCGGCAAACCTGCGAGCGCCGGCACCTTCACCGTGGTCGTCACCGTGAAAGATTCGGCCGCGAACACCGCCAATGCCACGCTCTCCATCACCGTCGATCCGGCGGTCAGCGTCACGACCGCTTCGCCGCCCAACGGCTACGCGAATTCGGTGTATCCGAACACCACGCTGGCCGCCGCCGGCGGCGCGGGCTCTCCGTATACGTGGACATGGGCCGCGGCGTCGGGATCGTCACTGCCTGCGGGCCTCAGCCTCTCCGGCGCGGGCGTCATCAGCGGCACTCCGACCACGGCCGGCGCGTATAGCGTGGTTGTCACGGCCGAGGACTCCGCGAAGAACTCCGGTAGCGCGACCCTGAGCCTCACGGTGGGCGCGGGCATTACGATCGCCACCGCATCGCTGCCCGGCGGATACCAGGGAACACCCTACGCGTCCACTACCCTCACGGCGACGGGCGGATCGGGCACAGGCTACGCGTGGACATGGGCCGCCGGCAGCGGCTCGTCTCTGCCGGCCGGGCTCAGCCTTTCGGGGGCGGGCACGATTACGGGCACGCCCACCGCGGCGGGAACCTACAGCGTAGTCGTGACGGTGAAGGACCCCGCGAATAATTCAGCGCAGGCGACGTTCTCCATCACGGTGGAAGGCACGATCGCCATCACTACCACGACTCTGCCCACCGGCTACGCGAACACCGCGTATCCCAGCACCACGCTCAGCGCGACCGGCGGTTCCGGCGGATTTACCTGGACATGGGCTGCTGCCGGCGGCTCGTCGATTCCTCCAGGCCTCAGCCTCTCGACTGCGGGCGTCATCACCGGCACGCCAACAACAGCCGGCACCTACAGCGTCGTCGTCACGGCGAAGGATTCGGCGGGACACACGCAAACGGCCACCCTGATGGTGACGGTGGATGCGGGCGTCAGCATCACCACAACCTCGCTGCCTGCGGGCTTCGTGAATTCGGCGTATACCGCGACGACGCTGGCGGCCACGGGCGGCGCGGGCGCGCCCTACACATGGACCTGGGCTGCGGCCAGCGGATCGTCGCTGCCTGCGGGGCTCAGCTTTTCCACCTCGGGCGTCGTGACCGGCACGCCGGCGACGGCCGGCACCTACAGCGTTGTCGTCACTGCCAAAGACTCCGCAGGGAATACCGGCAACGCGACCTTCTCCGTAACCATCAGGGGCGCGGTGAGCATCACCACCGCGTCGCTGCCCAGCGGAAACACGAATGTGCTTTACACGCAGACGACGCTGACTGCGACCGGCGGAGCTGGCGCACCCTACACATGGAACTGGGTCGCGGGCAGCGGATCTTCGCTGCCCGCGGGACTCACGCTGTCCAGCGCGGGAGTGGTCAGCGGCACGCCGACTGCCGCAGGAACCTTCAGCGTGATCGTGACGGCGAAGGACGGCGCGGGGAACACCGCGCAGGCGTCGTTCTCGATTGTGATTGAAGCGCAGCTCACCGTTACCACGGCATCGCTGCCGCCGGGCGCTCTGGGCGCCCTCTATCCCACCGCGACCCTTGCGGCCAGTGGCGGCACCGGCACAGGTTACACGTGGACGTGGGCGGCACAGGTGGGATCGTCGCTTCCTCCGGGGCTGAACTTCTCCTCGGCCGGCGTCATCTCCGGCACGCCAACGACAACGGGTACGTACACCATCGTCTTCACAGTGACGGACTCGGCAAAAAACACTGCGAACGCGTCCCTGGTGCTGTCGGTCGATCCTGCCGTGAGCGTTACCACCCCTTCGTTGCCCAGCGGTTACGTCTCTGCGGCTTACGCGCAGACGACCCTTGCGGCCACGGGCGGCGCGGGCGCGCCGTACACCTGGACATGGGCGGCTGCTTCCGGTTCGTCCTTACCCGGTGGACTCATGTTGTCCGCAGCGGGCGTCGTCACCGGCTCACCGACCACCGCAGGCGTCTACACCGTGGTGATCACGGTGAAGGACTCGGTGGGCAACACAGGGAGCAAGACGTTCAGCATCAACATTGGCAGCGGGGTCAGCATTACGACGACATCGCTGCCCAGCGGGTACGTGACTGCGGCTTACACGCAGACGACCCTTGCGGCCACCGGCGGCGCGGGCGCGCCGTACACCTGGACCTGGGCGGCGGCTTCCGGCTCCTCGCTGCCGGGCGGCCTGACGCTCGCGAGCGCCGGCCTCATCAGCGGCACTCCCACCACGGCGGGAACCTACAGCGTCGTTGTCACGGCGAAGGATTCCGCCAACCATACCGGCTCCGCGACCTTCCCGATCGTCGTTGACACCAAACTCTCGTTCACGCCCACCACCCTGCCCACCGGCGCGGTGAGCGAAGTGTATCCGTCCACAACGCTTGTGCCCTCCGGCGGCAGCGGTTCCGGCTACAGCTTTACGGCGACCGGAATGCCTCCTGGCCTGGCACTGTCTGCTTCGGGCATCCTTAGCGGCACGCCGACCACGCAAGGCACCTATAACAGTGTGGTGGTGACACTCAAGGACTCGGCGAGCAACAGCTCAAACACAACGCTCACCATCACGATCAACGCCTCGCTGGCCATCACCACCTCCAGCCCCTTGGCCTATGGCGTGACGGGTGCTCCCTACTCGGAGCAACTGATGGCCACCGGCGGCACAGGCACGCTCACGTGGACCGCTACATCCAGTAATCTTGGCGGCTTTGCGCTCAGCCTCTCTGGCACCGGTCTGGTGTCGGGCACGCCCAACGGTCCGGGCGCAATCAACTTCACGGCCAATGTGAAGGACAGCAGCGGCGCGACAGCAAGCGTCCCGTTGACCTTCACGGTCTACAGCGGCCTGCAGCAAAATGCCGCCGGCTTCCCGGCAACCGGCACCACCGGTGTCCCGTATTCCGGCACTATCGGCGGCGCAGGCGGCAGCGGGAATTACTGCTGGACCGTCACCGGTTTGCCGTCGGATGGTCTACAGGCGCCCCTGCCCAACGCACCTTGTGGCTACATCAGCAACTCGCTTCCCATCCAGGGAACGCCCACGTCGGCTACAACGATCAGCATCACGGTGAAGCTCACTGACACCACCACCGGCGTCTCCGACTCGATGCCCTACAGCCTCGTCATCAGCAATCCAGCGCCGCTGACGCTGCCGGCGCCGAATCCCGCTTCGCTCCCATCGGGCACCATCAACCAGTACTACAACGGCTCCATCACCGCGAACGGCGGAGTCGGTCCCACCTTTACCTGGATGGTTGACGGCATGGGGATCTCCCAGCCGGGACTGTCGGTCAGCATCGGCGACGGCCTCAGCGCCTCCACCAGCGACAACAACATCCTGAGCATTACGGGAACGCCCACTTCGTCCACGCCCTCGGGTTCGCCTCTCACCTTCAACGCGCAGGTTTCCGATAACTACGGACACACCACGAGCACCGTCACCTACAGCATTACGGTGAACGCCGTCTCCACCATCAGCGGCCAGATCAATCCGATTAACGTCGCGATATGCAACGGAGGCCAGTTTACCTATCCCAACTTTGCCGTCAGCATCAACACCACGCCGGTGCAGGTAACGAACACCGACAGCTCCGGCAACTTCTCGTTCAACAATGTTCCCAACGGAACTTACACCATCACGCCGTCGATTAGCGGAGCGGATTCGGTCTTCTATCCGTCGCACTACTCCGGCGTCGTCATCAACGGCAATTCGGTGACGAACCAGAACTTCGGCGTAGCGCTTGCCTATACGATCTCCGGCAATATCACATACAGCGGCCCCTTGACCGGCACGACCTACATCAATCTGCAATCCAATTGCGGCGGCGGGGGCTATCCGGGAACCAGCATCCCGCAGGCAACACTCTCCGGTGGCGGAGCCTACACGATCCGCGGCGTGCCTCCGGGCGACTACACGATCAACGCCAATATGGACCCGCTGGGCCAGGGACAAGGGAACACGGAAGACCCCGGAGGGAGCGCTGCCCTGGTGGTTTCCACCAGCAATGTAACCGGTGCGAACATTACCTTGACCAATCCCACGCAAACCGCGCCGACGCAGGTGGTGAAGTTCAAGGCGATCGCCCCCATCAATCTGGGCGCGATCATCAGTTACGGCAGCGGCTCCGTTGAAAACAACAACGGTGTCGAGGTGTTCACCTCATACGTGATCCAGTGGAGCAGGACCACCACTGGCTTCAGCAGTTCCAACAGCATCACGATGGGCGCAAAGGGGAGCAATGCCAACGTCTGGTTCGTCAACAACGGAACCAGGGGCATTACCGGCAGCTTCTCGAACAACCAGGCCTATTACTTCCGGGTGGAGGGGCTGAATCCGGCCGGCCCCGGCCCATGGACCTACTACGGAGGTCCCAACAATGTATGCAACAGCACCTCCTGCGCCACCTCAGTCACCATCGGCGCACCTTCCGGCGCCGGTTACAACAGCATCACCGGGGCGGTCACGATTCCTTCCTCCATTGCGCCAATCGGCCCGCTGTATGTCGGGTTCTACGATCAGAACACCAACACCGTCTATGCCACGCGTATTGCCAGCCCGTCGAATTCGACGCCGAATAGCTTCCAGGTCGAGGTTCCCAACGGCACCGACTACTTCTTCTTCGGGATCCTCGATCAGAACAATGATGGAACCATCGATGTAGGCGACGTCTCCAATACCGACAACGGAAACGGTAACAACCAGGCGGTGGTCGTCACCGGCTCGATGTCCAATCAGGACCTCACCCTGCCCACCGACGCCAGTTACGTCAATGTAACCACCTCGTACAATCAGAACGTCAACCCAAGTGGAAGCAACACCAGTTATGGCATTAACTTCGATGTGAGAGCGGGGAATGGGAGTCAGCTGCCCGTCAACGTGACCCTCACGTCCGGACCGAATGTTCTCCATCCCGTCGACCTGGGCAATCTCTGCCAGGGATGCGGCACGCCGCAGTGGCAGTACAGTCCTTACATCGACACCGCCGTGCCTAAGGTGGGTGATTCGTATACCTTTAGCATCACTTACAGCGACGCGACCTCCGAAACCATCACCCAGGCAGTCACCGCAGTCCTCGGATCAGCCAGCGCGGTGTCGGCTCCCGCGCCCAATCCCAACACCACCAGCGCAACCACCACGCCCACGTTCACCTGGACCTACCCGGCGAGCCCCGGCAATTACACCTACCAGTTCTATATGCAGCAGAATGACGGCCCCACGATCTGGCAGATCCCGGGCAACAACTCCAATTTGAATGGCTTCACCAACACGCAAATCCCGATGCCGGCCGGCCTCGTCTATGGGACCGATCCAACGGACAACACCAACACGCCGCTGTACTCGACGCTGAGCAGCGGAGTCATCTACAACTGGTCGGTTCAGGCGCGGGACAGCAACGGGAACAGTGCGTCGGTGTCCACCTACTTCACCCCGCAATAGTCCCGTTCCCCGGAGTGCGGAACAACGAAGGCCGCCAGCGATGGCGGCCTTTTCGTTTGCTCGCGTGGTGCTGTTCGAGCGGCCCTGTACTCGAGAGGCTGTGGAACGGCCGTATGAATCTCGCGCTCGAGACGCGAATGCCAGTCGTTTTGAGTCAGAGGCCTCATCGAGCCGTCCAGTCCACGTCAAGTCGCTCTGTTGTGTCCGGATCTATGCCTGGGTCAGGGTGTTGTGAAGGTGAGCACGCTGCCGACCTTGTATCCGCCGCCGGGGCCGGTCGCCACGATCGCGTAGTAGTAGGTGGTATTCGCCGCAAGGCCGCTGATGACGCCCGAGGCCGGCTCCGCCGTGTACCCTGCTTCGGCGCTGATTCTTGTCACCGCTGGCGGGATGACACCCGTCCCTGTCAATGTGAAACTTTGCTGGCTATCACTCGCGCCGTCCATGATGATAACCGTTCCCTGACAGGTGTTATTTGCTGGCGGAGTGAACAAAATATTGAAGCCGCAGCCAGCGCCGGGGGGCAGGCTGTTGCCGCAAGTACTGGACGGCATGGCAAATGCGGACGAGGATGCGCCTCCGAGGGTAATGCTCGCAATGCTCAAGGCAACCCCACCTGTATTCGTAAGTATCACGCCCTGCCCGGAGCCCAGCGAATCATATACATCACACGTCGTGTTAATGTTGCAGGCCGGCCAGGTCAGCGAAGTCGCGGATAGCGTTGCCGTCCCCGGACCGCAATCGTATAAACCGCCGCTGCGACAGCACTCTGTTGATAGCCGTTCGCTGTTGCGATCGCCTCGATGGTCTGATTCGCCGAAACGGTGATCGATCCGGAGTACTTCGTCGATCCGGTGGCTGGCGGTAACCATGAAGAACCTGGCGTGTGAGTGATTGTTGCTTCAGAGATTTATCGAAGCTGCCAACGTTGTCAAGAAAATAATCACCGCTCCAGCGAGAGCCAAAACGAAGGGCCTCTGTCCTCCAAAGCAAGAGGTTCTGTCCCGGACATGGAGCATAGCCACCCCCCGCGAATCCTCCCTGTGCACAGACCTCACAAACGCGGCCCAGCCATCTCCAGCAATGGCAGCGGCTCCCGTTGAAGGGAGCCGCTCGATTCGCCCGTGCGGCCGCTATTGCACGGTATCGGTGACTGTTCTCACCGGCGAGTTCGCATATCCGGGCGCCACGGCGACGAATTTCAGAACCTCGCTCCCCGTCAGCGTCACAGGGCCTGTGTACTTTGTCGATGAGGTGGTTGGGGTGGAACCATCGGTCGTGTAGTAAACCGTCGCCCCAGGCGTTGTCTCGGAGATGGTGATCACCTGCGAGACCGCTGGCTCGGCTGCGTCGATGGTGTATTTGGCTGTGTTGACGGCGCTCTGGGTGTAGCCCGTAGCGGTGGCAATAGCCTTGATGGTCTCATCGGATGAGACCGTAATCGGCCCGGCGTACTTAGTTGAGGAGACCGTCGGTGTCGTGCCGTCGGTCGTGTAATAAATGGTCGCGCCGGTTGTTCCATCCGTGATGGTGACGGTTTGAGCAGCAGTGTAAGTCCCCGCCGCCGGCGAGAAATGCGGCGTCGCTGCCTGGTCAATCGTGTAGGCGGCCGTCGAGACCGCGCTTTGGGTGTAGTTTGGTGCGGTGGCAATGGCCTCGATGGTTTCATTGGACGCCACCGTGATCGCTCCCGCATATTTCGTCGAAGAAGTTGTAGGAGCCGTGCCGTTGGTTGTGTAGTAAATGGCTGCGCCCGTCGTCGCGTCCGTGATGGTTACGGTTTGCTCGGTCGCGTAATTGCCGCCTTTCGGCGCGATCACCGGCGGCGCGGCCTCGATGGTGTACGCGGCCGTTGCCACTGGACTCTGACCGTAGCCCGTAGCGGTGGCGATGGCCTCGATGGTTTCATCGGAGGACACCGTGATGGCTGTTCCCGCGTATTTGGTTGAGGAGGTCGTCGGGGCCGTGCCGTTCGTGGTGTAGTAAATGGTTGCGCCCGTGGTCGTGTCGGTGATGGTCACGCTTTGCGCGGTCGCATAGTTCCCGGCTGTCGGCGCGATGACCGGGCTCGCCGCGTCAATGGTGTAAGCTGCCGTCGCGACGGGGCTTTGTCCATAACCTGGAGCGGTGGCGATGGCCATGATGGTCTCATTGGACGACACCGTGATCGCTCCCGTGTATTTGGTTGACGAGGTCGTTGGGGCGGTGCCGTTCGTGGTGTAGTAAATCGTTGCTCCCGAAGCCGCGTCGGTGATAGTTACGCTTTGTGTTGAGGTATAGGTTCCTGCCGGCGGAGTAAAGACCGGAAGCGCCGCATCAATGGTGTATGCAGCGCTGGCGACGGCGCTCTGGCTGTAGCCCGATGCGGTGGCGATCGCCTCCAGGGTTTCATCGGACGACACTGTGAGCGGTCCCGTGTACTTTGTTGACGAGGTCGTCGGGGCGGTGCCGTTCGTCGTGTAGTAGATGGTTGCGCCCGTCGTGCCATCGGTGATGGTCACGCTTTGCGGCGTGGTGTAGGTTCCCGCCGTCACCGAGAGTTGCGGCGTCGCCGCCCGCGGAAGTGTGTAGGACGCCGAAGCCACCGCAGACTGCACATAACCGGGTGCGAGGGCGATGGCCTTCACTGTGGCCGTCGGCGTTACCTTCAGGGGCACGCTGTATACGCTGGACGCGGTTGTCGGTGTTGAACCATTGAGCGTGTAATAGATCGCCGCCCCAGGCGTGGTATCGGCAATGGTTACTGTTTGCTGCGTACTGTAGGTGCCGCCCGCCGGGCTGAAGGTGGGTGTCGCTGTGGCCGTGGTCGTGGTCACGGTCAGCGTGACCGGAACGACCATACCCTGGTCGCCTGCGGTTGAGGTGAAGATCACCTCGCCTACATATTCGCCGACAGCCAGGGTGGTCGCGGGATCGACGGCGACCTGCACCGACTCCGGAGTGGAGATGCCGTAGCCGTAGGCGCTGGGATTGATGGTGATCCAGCTCCCTCCGGTTGCGCTGGTTTGCATTCCATAGAAGCTAAAGTTGGTGGCCGAACTGGCGACGTTCAGCAATTGATAGGTGGGATTGGTCCCGCCGTAAGGCTTACTGAAGCTGAGCGGAGCCAGCGGAGCGAAAACGTTGGCGCCCACGACGACTTGTACGGGAATGGTATGTCGATCGGTCCCGGACTGCAGCAGTATCTGCCCGTTGAAGATGCCGGCCACCAGCCCTTCACCGGGCAGATTGGCTGAATTGAGCGAAACGGATAGGTTCTCAGGCGCTGTTCCGCTGGCGGTGGAGAGCCCCAGCCATGCGCCGCCGTCCGCGGTCGTTGCGGTTGCCGTCCAGTTCAGCGTACCCGCGCCTGCATTGCGGATGCCGAAAGTCCGGGCCGCTGGAGTGGCTCCGCCAGTGACCTGGAAGAAGCTGACTCCGCCAGCCATGTCGTCAAAGTGGATCGAGGTGGGCGCATTGACTCTGAGAGTCACGGGGATAACCATCGACGGACTGCCCGCGGCGGCAATCACGATGATCTGCGCGCTGTAGGTTCCTGCCGCCAGGGTCGCCGCAGGCTTAACTGTGACGATCAGGTTCTGTGGCGTGCCGAGGCCGTACCCGTAAGCGCTGGGGTTGATGGTCAGCCAGTTGCCTCCTGTTGAGTTGGCCACCGATGCGAGGAACGTGAAAGATGAGCCGGTACTCGCGATGTTGATGAGCTGGGGCAGTGGGCTGGCTCCGCCTGCGGTCATGTTGAAGTCGAGCGCGTTGACCTGGCGAAAGACCGAGGCTCCCACAACGATGCTGACCGGAATGGTGACGCGATCCGTGGCCGTTTCGAGGATCACCTGCCCGGTGAAGGTGCCGGCGACCAGTCCCAGTCCGGGTAGCTTCGACGGAATCACGCTGATCTGGGGAACGGTGGGAGCCGTGCCGGTGGCCGCGGAGATGGAGAGCCATCCGCCGCCGTCCGCCGTGCTGAGCGACGCTGTCCAGGCAAGCGCGCCGGCGCCCGCATTGCGGATCTCCACGGGCTGGGCCGGGGGGACGGTGCCGCCGGTGACCATGGAGAAACTCAGTGCTCCAGGTAGCGAATCGAACTGGGGAACGGTCGTTGCCGCGATGGTGAGAGTCACCGGGACGGTGATAGTCTGCGTGCCGTCAGCCGAAGCGAGAATGATCTGCGCGGAGTAGGTTCCGGCAGCCAGGGTTACGGCTGGATTCGCGGTGACGGTGATCGCTTCCGGTGTACTGATGCCATAGCCGTAAGCGCTGGGGCTGATGGTGAGCCAATTGCCGCCGGTGGAGTTAGCCACCGAGGCGAGGAAGGTGAAATTCGTTCCGGTACTGGCCACGGTCAGGACCTGGGGCAGAGGATTGCCTCCGCCGTAAGTCATGGCGAAGTTGAGCGGGCTGATCTGCCGGAAGACATTGGCGCCGACTACCATGCTGACGGGGATGGTGGCGAAGGCGCCATTGGATTCGAGCATGATCTGACCGCTAAACGTTCCCGCGACCAGTCCCCCGCCGGGCAGATTGCCAGGCACCACGGTCACTGTGGGGCTGGAAGGCGCGGTTCCGCTGGCGGCAGAAATGGTCAGCCAGTCACCTCCGTCGGAGGTGATAGCGGTGGCGGTCCAGTCAAGAGTGCCGGCGCCGGCATTGCGGATCGGCAATACCTGGGCGGGCGGCGGATTGCCCTTGGTGACCATGGTGAAGCTCATCTGACCGGGCAGCGTGTCGAAAAACGTGTCGGTCGCCGCTGCGATCACCAGCGTGACGGGTACGCTCATCACCTGGGTGCCGTCTTCCGACTCGACCACGACCTCAGACGAATAGGTTCCCGCAGCCAGCGTGACGGCCGGATTGACACTGACCGTAATCGAAGACGGCGTACTGAGCCCGTAGCCATAGGCGCTGGGGCTGATCTGGAGCCAATTGCCGCCAGTAGAGTTGATGGCGACGGCGTTGAAGGTGAAATTTGTTCCCGTGCTGGCGATCGTCATGACCTGCGGCAACGGATTCGCGCCGGCGAAAACCTTGGTGAAGGTGAGCGGATTGACCTGACGGAACGCATTGGCGCTGACCGTGTAAACAACCGGCACCGTCACGTCCCCGGTGGCATTCTGCAGGAGTATCTGGCCCACAAAGGTTCCGGCATCCTGGCCGGCGTTGGGCAGATTTTTGGGGTTGACGGTGACCGAGACATCGGCAGGCGCGGACCCGCTGGCCTCCGACAGGGTCAGCCAGCTGCCGCCGTCGGCTGTCGTGGCGGACGCGGTCCAGCTCAGCGTTCCGGCGCCGGCATTCCGCACCTGTATCTCCTGCGCTGGCGGCGCGTCTCCGTTGGTCTCCATGGAGTAGCTGAGGTCGCCCGCGACGTCGTCAAAGTGTGCGGATGTATCTGCGTTGACCACAAGCGTGACAGGAATGCTGAATCCCTGATGGCCGTCTTCAGAATTCACGATCACTTCTGCCATGTACGTGCCGGCAGCCAGAGTGACAGCCGGATTCACGCCCACGGTGATGGCCTGTGGCGTGCTGATCCCGTATCCGTAGGCGCTGGGATTGATCGTGAGCCAGTTGCCGCCCGTGGAATTCTGCACGGAGGCATTGAACGTGAACTGCGTGCCGGTACTGGCCATGGTGATGGTCTGGGAGAGTGAATTCGCACCGGCAAACGTCTTTACGAAGCGGAGCGGATTGACCTGGCGGAAGATATTCGCTCCCACGTTGACGGTTACGGGAATCGTGATGGAATCGCCGGTGGTCTTGAGCAGGAGCTGGCCGGTAAAGGTGCCGGCGACCAGGCCCCCGCCGGGAAATTTGGAGGGGACCACACTGACGGTGAGGTTGGCGGGCGCGGTCCCGCTGGCTGCCGACAGGCTCAGCCAGGCTCCGCCGTCCGCCGTGCTGGTGGTTGCGGTCCATGCCAGTGTGCCGGCGCCGGCATTTCTGACCTGCATCTCCTGGCCCGGGGGGGCATCGCCCGCGGTGACTTCAGCAAAGGTAAGTCCTCCGGCGATCTGGTCAAAATAGGTCGCCGTGGTGGCATGGATCACCAGCGTGACGGGAATGGTCATCGGCGAGATCGTCGTCATGGTCGGGGTGATGACGATCTGGCCGGTATAGGTTCCGGCGGCCAGCGTAACCGCAGGAGTGGCGCTCACCGTGATCGCAAAGGGTGTCGCCACGCCGTATCCATAGGCGCTTGGCGTGATCGCGAGCCAGTTGCCGCCGGAGTTGGTCGTCGCTGCGGCTGTGAAGTTGAAACTCGCCGCCGTGCTGTTGACCGTAATCATCTGCGCGAGAGGATTGTCCTGGGCAACCGTGGTGCTGAAGCTGAGCGCGGGGATAGGTTCCAGCTGTTGCGCCCGGAGATGAGAGGGCGCAGCCAGCGCGCAGAGGGTGAGGCACAGCGGCAGCCAGGGGCGGAAGCTCCGCGTTGCCGGCCTGGGCGACCTCGATAAAAATGAGCGGCTCGCCGCGACGCCGCCCATGCTCGTCCTGCGGGAAACGATGGACAGGATGGACGGGGCCAGGGCGGAATTCGAAGTCGATGGCATGGTCATGTTCCTCTCTGCGGAAGCCGTGATGACAGCGACTGCAGTCGCTGCGCGCTCGAAGGCGTCGTTCGGACGAAGCGAGAGCTTCTGTTCCGAAGGGACTTTGGTTCTTCTCCGGGGGAAGAGAAGCGGATCGGGTCACAGCGGTTCATTCAGGTCAGGAAACCGATTCATTCAGACCTCGGCTTCCTTGCGCCTTTTCGAAGCATGGGGATGAAGGAACCCTGTACCTGGCTATTGCGCAAACGGCCGATGAAAACTATCACGGAGCCGCAAAAATTTTTGGTGATCGTTCGGCAGGGCACTCAAAGAGCCTGGTAAACGGGAACTCGCCGCAGACGCGCCTCGCCTGGTGTGAAGAAAAGCCAGAGACACGCCGACCCGCAAATGCGGATTGTTCTGCCAGCCATAACCTGGGTGGGCTGCGTGAGTTGGGGGTCTGTCCCGGGCGGAATCGGCAGCACTGGGGGACTGATTCGCATGCATGTGCGGTTCCCTCCCCTGCTGCTACAATTGCGAAATTCCTCCTCCAAAACTGTCATCGCTTCCGATTCTTTCCCGCGGAGGTTGCGGAATGGGTCCCGCCGCCGGCAACCGCCAATTGCTCGACGACCGTTTCAGCCTCGTCTACGAGGAGTTGCGCCGTCTGGCTTCCGCAGTACTGCGCGGGGAGCAGAATGCGCGGCTCACGCCGACGACCCTGGTGCACGAAACCTGGCTGAAACTGGCCCACTCACCTGGGATCGCGGAGACGTCGTCACTGCATTTTCGGCGCATTGCCGCTCGCGCCATGCGTCAGGTTCTGGTGGAGGCAGCCAGGCGGCGCGGTGCGATATGCCGCCGCGACGCCGAACTCCTGGTGACCTTTGACGAATCGCTGCCAGGCCTGTCGGCCATCACCGCGAGCCGGGAAATTCTCGCGCTCGACAGTGCCCTTGACCAGTTGCGGGAGATTTCCGAGCGCCAGGCGGATCTTGTCGAAGGCCGCTTTTTCGGTGGACTGCAAATCGCTGAACTGGCCGCGTTGCTCGAGGTTTCTGAGTCGACCGTCGCCAGAGAATGGCGTCTGGCGCGGGCTTGGCTGGCACTCGAAATTCGAAAATCGCTGAACACATGAAGCGCTGCGGCAACAGCGGCGAAAAGGGCCTCAACGTGAGTCGTTGATTCTCCGGAGGCAGCCGATATGGACTCCGCAAAATGGAAGGCCGCAGAAGAGGTATTCTCCCGGGCCGTCGAGCTGCCGGTAGAACTCCGGCGGTCCGCGGTCGAGGAAATGTGCGGGGAGGACGCGTCTCTGCGGGAGGATGTGCTTGCTCTGCTCGAAGAAGACCTCCGCGACCAGCCGCTGCTTGACTCCGGCATCGATCAGACCGCCGGCAATCTGCTTCAGTTCGGGCCGCTGCCTTCGCTGGTCCGGCGCCAGATCGGCCCCTACCGTCTGCTGAAGCTCCTCGGCGAAGGCGGCATGGGCGTGGTGTACCTCGCCGAGCGCACGGATATTGGCGGCCTTGTCGCGATTAAGCTCCTGCGTGACGCGTGGCTCTCTCCCATGCGCCGCGAGCGCTTTCGTGTGGAGCAGCTTGCGCTGGCGCAGCTCAATCATCCGTCCATCGCGCGCATCTACGACTCGAATGCTCTCCGGGATGGCACTCCATGGTTCGTCATGGAATACGCGGACGGCCTGCCTTTGACTGAGCACTGGAAACAGCACGGCGGCAGCATTCGCGAAGGTCTGCAACTGTTCCGGCGCGTCTGCGAAGCGGTGCGATACGCCCATGATCATGCAATCATCCATCGCGATCTCAAGCCCTCGAACATCCTGGTTGTCAAAGAAGGAGCGGTGAAGCTCCTCGACTTCGGAATTGCCAAGCGCCTCAACGCTGAAGAACCCGAAGCAAACCGCACGGTAACCGGTCTGCGCATGATGACGCCTGCCTATGCGGCTCCGGAACAGATTGCGAACGGTCCCGTTGGCGTTTATACCGATGTTTATGCGCTGGGTGTGCTTCTCTACGAACTGCTTACGGGCAGTCTTCCTGAACGACAGGGATCTGCAGGGGAGAACGTCGAAAGGCCTTCTTCCGTGGCGCCCCGGCAGAACCCTGCCGCTCGCAGGCAGCTCACTCGAGCAGAATGGTCCGATCTGGATGCGCTGACGCTCAAGGCGCTGGAACCCGAGATTGAGCGCCGCTACCGCAGCGTCGGCGCTCTGCTGCGCGATCTGGATGCGCTCGAGACCGGCCGTCCGCTGGACGCGCAGCCGGTCCGGTTCAGCTACATCGTCGGCAGATTCCTCCGGCGTCACCGCCGTTCCATCGCCGCAGCGTCTGCCATGATCCTGCTGCTCGCAATCATGGCCATCTACTACACAGTGCGCCTGACTCGGGCTCGCGATGCCGCCCTGCGCGAAGCTGCCAGGACGCAGCGGATCCAGGAATTCACTGAGAATCTTTTTTACGGGGGTGATAAGGATGCGGGACCGGCGGTGGACCTGCGTGCCGTCGATCTTCTCGATCGTGGCCGCCAGGAGGCGGCCAGCCTGAGTGCCGATCCGGAGATGAAAGCCGACATGGAGGAGACGCTGGGGGGCATCTACGAAAAGCTGGGTAAGCTTGATTTGGCTGAGCCGCTCCTCGTTTCAACATTAGAACAACGCCGGAAGATGTCCCCTGGATCCTCGCCTAAGGCCGCCGAAGATCTGCTTGCGCTCAGTCTTCTGCGGAAGGACGAGGGAAAGCTCGACGACGCCGAAGCCCTCGCGCGGCAGGGACTGGAGATGGACGAACGTACCTTACCGCCAGGCGATCCCCGCGTGGCGCGAGCCATGCTGGCTCTCGGTTCTGTGCTGGAAGTACGCGGCAAATACGATCAGGCTGGCCAGGTGCTGGCCCGTGCCAACGATCCTCAATTCCAGAATGCCGAAGCGCCCACAGAAAAGGCCGACATTCTCGTCGAGTTGGCGAATGTGGATTTTTACCAGGGGCATTACGACCTGTCGGCTGCTCTGAATAACCAGGCGCTCGCCATTGACCGGCGCATGCTCGGCGAGCAAAATCCGGCCATCGGCCAAATCTATAACAACCTCGGGGCGATTGAGTTGAATCGCGGAAACTATCCCTCGTCGGAGGCGTATTACAGGCGCGCCCTCGCCATTACCGAAGCCTGGTACGGAACCAGACACCCCGAGACTGCTGCGAACCTCACCGCGCTCGCGCAACCACTCACCTGGGAGAACCAGTATGCCGAGGCACAGCAACTGGTGGAACAGGCCCTCGCTATCGAGAAACTTGTTAATGGCCCAGTGAGTTCAACTGTGGCGACGACCATCAATCAGCTTGGGCTGCTCGCCTATTACCGGAATCAGTATGCTTCCGCCAGGCAATACTTCACGCAGGCACTGGATATCTGGGAGAAGGTCTACGGCGATCAGCATCAGTTCATTGCGATTGGCTATTCCAATCTTGGCAGCGTCTGCATGGCTGAGAAAAATTACCCCTGCGCAGAAAAGAATTATCGCGAAGCCGTGCGTCGCCTCGATCTCGCGTCTCCAGATGGCCTCAACGATGCAATTGGACACCTGAAGCTGGGACGAGCGCTGCTGAAACAGGGCCGCTGCGCCGACGCGGAGCCAAATACTCTCGCCGCCTACCGGTATCTGGTCCAGCACGTGAATCCGGCGAACAGCTACCTGGCAAACGCGCGAAAGGACCTTGCTGCCATATATGACGCGCTGCATCAGCCTCAAACCGCCGCGCATTACCGCTCCGAGCTGGATTCGGCGGGCAAACCGTAGCAATTCCGATGGGGCGTGCGGGAATCGGCGCTCGAGCCAGCTTCCAGAGTTGTCGGCACGCGCACGGGCTGTGGATTAAACTAATTGGGCGTGCCTCCAGTGCCGATGATGTCGACCGGCAAGCGGTCCCTGCGAAACTCGCTTTGGCGCCTCGTTATCCCGATCGCCCTCCTGGCGCTTGTTATCGGGACGACGCTGGGCGAGGTCTGGCATCGGCACGTCAATTCTTCTCCTGAAACCTGTCCCATCTGCCACCTCAGCCATCAGGCGGTCGAGCCCGCGGTGCCCACCGTGCGCGCGGAGATCCTCGTCGCCGAAGGCCCGGCCCTGGAGACCCAGGAAGTCGCCTCATTGTCGTGTCTCGCTGTTCCCCAGCTCCCCGCCCGCGCCCCGCCCGACTAGCCTCGCCCGTTTTCCGCGCCCTTTGCGGCGCTCCCATTCCGTTGTTCGTCCTGCCCTCAAAGGCTGAGTGCCCATGCGTTCACCACGTTGGTGTATTCCATTGCTCTTCTCCGCGGCCTGCCTGCCCGCGTTCGCCGGCGCGCAATCACCGCCGCCGCAAACTTCGCCGGCACCGCAGAGTACAGCTGCGCCGCAGACCGCTCCTGCACCCTCTCCACAAACCCTCGCGCAAAAGCCCGGAAGCGTGATCGTCTCGCTGGACGACGCGATCCGCCTCGCCCTCGAGCACAATCACAGTCTGCTGGCCGCGCGCACCACCATCCAGCAGAACCAGGCTGAGGAGATCACCGCCAATCTTCGTCCCGATCCTGTCCTGCTCGGCGATGCGCAGTTTTTCCCAATCTTCCAGCCCAATCAGTTCAACTCCGATTACGTGGACAACACCGCGCAGTTCGATGTTGGAATGAGTTATCTGTTCGAGCGGGGAAAGAAGCGGCAGCATCGCTTGCAGGCCGCAAAGGACGCGACCTCCGTGACCCGCTCGCAGGTTGCGGACACGGAGCGGTCGCTGACCTTCAACGTCGCCTCGCAGTACATCGATGTGGAGCTGGCTGAATCGACCCTGGCGCTCGCGCAACAGGACCTGAAGAGCTTCCAGGACAGCGTGAACATCGCCGAGACTCGCTACAAGGACGGCGACATCGGCGAGGACGATCTGCTGAAAATCAAGCTCCAGATGCTGCAGTTCCAGTCCGATGTTTCGGCGGCGCAGCTCTCGCGGGTGCAGGGGCTCTCGGATCTGCGGCAGCTTCTCGGCTATGAGTCGGTTCCCGCTGATTACGACGTGGCGCCCACCTTCGACTACCAGCCCGTCCCCGGCAACCTCGACGATTTTGAGGCGAAGGCTCTCGCCGATCGTCCCGACCTGCGCGCCGCGCAGCAGGGAGTGACCGCTGCGAACAGCCAGTACCAGCTGCAAAAGGCCATCGGCAAGCGCGACATCACCGGGCAGGTGAGTTACACCCACCTCCAATACAACGAGCTGTCCTTCTTCGGCCAGATGCCGCTGCCGATTTTCGATCGCAACCAGGGAGAGATCGCCCGCGCCGGCTTTGCAATCACCCAGGCGCAGGAGCAGGAGAAGTTCGCCCAGGGCCAGGTGCTCACCGACGTGCGCGATGCTTTTGAGGGTCTGCGCAGCAACGACTCGATCGTCGGGCTGTATCGCTCCGGGTATCTCGACGAGGCGCAGCAGGACCGCGACATTAGTCAATACGCCTACCAGCGCGGCGCCGCGAGCCTGCTCGACTTCCTCGATGCGGAACGCAATTACCGTTCCGTTCAACTCGCCTATCGCCAGGCCCTCGCCGCTTATTTGGTCGCGGTGGAGCAGCTTCGCGAAGCGGTCGGAACCAGGAGCTTGCCATGAAGACGACGAACGCACTTTGCCGCCGCTGCGCCGGCGCTGTCGCGCTGGCCTGCATCGTTGCCATCGCGGGCTGCAGTTCGGGAGACCGCGAGCGCGCGAGCCAGATGACTTCCTACGCCACCCGCGCCACGTCTTCCGAAACGCCCCGCCTGTTCACGATTCCTGAAGATCAGATGTCGCACGTGCAGGTGGTCACCGTACAGCCGACGACGCTCACGCGCACACTGCGCCTGACGGGAAGCGTCGCCTACAACGCCTTCAAGACCACCCCCGTCATTACTCAGGTCGGCGGACCCGTGACGCGCATTCTCGTCGTTCCCGGCCAGCACATCCGCCAGGGCCAACCCATGCTTGACGTCAGCAGCCCGGACTACTCGCAGCTCCTGGATGCGTATCTCAAGGCAGCCGACTCATCCCGGCTGGCCGACAAGAATTATGCGCGGGCCCAGGATCTGTACCAGCACCATGCCATCGCGCAGCGCGACCTGGAGCAGGCTGAGTCCGACCGGAACCAGGCGCGCGCCGATCTTAACGCGGCCGAAGAGGGGATGAAGATCGTCGGGATCAGGAATCCCGCGCAACTCGCCAATGCGCCCTCCTCCGCGGAACTGCCGGTCCTGGCCCCTATCAGCGGCGAAGTAGTCGAGCGCCTCGTCTCGCCGGGTCAGGTGGTGCAGGCCGGGCAGACGCAGGCCTTCACCATCTCCGATCTCAGCACGGTGTGGGTTCTGGCCAACGTATACCAGGCCGACCTGGCGTACGTACACAGCGGCGAGGACGTTTCCGTCCAGACCGATGCCTACCCTGGCACCTTCCATGGGCGCATCTCCTATGTTTCGCCCGCGCTCGACCCCAACACCCGCACCCTCCAGGCCCGCGTCGTCGTGGACAATCCGGGCGAGAAGCTGAAGCGCGACATGTATTGCACGGTGACGGTGACGGCGGGCACCGTTGCCAACGCGATTGCGGTGCCGAATTCCTCGGTGCTGCGCGACGACAACAACCAGCCTTATGTCTATGTCGCCACCGGCGCCAATCAGTTCGGCCGGCGCGATGTCGAAACCGGGTCCGGAGAGAACGGCGTGACGCAAATCACGAAAGGCCTGGACCCCGGAGACAAGGTTGTGGGAGACGGCAGCCTGTTTCTGCAGTTTGCCAATTCGCTGCAGCGCTGAGGAGACCGCCCCATGATCAATCGCATCGTCCAATTCGCGCTCCGCCAGCGGTTTCTGGTCCTCATGATGGTCGTGTTTCTCGCCATCGGAGGAATCCTCTCGTTTTCGCGCATGCCGGTCGACGCCTATCCTGACCTCTCGCCGCCGATGGTGGAGATCATCACCCAGTGGCCCGGCCATGCGGCGGAAGAAGTGGAGCGGCTGGTCACGGTGCCGACGGAAGTGGAGATGAACGGCGTCCCGAAAATGACGGTGATGCGTTCCATCTCGCTTTACGGTCTTTCCGACATCATCCTCACGTTTCACGACGAAACAGATGATTACTGGGCGCGCGAAGTAGTGTTTCAGCGGCTGAGCGAGGTGACCTATCCCACCGGCGTGACACCAACTCTGGCTCCGCTGGCGAGTCCATCCGGCCTTGTCTACCGCTACGTGATTCAGAGCCCCGACCGCACGCCGCAGGAGCTCAAGGTCTATGAAGACTGGGTGATCGAGCGGCAGTACAAGCAGGTTCCCGGCGTCGCGGATGACTCCGGTTTTGGCGGCACCGTCATGCAGTACCAGGTGCTGCTCGATCCGGCGAAACTCTACGCGTACCACATCACTGTGCCCGCCGTGGTGCAGCAGTTGTCGGTGAACAATTCCAACGCCGGCGGCGGGTTCTATTCACAGGGTGGCCAGTTCTACTACGTGCGCGGCCTCGGGCTGATTCGCGACACCAGCGACATCTCCAACGTGGTGGTCGGCTCGCAGAACGGTGTGCCGGTACGGATCGGCGACATTGGCAGCGTCACCATCGGCCATGCTCCGCGGCTGGGCGAATTTGGGTTCAACAAAACCGACGATGCCGTGGAAGGCGTGATCATGATGCGCCGCGGCGAGCAGACCCAGAATGTGCTGAGGGGCGTGGAGGCGAAAACCGCGCAGCTCAACCAGCAGATCCTGCCGCCCGACATCAAGATCCACCCCTACTACGATCGCAGCGATCTGGTGCAGCTCACCATCGACACCGTCGAGCACAACATGGTCATGGGGATGATTCTCGTCCTCATCGTGCTCATCTGCTTCCTGGTCAGCTTGCGCGCGGCCATTATTGTCGCCCTCACCATTCCGCTGTCTCTGCTCTTCTCCTTCATCTTTCTCCACGCCCAGGGCGTGGCCGCCAACCTCCTCTCCATTGGCGCCATCGACTTCGGCATCCTCATCGACGGAACCCTGGTGATGGTGGAGAACATCTTCCGCGTGCTGGGGGAGCGCGAAGGCACCGGCTATAACCTGATGGACGTCATTGTGGAGGCGGCCCGCGACGTCGATCGCCCCATCTTTTATTCCGTCGCCGTCATCATTGCCGGATACCTGCCCATTTACGCCCTCAGCGGGCCCTCCGGAAAACTCTTCCGTCCGATGGCGGACACAGTATCCATCGCGCTGGTCGGCTCGCTCATCCTGACGCTGACCTTTGTGCCCATCATGTGCTGGTACTGGTTCAAAAAGGGCGTGCACGAGCGCGTCAACAAACCCTTCGAGTGGGTGCGGCGCAAGTATGCCGGGGAACTCGAGTGGTGCCTCGACCATCCAAAGATCACCATGGCCGTGGCCACAGCGATCTTCGCCGCCACGCTGCTCCTGGTGCCGTTCATCGGCGGCGAATTCATGCCTCATCTCGATGAGGGCGCGCTGTGGATCCGCGCCACCCTGCCCTACACCATCTCGTTTGAGGAGGCCAGCCGCTTCTCGCCGCAGGTGCGCGACATCCTGATGCAGTACCCGATGGTCACGGATGTCGGTTCGGAACTGGGCCGCCCCGACGACGGCACCGACCCCACCGGATTCTTCAACGACGAGTTTTACGTCGGCCTGAAACCCTACAACGATCCGTCCTGGAGGTCGGGCCCCATTCGCAACAAACAGCAGCTCCAGACGGACATTCAGAAAAAGCTCGATACCTTTCCCGGTGTGATCTTCAATTACACCCAGCCTGCCGAAGATGCGGTCGATGAAGCGCTGACCGGCCTGAAGAGCGCGCTCGCCGTCAAAATCTACGGACCCGATCTGAACGTTCTGCAGGGCAACGCTCTCGAGATCAAGCGCCGCCTTGAGCATGTTCCCGGATTCACGGAACTCACCGTGGTGCGCGAACTGGGCCAGCCCAGCCTGCTCATCGACGTCGATCGCGACAAGATCGCGCGCTATGGAATCAATGTCGCGGATGTAGAAGCCCTCGTTCAGGCTGCCGTGGGCGGACAGGCCGCCACCCAGGTCATCCAGGGCGAGAAGCTGTTTGATCTCGTCGTCCGCATGGAGCCGCAATTCCGCGAAAACGCCCGCGAGATCGGCAATCTTCTGGTGGGCGCGCCCTCCGGTCAGCAGATTCCGCTCAGCGAGCTGGCCAACATCCACGACTCGAGCGGCGCGTCCTTCATCTACCGCGAGAACAACTCGCGCTACATCGGCGTGCAATACAGCGTCGAAGGCCGCGACCTGCAGAGCGCGGTGAATGAAGGGCAACGCGCGATCGCCGCTATCACGCGGAGTCTGCCCCCCGGCTATCGCATAGCCTGGGGCGGCGAGTACGGCGAGTTGCTCGAGGCCGAGCACCAAATGGAAATCATCGGCCCCCTGGCTCTGCTCATCATTTTCATCATCTTGTTTGCGCTCTACGACAACTTCAAATTCCCGGTCACCATTGCGCTGGGCGTCGTGCTTACCGAACCCGTCGGCGCGCTGATCGCTCTCAAGCTGACCCACACCCCCTTCAGCGTTTCTTCGGCGCTCGGCTTATTGGCACTGATGGGCGTTTCCGTTGAGACGGCGGTCATCCTCGTCTCCTACATCAACAAACTGCGGCGAGAAAACAAAGACATTCGCACCGCGACCATGGAGGCGTCTCTGCTGCGCCTGCGGCCCATTATGATGACGGCGCTGGTCGCCTGCCTCGGTCTGCTGCCGGCGGCTTTATCCACCGGCATCGGCTCCGATACGCAAAAGCCGTTCGCGATCGTGATTGTCGCGGGCCTCATCTCACGCCTCTTCCTTGGATTCTTCGTCAATCCCGTGCTCTATGAGATGGTCGCGCGCGACGGCGATGTCCTGAAGGTTTAGATCGTCCCCCTATCGGAGCGAAGCCGGTCGCATGCGTGAGGAATTTTCCCCCGCGAAGCCGCATCGCAACCATAGTGAACGAACAGCCCTTTGCGTGCCGGGGCGAGGATCGCCGCGCATTTCCATCGGTGCGTGCTCCTCCGTTGGACACCAGCGTCCTGGGGTCTGACAATATCGATAGGTTCCATACCGATGCATTGAGGTTCCGCGATGGCTGTTCAGATTGGCGCAAAACTCGACGCCGGGTTTGACGATCCTGTTGGCATGCTGAAGGATTGTCACCGCCGCATCGAAAACTTCCTCCGGGTGCTCTGCCAGGTCGCCCAGCACCGGCCGGAGGGAGCCCTCAGCGCCGAAGAGCGGAATGCCGTTGAGGCGGCACTCGCCTATTTCCAGACCGGCGGCCAGCGGCACAATCAGGATGAAGAGGAGTCCTTGTTTCCGCGGCTAAGAGAGACGTTGGGCCGCGCCGAGCTGGAGGCAATCCACGAGCTGGAGACGGAGCACGGCGAGGCCGGCAAACTCCACGCCCTTGTGGAAGGGATCTATTCGGGCTGGATGGCTTCCGGATCTCTGAGTTCGGAAGACCGGCAGGCGCTGCTCGCGGCGACGGATCGCCTGCAGCGGCTCTATGCCGGTCATATTCAAATCGAGGAGCGAGTTGTCTTCCCGCGTGCCGCAGCCGTGCTGGACGCGAAGGCCATCGCCGCCATCGGATCGGAATTCCGGGCGAGGCGAACCCAGCCGCAGCACTGATCGTCTGTCACCTGCCCGGCGCCGTCGCCGGCTGGTTCCCTGCACCGCTCAGCGATTACAACCTCCGTACAACCGCAGCCATCGAGCTGCTGGTCGGCTCCCTCCTGCCTGATCCCAAACATCGGCAGCATAACGCGCACCCCTCTCGGCTCATGCATTTTCTGGAAAGATCGTATTGCGATATAATAAGAACTGCAGATGCTGACGGGAGGAAGCATTGAGTCACAGTCTCTCGCAAATGCTCGCGTTTCCGGTCGTCACGGCCGATCGACGGAAGGCTGCCATTCGCAGCTTTCTCTTTGATGACCAGACCTGGTCCATACGCTATGTCGTGGTGGATCCCGGACGGCATTTCCCGATTCGCACGGTCCCCATTCCGGTTAGCGCGCTCAGGACGCCCGATTGGTCCCGCGGCATCATCGAGACAGATTTGTCTCTGGAGGAAGTTGCACGCAGCGCGGATGCTGAAGAGGTTCGGCCCGTCTCTCGTCAGCGGCAGCTCGCCTGGAACAAACACTTCGGATGGGGCAATGAAGACACGTATTCCGATGCTTTTCGGGCTGCCTTTCCCCGCCAGGAGTTTCGCGACGTGGACGACAAAGATGATCCCCACCTCCGGGCGAGCACCGATTTAATCTCCTATCAGGTGTGGGATTCCGGAGAATCTCTGGGATCGCTTGAGGACTACTTTGTCGACGATTTCGCCTGGCATATCGGATATCTTCTGGTCAGAGCGGGAGGCTGGACTTATCAGGAGAAGTTTGTGCCGAGTTCCAGCGTCAGGGCGATTTCGTGGGGGCAGGGCCGCGTCGTTGTCGGCGACGCCAATGTCCCCGCGGAGCAGGCTCCGCAGTAATTATCGCCCGGCCGAATACGATGGCTCGTAATGCGATCTTAATACTTCGTACTGCGATAGAATAGTCAAGGTGAAAAAACAAGCACCCGGAACCGGCGATCGCAACAGGGTGTCGAGTACCGCGGATATCGACCGGCTGATCGCCGATCTGGCTTCCTTCCGCTATTCGCTGCGGAGATTTCTCCGCTTCAGCGAAAACGCGGCACGGTCGTACGGCATTACGCCGCAGCAGCATCAGCTCATGCTGGGAGTGGCCGGATTCACCGGACGCGGATCGGCGACGATTTCAGAACTGGCGGAATTTCTCCAGGGGCGGCTCCATTCCGTGGTGGGCCTCGTCGAGCGGGCGGAACACAGCGGGCTGGTCCTCGCGAAGAAGAGCCAGACGGACCGCAGAGTGGTGGTGGTTTCCCTCACGCCCCGCGGGTCGCTGATCCTGGGGCGGCTATCCCAAATCCACCACGAGCAGGCGCGCAACCTGCAGCTCTTTATGGATAAGAACAGGCCAGACGGCATCGATGCGTCGAGAGGCTCCCGCGGAGGCGGAAAGGAACCCGCGCATCCCCGCCGCATTGTCAACACTTCCGAAAGGACTCGATCCGCGTGAGGCCGAACCTGGGCAAACGAGCAAAAAGAAGAGACTGGCTGCTTCACCATCCTCTGCTGCGCAAATATCTGCCGCTGGTCCACGAAGATTTGACGGCGGTTTACACCCGCGATCTGCAGAAGTGGCTCATCGTCGCCCCCATCATTGGCGCGGTGACGGGCCTGACGGTCACTGCGATCGCCATCATCATCCTGAACAAGCTTTGGCCGGCCGTCCTGAACTCGTATCTCCATCACCGGTGGGAGATCATTCCCGTCATGGTCGCCGCGTTCGCGGGTACTGGGCTCATCATGCAGTTGCTGACCTCCGATCCCGACGAACATTCCACCGAAGAGATTATCCGTTCCTACCATGAGCATCAGGGCGACATCGACATGCGCCCCTTCCTGCCCAAACTGCTGGCGGCCATCACGACGGTGGGATTTGGCGGAAGCGCCGCGCTGGAGGGGCCCAGCATCTACGGTGGCGGCGCCATCGGCTCCTGGCTGTGGGCGAAGCTGCGCGGCTTTCACCTCGACGACCGGGACCGGCGCATCATGCTCATCTGCGGCGCCGCGGCCGGCATGTCCGCGGTCTTTCGCGCGCCGCTCACCGGCATCGTATTCGCGCTGGAAATGCCGTATCGCGACGATCTCGCGCACGAAGCGCTGGTCCCTTCGCTCATCGCATCGGTCGTTGCGTTCATTACGCTGAGTTCCTTTCTCGGCGCCACGCCTCTGTTCGATTTCCTGGGAGCGCGATCCTTTGGCCGGCACGATCTTTACTGGAGCGCGCTGCTCGGCCTCATGATCGGCCTCATCGCCATGGTCTTCGTGGTCACCTTTCGCCGGGTGCGCGCCTTCTTTGTGCGATGGTCTGCCCCGCACTGGTTCAAAATGGCCGTCGGCGGTCTGGGAACCGCGCTGTGCGGGCTTCTCTTTCTCGCCATCTACCCGGGCAATCTGGTTCCGCTCGGACCCAACTACGAAGCGGTAGGGATGGTCCTGCAGGGGCATCACGGGACACCCCAGCTTCTCGCATTCAGCGGACTGAAGCTGGGAGCGACAATCTTTTCGCTCGGCGCCGGCGGCGTGAGCGCAATGTTCGTGCCCCTTTTCCTTACCGGCGGCGCGCTGGGCACTGCATTCGCGCAGTCGCTGGTGCACACTCCCAACGTCGGGCTTTACGCCGCAGTGGGTATGGCCGCATTCATCTCGGCCGGCTATAAGACTCCTCTGGCGGCAGCGGTCTTTGTCGCGGAGGCAACGGGCGCCCATGCGTTCATCATTCCCGCTCTCATCGGAGCGGCTGTGGCCTATGCGGTTTCGGGAGATGCGTCGGCCTCGGGCGATCAGCGGCTGCATGAGGGCGTGAAGTTACAGGAGCTGACCCTCACGCCGGTCCACGCGGTGATGCAGACGCAGATGATCGCGGCCCAGGGATCGATGACGGTGGCGGAATTTGTCCACACGTTATCGCCGCACACGCATCACGACGCCTTCCCTGTCTTCGACGGGCACAGATTACTGGGCGCCGTCACCTTGTGGACCGTCCTGCACGTTCCCCCGGAAAAATGGAAGACGACCAGGATTCAGGACCTGATGGATGCGCGCGTAGCTCGCGTGCAGCCCGACTGCGACGTGACGGAAGCCCTGCGCCTGCTGCTCGGGGAACACCGGCACCCCATGCTGCTGGTCGTATCCGGTGATGGCCAGATGCAGGGCATCGTGACGAAGACGGACATCCTGCACGCGCTGAAGACGCGGCGCGACACGACCGCAGACATGCAGGTGGAGAAGCCCGTGGTTGCATGACGCCGCGGGTGGCGGACTACGCGATGGACGAGCACGGAGGTTCACGATGGCTGAGTTTCCGATTCCCGAAGCTGCCACACTACCGGAAGGGCAATCCCACAAGAAGGGGCAGTTCGGCGTAGCGCTGGAGCCGGAGGTGATCCGGATCTGCGGATACGCGCTGCTGGTCGGGCTGGTGGGCGGCCTGGTCGCGCAGGGGCTGCTGGAACTGATCTACCTCTTCACGAACATCTTTTTCTACGGGCGATTCTCCTTCGCAATCACCGACCCCGCCTTTAACCACCTGGGACTCTGGGTAATTCTGATTCCGCCGCTGGGCGGCCTGCTCGTCGGCATCATGATCTACCTGTGGGAGCCGACGCTGAAGGGTCATGGCATTCCAGAGGCGATGGAGTCGGTCCTCTTCGGACACAGCCGGATGCGCCTGCGGGTGGCCATCCTGAAGCCCCTGGCAACGGCGTTTGCCATCGGCACCGGCGGACCGTTCGGTGCGGAAGGACCGATCATTCAGACGGGAGCCGCGATCGGATCGCTGTTCGGGCAGGCGATCGGACTCACGCCGTACTACCGGCGTGTGCTGCTGGCGGCCGGAGCCGCGGCGGGCATGGCGGCGACCTTCACCGCTCCGCTCGCCGGCGTTTTGGTTGCAGTGGAACTGCTGCTGTTCGAATTGCGCGCGCGATCGTTTATTCCCGTGGCGCTGGCTGCCGCGGTCGCGACCGGAGTGCGCATCCATTTTGCCGGCTGGAAGCCTCTGTTTCCAACGCCGGCTTTCAAGCTGACCGGCATGCAGGAGCTCTGGCTTTTCGCGATCCTGGGCGTGCTGATGGGAATTGTCGGCGTGATCATGATTCGCGTACTTGGATGGCTCGAGGGCTTCTTCGACGACTGGAAGTGGAAATACGCGGCCATCGGTTCGCCGGTGATCGGGGCCCTGATCCTGGGCATCCTGGGCTACTTCTATCCGCAGGTGCTGGGGACCAGCTACGACACCATTCGCGACATGCTCAACGACCGGCTCACCACCGGGCATCTGCTCGGAATTTCCGTAGCAAAGTTCTGGGCGCTGGTCATCTCGCTCGGCTCAGGGACGACCGGCGGCGTGTTTGCGCCGTCGCTCGTGGTGGGCGGCGGACTGGGCGCGGCATTTGCCATCGGCATGCAGCATCTGCTGCCGCACCTGGTGAGCGATCCGGCATTCTACGCGCTCGCCGCGATGGCGGCGGTGTTTGGCGGGATCGCGCGTGCTCCGTTTACCAGCATCGTTTTCCTCTTCGAACTGAGCCATAATCCCAACGCGCTGCTGCCGCTGATCGTTTGCGTGATGGTATCGGATGGATTTGTGCGCCTGTTCAGCCGCGATTCGATTATGACCATCAAGCTGGTGAAGCGCGGCCTCATCGTGTTGCAGGACTACTCCGTCCCCGTGCTGATGCGCGCGCGCATCGATCAGGTCATGCGTAAGCAGTTCAATGTCTTTCAGGCAGAAGACGAATTGCGCACCGTGCTCGAGACATTCGTGCCCGGAGAGGGAACGCTCTTTCCTGTCGTCGATGCCGCCGGTGCTTTGATTGGCATTGTCGAACCGCACGATCTGCTGAGGACCGAGCCGCCCGATCATCACTTCAGGATGCGCGAGCTGGCGCGGCGCGATTTCGTCCTCGCCTTTCTCGGGGAGTCTGTGGACCAGGTCCACCGCGACATGATGCTGAAGAACACCGAGAATGTCGTGGTGGTCGAGCCTGCGGGGCCGCGCAAGCCGGTCGGGATCGCCAGGGCGAACGAAATTCTCCAGCTGCGTCGCTGGCTTCTCGAAGAAGAAACCCGCGAGTCGCAGCTTTCAGATAAGAAAGCAAAGACCTCCGGCTGAGTTGCAGGCCAGGGCGGCCGCAATCGGATGGACCGTCGTCGACTCGGATCGGTTTGCTTGCCTGTATGCCTGATGGGATTTCTGCCCGACCGCCGCGCGGCCCCGGCGCGCGTTGGGTCAGAGTCATCCGGTCCCGCAAGCGGAAGAGCACGGCCGAAAAGCGCGCCCATTCCTTGAAGAACTTGTACGTTATGCAGCGGCCGCTGGATACATTCAGCGGCCGCCGCATGACGCTCGTGGGTCATTGCGTGGTAAAGGTCGAGATCACTCCGGTGCTGGTGTACGCGTTGCCGTTGTAGTCGGTCATATACCAGTTGGGACTGGACGTGACCAGGTCGTAGATCGTGGCCGCCGTGAGAGATGCAGTCGGCGTGAGGGTGATGGTCTTGTAGTCGGACGAGATGGTGAACGTGGTGGGCACCGTCGTCGACGTATTGTGGGTGCGCAGATAGATGTGGCTGCTGTCGATCAGCACCGGATCCATGGGTTCGCTGAAGGTCACCGAGATGGTGGCTCCGCTGTCGACCACGCCGGTTGCGCCGTTCGCCGGCAGAGCGGAGGTCACCGTGGGCTGCGTCCAGTTGACCGTGTTGCCGGTAGTGAAGGTTGAGGTCACCGGGGTGATCGCGTTGCCATTGAGATCGGTAAGGCCGGTGACGTTGTAGGTGTAGGTGACGCCCGGCTGCAGCGCCTCACCCAGCTGGACCACGACGATGGAGTTGCCATCCTCGAGGAAGGCGTTGATCGGCACCGTTCCGGCCGTGCTGGTCAGCGTGAGGTTGCCCAGCGAGTTGGGAGCAATCGCCTCGTTGAAGAGCAGGCCGAGGCTGGTGCTTCCCCACGGACCCGTGCTGGTATTCAGCGCCAGGCCGCTCGTATTGCTGGGCGGGTTAGCCTGCAGCAGCGTTGGGCCGCCTGACACCGGACCGCTGCCGGTGTAGAAGACGTCAGTGCCGCCATTGCTCTGCGCGTTGCCGGTCAGATCGATGGCGCTGTTGCAGGTGTAGTTGAATTCCGAGTTCGCGGCCAGCGCCGATGTCGGTGTCATGGTGACCGACATCATGTCCGGAGAGAAGGTGTAGGTGAAGGGTATCTGCGTGTTCGCTGAGTAACTGTAGACAAAGGTGCCCGACGGCGTGATGCTGCTCGGATCCATCGGCTCCGTATACCGGCAGGTGAAGGTGGCGTTGGTGGAGATGCCCGTCTGCCCGTAGCTGAAGTCGTAGTTCACGCTGGCACTCGAGATATCCGGCGTCGGTCCGGTTGTGAAGGCTTTGCTGATGGAGGCGAACGTGTCCCCAACATAATCCTTCAGCCCGCTCACGGCCACCGTAATGCTCGAAGACGGAGGCAGAGGGTTCGTCGGGAAGAAGTTCGCGCCCATGATCGCGCTGTTGGTGTAGTTGTAGGTCCAGGTTCCCGGAATGGCGTTGCCGCCGGTCTTGATGTTGATGGTCGCCGACTGGAAGGACGTCGGATCGACCGGTTTGGAGAACAGGAACCGAATGTAGGCGTTGGTGCCTACATTAACGGAACTGTTTGGTGGCCCAACCGTGATCGTACCGGAGGTGGAATCGGTTGCCGTGCCGGTGGTGAAGTAGGTGGCGTAGCAGTCGGACAGCGCCGCCACGCTGTTCGTGCCCATCACGCTGCCGTTGGCGCAAACCGCGTAGGTGGTCGAGGCCGTCAGCGCCGATGTCGGCGTAAGTCGGACGATGTTCGGCGCCGGTTGACTGATCGTCACCGGCAGGCTGTTGGTGAAGTAGACGTTCCCGGCGAGCGACGAAGCTGCGACAGGCACGTTGTACTCCAGGTCGACATAGGCGTTCAAAGGCACATTGCCGGCGTTGTAGGCCGGGCTCACCGCGACGATCTGCGGCTGCTCGGTCGCGGTATTCACCGCGGGCGCGATGTAGAACGTGCCGCTGGTGCCGTTGAAGACATCTCCGTTGACGTCGTAGATGTTGGAGAAGAACCACTGCACGACCGCGCCGGCCGGGAAGGCCGTGGTGGGCGTGAACTGGATCTCGTAACCGCCCGCAGCTGCAACCGCGTTGCCGGCCCATACCGCTCCATTGACGGTCACAGTGAGATTGCCGGGCACGGTCGCTGCGTCGGCCTGGCGGTTGAGGTAGAGCGTCACCAGCGAGTTGGTGGGGACGCCGCTGGCATTGTTCCCGGGGCTGGTGCTGATCACGCTGCCGTTGCCGGTTGCCGGATTCACATCGGTGGCGAAGGTGCTGGTGAAGGTGCTCGCCAGCGCATTCCCCGACATATCCTTCAATCCGCCTGCGGGCAGAACGATGGTGTAGGTGGTGCCGTTATAGAGCGCACCCACGTTAAAGGTCATGGTGGTGTGGTCGGTGGACCAGTTCACGCTGCCGATGTCCTGCGGATCCTGGCCGGCGAACAACTCGGTGTTGTTGCCGCCGCCCGTTCCCGGGTTCATCGACTTGCTGAACGTGACCGACACAGAGATGTCGTGGGGCACATTGGTGGCTCCGGCAGCCGGGCTCACCGAGACCACCGTGGGAGCCGTAGTATCCGGCGATCCGGTGCTCACGGTGAAGTTCATCAGCTCCTGCTGCCAGCAGGCGCCGACGTAGAACAGCTCGCCCAGCACGTCGCCTGGGCCGCCGCATTCGCCGACCGTAATGTTGGCCCCGGCCGGGAACGGCGTGAGCGGAACAAACGTCACCTGATCGCCATTCACCGTATAGGTTCCGGCAATCCCTTCGTTGCTGTTCCACGTGTTCATGACTTCCAGCGTGCTGGAGTTCACCGTGTCCGGATCGAGGATCTGGCTGAAGGTGAGCACCAGTGACGTGGTGGGTGACACGCCGGTTGCGTTGTAAGGAATGTTCGTGCTGACCAGCGACAGCCCAGGCGGCGATGCCGCGGTTCCGGTGGTGAAGCTGCTGGTGGAGGGCGTCATCACATTTCCGTTGTCGTCCTTCAGGCCGGAAACGCTGACCGTGTAGACGGTGCTCGGCGCCAGGTTGGCAGGGGTCGCCTCCGCCTGAGCCGTATAGACATCATTCGCATTGTTTCCGCCGCAGGTCTCCCCGGAGTTCCCGGTGCACGTATTGGTGCAGGCGCTGCTGGTTCCGTAGGTGCTGTAGTTCCCGCTGCCGCAGAAGCACTGGCTGCCACTCTGCACGCCTGCGTAGCGATAGCCCCTCGATCCGCATGCAGCCACGCAGCCCTCGACCGTGTTGAAGTTGTTGCTGTACGCATTGAATCCCAGGACGCGGTTGCCGCTATCGGCAAAGCATCCGAGGAATGTTCCGGCCGGTGACGATGTTCCCGCCGTCGGCACAAACGTGAACATCTGGTTGCTGTTCTGCGTCAGGAATCCAGGCACCGGCGTGCTGCCGTTGAGCAGCTGCACCGAGTTCTGATTCCAGCTGGTAACGTCAATGGGCTCGCTGGTCGACACCAGAACGTTGGCGTTGAGCGGAATCCCCGTCGCGCCGTTGACCGGGGTAACCGACACCGTCGGTCCGGTCGTGTCCGTTCCGCTGCTGGTGTAGAAGTACAGGTCGGCCCCGTTTCCGTTATTGCCGTCCATGTCCTGATAGCCGCAGCAGGCCTGGTAGTGATACTGGGTGCCCGGCAGCAGCGGAACTTGCGGCGTCAGGGTGACTTCGAGACCATCGGCAGACAGAGTTACATTGAGCGGAATCCACTGGCCGATGTCGTAGAGGTACATGCGGAAGGTGCTGTTCGACACCGTGAGAGGGTTCAGCGGCTTGTTGAAGACCAGCTTCGGAATCACGTTCGTGCCGACCGTCGCGTTATACGGTGGGTCGTAACTGACCACGGATGGCCCGTTAATATCGAAGGTGCCGCCCGTTGTGAAGCTGTTGCTGATGGTCGCGACGACGTTTCCGGCAGGATCCTTTACGCCGGCAACCGTCATCGTGTAAGTGGTTCCCGGAGCCAGCGGAGTGGCCGGCACCAGTTGCAGCACCGTGTTGCCGGAGCCCAGCACTGGTGTGGTGGGCACCGTCGATCCGCCGTTCTTGAGCGTGACGCCGGAAAGGGTGTTGGGATCGATGGGCGCGGAGAACTCGGCTTCAACGATGGTGTTGGTGCCCAGGCCGGTCGTGCCGTCGATGGGATTGAAGGCGGCGACGGTGGGAGCCGCGGTCGCGCTGGTGAACTCAGCGTAGATGTAGAAGCCGATGCCGCTGACCGCGTTGCCGGCGAGATCGGTACCGCCATTCACAGCGAAGTAGTACTGGCGCCCCGCAGCCAGCGGAGACGACGGCACCAGATAGCCCACGGACTGGTCTGAACTCCAGCTCAGGGTTGCGGGAATGATGGTGTTCAGCGTCATGTCGCGCAGATAGAAGTTGCTGGTTGAACTGAACGTGGACGCATCCATCGATTCGCTGAACTGAACCGTGATGGAGCCATTCATCGGAATGCTGCCGTTCGATGCCACGCTGGTCCACAAGATAGTGGGAGCCGTGAAGTCCGGGCCCGGTCCGGTGGTGAAGTTGGAGGTGTAGGTTACGGAGTGCCCGGCCAGGTCGAGGACGCCGGTGATCTTCATGGTCAGCAGCGTGCCGGCCGGCAGCGGCGCGTAGGGGACAAACTCCACGCGCGTGTTGGTGCTGTTGAACCAGAAGTAGCCGGTGAGCGGCGTTGACCCCTTCAGCACCTGGAACGTGGTGCTGTTGACCGAGACCGGATCGATGGGCTTGCTGAAGATCACCCCCGGCGTGTCGTTCACGGCCACGTTGGTCGCGCCGTTGTACGGGACGGCGCTGGTCACCGTGGGCGTGGTGGTGTCGGACGTGGTGCCGGTGTACTCGTACCAGCTGTTGCTCGCGGCCGGCTCGCTGGTCGTGCTCTGCAGGCCGGAGTTGATCCTGACGTAGATGTAGTCGTTCGGGCTGAGGCTGGCGCTGGGCACCATGCGGACCTCGTTCGGTTGCGGCATGGTGTACGTGGCCGCCAGAGTCAGTCCGCTGCTGTTGTCGTAGAGATAGATGTTGGAGCTGTTCACCGTGCTCGGATTCAGCGGGGTATTGAACTGAATGTCGAAGATGGTGTTCTCGGCCACACCGCTGTTGTAGGCCGTGGGCGAAGATACCTGCACCGTGGGCGTGAGCGACGCCGTGGAACTGGCAACGTAGAAGTAGCCCGACGCTCCGTTGATGGGATTGTTATAGGTGGCGTCGGCCAGCGTGCCGGTGGTCCACCACTGGATGAGCGCGCCCGGCGTGAAGCTGGAACTGGGCGTGAAGACCATGGTGTAGCCGCCGTCGACCACCTGGACGCTTCCGGTGATCAGGGTGTTGTTCTGCGCCACCTGCAGGCCGCTGTTGGCCGTCAAGGAGTTGATGGGCAGGTTGGAGAAGAGCACCAGCGGCTGGTTGGGCGAAACACCGCTGCTGCCGCTGCCCGGCCGGGACGTGATGATCGATCCGTCGCTGGGCGAGTCGTAGAAATTGGTCGTGAACTGGCTGCTGAAGTTGGTCAGCGGATCGCCGGCCCAATCCTGCAGATTGCTGTTGAGCTCAGCCGTCATGGTTGAGCTGCTGGGCAGCGTGCCGCAGTTGAACGACAGGGTGGTGTTGTCCTGGGAGCGGCTGTAGCTGCCGCACCACGGGCTCTGGTTGTCGCCCTGGAACAGCGCAAAGTCACTGCCGGCGTTGTTCGGATTGATCGTTCCCGGATTGTAGGAACGATTGAACGTCGCCATAACCGTCGAATTGAGGCCGACGCCATTGGCGTTGTTGGCCGGCGTGAACGCGACTACCTGGAATGGCGTTCCGGCAGGCGTTGAAGCTACGCCGGTGGTGAAATTGGTCAACTGCGTGTAGCAGCCCCCGGCCGAATCGCCGGCTGTATCGAGCGGCCCATTGCAGGCGCCGACCCAGATATTCGTACCCGGCGGGAACGGGCTGTCTGGCGTGAAGGTGACCGTGTTCCCGCTGACCGAGTATGTGCCGCCGATCTCCTGGTTACTGTTCCAGTTCACCATCACCGGCAGCGTGTTGGCGTTGACGGTGAGTGGATCGATCGGGTTGTTGAAGGTGAGCGAAATCGACGCGGTGCTGGTGGGCACGTTCGTCGCATTGTTGGCCGGCGTGCTGCTGGTCAGCGAGAGCTGACCCGGCGTATCGCTCGCGCCGCAGCTCTGGATGACCGCCTGCAGGCGGAAGGCCTCGTCGCTGTTGTCCGTGGAGCCCCAGCCGAGGGCCAGCGTGTTCGTGCCGGATACCAGATAAGTGGAGACGGGAATATTCAGCCCGGTCATGCTGTAGATGGCGCTGATATTACCGGTGATGGCCGTGCCGTTCAGGCCCAGTTCGCCGTTATCGTCGATCCCCACTGACCCGACCAGGCAAAGATTGGAAGGCACGCTGCTTGGAATATTGAAGGTCGTCGAGTAGACGCCCATCGTATTGCCGGTCGTGCTGTTCGGGTTGATGTTGATCCAGTCAGAGAGCGGCCCGTTTGCTGGCCAGCCACTGTAAAAGCCGGTGTCGCCGGAGCCGACAGTCTGCAGCGGCGCGGGTGTGCCGGATGCCGAGAACTGGTAGTAGGGCGACGTGGGCAGGCTGGAAGTAGCGATGTAAGTCCAGTGCGCGTCGCTCGTGTTGTTGGTCGTGATGAGCTGGCCGGACGCATTCAGGCCCGTGGAGAGAACGATGGGCGCATAGGAGGTGCCCGTCGTGAATCCGCTGGTGAATGCCGTGCCGGTGTTGCCGATGAGGTCGGTAAATCCGCTGACCGACACGGTGTACGTCGTGCTGGGCAGCAGGCCGTCGGTAGGAACGAAGGTGAGCGTGACATCGTCGCTCGCGAGCGAAGCGCTGCCGTTGATGGCCGAGCCGCCCGACGGCGTCACCGTGATCACGTTCAGGTTGTTGGGATTGATCGGCGAGCTGAAGCGCACGACAACCTGCGCGTTGAGCGGCGCACCCGTCGCGGCATTGGCCGGTGAGACGGAGGTGACCGTGGGCGGCGTGGTATCGGCCCCGGCGCCGGTGGTGAAGTAGGCGTCGATGCCGTTCAGGTAGTTGGCGTCCGCATCGTAGTAGCCCCACGCCTGGTGGAAGTGGTACGTCGTGTTTGGCAGGAGCGGGATTTCCGGCGTGAAGGTCGCGCTCAGGCCGTTCGGCGCAACGCTCACGGCGCCCGGGATGTATTTGTTGGTGTCGTTGTCGTAGAGCAGCAGTGTGCTGTTGTTGATTTCGATCAGGTTGACGGGTTTCGTGTACTGCACCGCCGGCACAATATTGGTGCCGACATTGCTCTGCCCGTTGATCGTGGTGCTGGTGTAGTTCTGCGCCGTATCCGGACCGCTGCCCGTCTTGAAGGTGAACGAGCCGCCGGCGACCGCGTTTCCGGCCGTATCCGTCAGCGGCGAGGCGTAGCTCACCGTGTAGGTGCTGCCGGCGGCGAGCGGGGCCGACGGAGTAAACGTAAGGATCGTTCCAGGTCCCCAGCAGCAATTCGCTCCGCTGTTCCAGCTATAGGTGCCCGTGACGGGGTTGCCGCCCGTGCTGACCACCAGGCCGGCCGACGTGGACTGGTTCATGTCCGCGCTGAACTGGACCGCGGGGAGAACGTTAGTGCCGACGGTGCTCGCGGCCGGTGGATTGGTCTCAATCACTGTGGGCGGAGTTGTGTAGCTCGAAGACCCCGTATAGAGGTACCACGACTGTCCACCGAACCGATTGCCGGTGGCGTCATAGATGCCGTTGGTCAGTTCGAACAGGTAAGTGGAATTGGGAGCCAGCTGTCCGCTGGGCGTGAAGGTGGCGATGCGTCCGGTCGCATCCACCGTCACCGTGCCCGGAACTGTGATGTTGCCCTGGCCCTGGTTGCTGGTCAGGTACAGCAGCACGGTGCTGCTCGTGATGTCCGTGCGGTTCATCGGCTGGCTGAACACCGCCGTGAAGTTGGTATTCAGCGGCAATCCACCCACGTTGGGGCCTGGGCTCAGCGAGATGACCGAAGGCGCCGGGATAGTCGCCGCCTGGATCGTGAAGCCGCCGGGAACGGTCTCCACTTCGGAGTTCGTCGTGGTGGTGACGTCGACCGGTCCGACCGGAGCCGTCGCGCCGATGGTGATGTTGGCCGTGAGCTGCGTCGCGCTGCTCACGGTGACGGAGTTGACGGTGATGCTGGAGCCGAAGTTGGCCGTCGTCGTGCCATTCACCCAGTTCGTGTACTGGCCATAGATGTTCACGGAGAGGGTCTGGCCCGGGTTGCCGTAGTTCGGGTTGATTTCGGTGATGACCGGAGTGCCCGGCGTCACGCTGAAGCCGTTGCTCAGAGTCTCCTGCTGGCTGTTGGTCGTGACTGTGATATCGCGGCTGCCCACCGTCGCGTTGTCGTTGACCGTGATGCTGGCTGTCAGCTGCGTCGCGCTGGCCACTGTCACCGCCGTGACGTTGATGCCCGAGCCGAAGCTGACTGTGGTGACATTCTGCTGGAAGCTGGTGAAGGCCCCGTTGATGACAACGTTGGCGGAAGCTCCGGCCGCGGCACTGCCCGGCGCGGCGGAGGAAATGGCGGGCACGCCGGCGAGCACGCTAAACCCGCCGGTAATCGACGCCGTTTCAGAGTTCGTCTTCACGGTCACGGTCCGCGAGCTGATCGTGGCCGTTGGACTGATGGTGATGTTGGCCACGGCCGACGTCGCGCTGGAGACAGTCGTGGAATTGACGGTGATACCGGAGCCGAAGCTGGCCACACTGGTCCCGTTCACAAAGTTTGTGAACTGGCCGGTGATGGTCACGTTCTCGGTCGATCCCTGGTTGCCCGTTGCCGGGTTCACGGATACGATCTTCGCGCTGCCGGTGGTGACCGTGAAGCCGCCGAGGATGGTCGCGACTTCCCCACCCGTCGTCACGGTGACGTTATAGGAGCCATCCGCCGTCGTATTGGGAATGGTGATGCTGGCTGTGGCGTGGGTCGCGTCGGTGACGGTGAAGCCGGTGACCTGGATCCCGCCGCCAAATGCGGCCGTGCTGACGCCGCCGGCAAAGTTCGTCTGGCTGCCGGTGATGTTGACGCTCAGGGAGGTTCCCTGTCCGCCGCTGGCCGGGCTCAGGCTGAGGATGGCTGCCGGCCCTGCCGTAACGGAGAACATGCTCGGGCTCGAGACCACCTGCGTTCCGGTGGTAACCGTCACTGTGCGGTAACCGAGCGCTGCCGTCGGCTGCACCGTCAGGTTGACCTGCAGTTGCGTGGCGCTTGTCGGGTTCACCGAGTTGACGCTGACACCCGTTCCAAACGTGGCGGTTGTTGTGGGGCCGAACGTGGTATTGAGCGCAGTAATGGTGACCGTTGTGGTCTGCCCCTGCATCGCGCTGGGCGCACCGATGTACAGCATCTCCGGCTGCGTCTGCGTGATCTGGAAGGCGTTGGTCTTGGTGGCCACTTCGCCCAGGGTGGTCATAGTGACGTTCACCAGCCCGGCCGGCGCGTACTGCGAAACCGTGATGTTCGCCGTCGCGCTGGTGGGGCTGTTGATCGTGAAGCTGTTGATCTGGACGTCAGGGAACGAGAGCGTCGTCACGCCCTGCACCCAGTTCGTGTTGATGCCCTGGATGGTGACGTTCAGCGTCTGCGACTGCCCGCCCGTGGACGGAGAGACGCTGTTGACCACAGCCGGCCCAGGAGCCACATAAACCGCATTGTTGATCGAGAGGCTCTGCGTTCCGGTGGTGACCGTGAGATTGCGATACCCGACCGGCGTGGTCGCGGAGACCGACGCCGAGACCGTCATCGACGTGTCGCTGGTGACATTGACATTCGTGATGGTGATGCCGGCGCCGTAGCTCACCGTGCTCACCGTGGGCGGACTGGTCAGCCAGTGGGTTGCCTGGCTGAGCACCGTGAACGTGGCCGCGCCCTGCTGCTCGACCGAACCTGGTCCGGAGGAGAGCAGCAGCGGCGTGCCCGCGGTGACGACGAAGGCCTGATTCAGCGTGGCAATCTCGCCGGCTGTCCGCGCCTGCAGGTAGGTCGAACCTTCACCGGCGAGCGGCGGAATGCTGAGAGTGAGCGTGGCATGGGTGTTGTCGGTCACGTTTGCGTTGGTGACCACAATGCCCGCGCCAAACTGGAAGGTCGTCGCGCCATCCCACAGCGTATTCTGGCCGACGACATTGACCGTGAAGTTGGTGGTGCCCTGCGGCGCCGTGTTCGGGTTGACGGTCAGGATTGTCGCGAGGCTCGGCGTCACGCTGAAGCCGGCTCCGCCCACCACCTGCTGCGCGGTGTTCGTGGCATCCGGTGTATAGGCCGTGACGGAGTAGCCGCCGAGATTCGCGAGCGGATCGATGCTCAGGGTAACGTTGGCGATTCCCGGTCCGAGGATCTGGACGCTGTTGACCGTGATCCCGGAGCCCGTGCCGCCAAAGCTGAAGGTGGTGGATGCGTCAAAGGCCGTGAACTGGCCGAGGACGTTGACGCTGATGTTCTGCGCACCCTGCATGCCCGATCCAGGATCGACGATGCTGAGGGTCGGTTGTGCCACGACCACCGTGAACTGGGTGGCGTCGACTTCGGTGCCGTAGGTCGCAGTACCCGGCGTAGTGAAGGTGAGCGTGCTGGTCGACTGCGTGGCCGTCGGGCTGATGGTGATGTTCGCCGTCGCCGTATTAGCGCTCGTCACCTGGAAGCTGTTCACCGTAATCGCGCTGTTCCAGCCGGTGAGCTGCGTGCCGGTCGTCGGGTTCGGATTCCATTCTGTGTTGATGCCGTCCCAGTTGATGGTCAGGGTCTGGCCCGGAATGCCGGTCGTCGGCGTCTCGTACCAGATATACGGGGTCGGCGGCGGCGGCGGGCCGGTGACGAGGAAGTTGCCGGTGAGCGTTTGCGAACCCGTGGTGACGATCACAGTCCGGTAGCCGAGCTGCGCGTCACTCGCCACATTGATGACCGCCGAAATATGCGTTGCGTCATCGACGGTGTACGAGGTGACCGTGATGCCCGGACCGAAGTTCGGCTGGGCCGTCGTGGCCTGGGTCCAGTTAGTGTAGAGGCCGTTGATGGTGACCTCGAGCTGATTCGTCCCGATCTCGGCCGAATTCGGACTGAGGTAGGTGATGACAGGCACGCCACCGGTCACGACGAACGCGCCGGAATCGGTGAGCGACTCACCCGCCGTGACCATGTAGACCGAGCGGGTCCCTGGATTGGCTGTCGGCGAAATGGTCATGTCGACCGTGGCGCTCGTCGCGCTGTTGATCACGACGTCATTGACCGTGATGTCGGAACCGCCCCCGGCGATATAGAACTGGGTGAAGTTCTGCGCCCAGTGCGTATTCGCCCCGGTGATCGTCATCACCACTTCCTGGCCTTCATTGCCGGTGTTTGGAGAAACGCCGGTGATGATGGCGGGGCCAGGGATGATGGAGAAGACGTACTGGTCGACGATCTCGCTGCCGGTGCCGTTCGGATTGCCCGGCGTGCAGCCTGCATACGTAACGTGGGTGACCTGGACATCGGCCGGCGGCTGATCGCTGCACGGCACGTTCGGAGTGGTGACGGTGACGTCGCGGCCGCCGGTGTAGGAAAGCGGGTCGATGTTGATGACCGCATCAATCTCCGTGGGACTGACGTAGGTCGGGGTGCCGACAACGGTGATGCCGGCTCCGAACGTGGCTGTGCTGCTGGAGCTGAAGTGTGAGTACTGGCCGATCAGCTTAACCGTGAGGTTCTGCACGCCCTGCTCGGCCTGGTTCGGGATGCCCTCAACGAGCTGCGCGACACCCGGACTGACGGTGAATGCAAACTGCTGCGTCGCCACCTGGCCGTAGGTCGTTGCCGTGACGGTCTTGAAGCCTGTCGCCGACGATGTGCTGATGGCAATGGGAACCGTGAGGCTGGTGGGGCTGGTGACCGTAACCGTGCCCACCTGAATGTTGGAGTCACCGAAGCTGACCGCTGTGACGCCGTTGATGAAGTTCGTCGCCGAACCGGTGATGGTCACGTTCTCGGTGGTTCCCTGCACGCCGGCCGCCGGCGAGACTCCGGTGACCTCCTCGGCGCCCTGCGACACGCAGAAGTTGTCGAGGATCGGCGCCGTGGAAACCTGTTCACTGCCCGTGGTGATGGTCAACACGTGGCCGCACGGCGACCCGGTGTCGACATAGGCCAGCGGGCTCACCGTGATGTTGAGGACCGCGGTCTCGGAGTCGACGACGTTGACCGAGTTGACGGTGATGTCCTGGTTGAAGCTGGCAACCGTGGTGCTGTTCCAGCCGGTGAAGCGGCCCAGGACTTCCAGATTGAGCGTGGCCCCCTGCTGGGCAGACCCAGGCGAGATGGCCAGCAACTTCGGCGAACCTTCCTCGATGTCGATCGCCTGCTGCATGCTTGCGATTTCGCCGTCGGTGGTCGCCGTCGCGGTGGCAAAGCCGACCGGAGCCGTGGAGAGAACGGTGATCTGCGCCGTCATGGTCGTCGGGCTGGTGACCGTCAGGCTGTCGACGGACACACCACTCCCGAAGCTCAGCGTCGTATCGCTCTGCAGCCAGTGCGTCCCGACGCCGGTGATGTTGAGCGTTGCGGTCTGGAGCTGCGAGACAACCGGCGCGCTTCCGCCTCCGCCGCTGCCTCCGCAGTAAGTAGTGAAGACGCCCTGACACGTGACGTTCGGCGCGACATTGGTGATGTACGCCGAGCTGGGCGTGACGCTGAATCCTTGTCCGCCGTCGTACTCCGAACCCGTCACCATGATGACGCTGTTGCCGCCGATGGGAGCGGTGGGCGCGACGGAGATGGTTGCTGTGGCTGTGGTGGGGCTGGTGATCTGCAGATTCGCGACCGTGACGCCCGCGCCCATGATGAGGTTCGAGGTACCCTGGACCCAGTTCGTCAGCGAACCCGTGATGGTCACGTCGACCGTCGATCCCTGCGCTGCGTTGGTCGGGTTCACCCGCAGAATGGTGGGCGTGGCCGGCGCATCGATCGAGAATCCGCCAGTGACCTGCTCGGCGCCCGTGTTCACGTACAGCGTCTGCCATCCCGGCGGCGAGGCGGTGGTGACGCCGTTATACAGGTAGCTGGTCGTGATGTTCGCGACGAGCTTTGTCGCGCTGCTCACCGTCACGCTGTTGACCGTGATCTGCGGGCCGCCGAAGATGACCTGCGTCGTTCCCTGGACAAAGTGCGTGTTGAGGCCGGTGATCGACACGTTCAGCGTGTCATTTTGCGGGGCGCGGTAGGGGGCCACCAGGTAAATGCCGACCGGCGTGCTGGTGACGTTGTAGTAGGTGGTCTCGATCTCGCCCCCGGTGGTGAAGGTGACGAGGCGCAGTCCTGTTGCGGCCGTCGAGCTGAGCGTGATGGTACCCGTGGCGCTGACCGGACTCAGGACCTGGAAGTTGGACAGCACAACGCCCTGGCCGGCAATGACCGGCAGCGTGGTGCCCTGCACCCAGTGCGTGAACTGGCCGGTGAAGTTGACGGTGAAGTTGGTGCTCCCGCTCATCGGCACCAGGCCGTTCGACGGGCTCATGATGAGCGTCGGCGTGTTGGCGTAGACCGAGATCGTGGCATTGACAATCTGGCCGCCCGTCGCCATCCAGAAGGTGTAGTTGCCAGGAGGCGTGCTGGTGGGCACCGCGACCGCGAGTTGCGCGCTCGTCGCGCTGTTGATGATGACCTCATCGACGCTGGGCACGGGAACGCCGGCCGGATAGAAGGCCGACATCGTGGTTCCCTGCACCCAATTGGTGTTCAGGCCGGTGACGTTGAGGGTCACCTGCGCGCCCTGCGCGACGCTGTTCGGCACGACGCTGACGATCTGCGCTGCCGATGGCGTCACCGTGAAGGTGAACGGGAAGATCGTGGCGGATCCGGCCGAGCCGCAGGTCAGGTTGGCGGTGATGCTGCCAACACTGGCGTTCTGGCTGACGGTGATGGGTACCGTAACCTGGTGCGCACCCACAACCGTGACGGCGCCGTTGCTGATCTCGCCGGTGAAGTCGGCGGTGATCACGCCGCCTGGGCAGGCATTAAAGGCTGTAAAGGAATTGCCGGTGATGGTGACGGTGGCCGATGCACCCTGCTTCGCGGAACCTGGGCTCACGGAAACGAGCGCCGGCGTCGAGCCGGTGACGGTGAAGGAGTTGTTCAGCGAGGCAATTTCGCCGCCGGTGGCAACGGTGACGTTATAGGTGCCAGGCGCGGCATTCGAAGGCACAACGACCTGAGCCGTGGCCGTCGTGGGGCTGGTGACGAGCACATCGCCCACGATCACGCCGCCGCTGATCGAAGCAGTCGTCGCGCTCTGCAGGAAGTGTGTGCCGGTCGCCGTCAGATAGATCGGTCCCGCAAAGCTCTGCGGCACCGACACCGGTGTAACGGCCGGCGTGGTGGTACTGACACTGACCAGCGCGGCGTTATTCGGGCCGACCTGGAAGTAGACGGGCGATCCGCCGGATGGCGCGGAGGTGGCGAACTCGCCGCCCGTCATCATCGTGATGATGCGATTGCCGACAGTGGTCGTGTTGCTGATCGTGATGTTGGCCGTGGCCGTCGTGGGGCCGGTGATGGTCAGTGAATTGACAGTAATGCCGGCGCCGAAATTCGCGAAGGTCGTGCCCTGCACGAAGTTCGTGCTGGTCGCCACGATGTCGACGCTCTCCGTCTGGCCCTGAGCGCCGAACCCAGGCGTGAAGCTGACGATGTCGTGCGCATTCGAAGGATCGGCAATGATGAAGGCCGAGCGCAGCGAAGCCGTCTCGTTCCCGCCGCCGCTGAGCGGCGTGACGACTTTGATGTTCCGCGCGCCATACACGACTCCCGAACCGCCGGTAAGAGTCAGCGTCGCATCCAGCTCGTTCGGCGATACGGCGTTCACTGCGCTCACCGTGATGTCGCTCGGATAGCTGCTGCTGTCGGTGTCGACAAAGGTAATCGCGGACGAACTGCTGAAGTGCGTCCAGCCATTCCCGGTGATGACGACATTGACGTTCGTGCCTGCCGCTCCGGCCCCCGGCGAAACCACCGCGACCGCCGCAGCAGGATTCGTGGCTGTTGCCGAACCGCTAAGACCCACGCTGAGCGGCGATCCGCCTGGCGCTGAGTCAGTGACGGTCAGCGTTCCCGTGCGCAGCGTGGGAGTGGTGCTGCTGGGCGTGAAGGTCACCAGCAGGTTGCACGTCGAATTCGCGGCAATTGTGCCGCTCCCGCAGTTGCTTGCCGTGCTGAAATCGCCGGTCGTCGCCAGCGAAAAGGTCTCAGGCTCCGATTCGTGGTTGGTCAGAACGACCAGCTTCGCCGGGCTGGAGGTGTTTACCAGCTGCGCGCTGAATACCAGCGCGCCCGTCGAGCGGGTCAGGGGGTTCCTGCCGATGCCCGACAGATTGACCACTTGCGGACTCGTAGCGGTGCTGTCATTGATGATCAGCTGCCCGTCGCGTGTGCCCCCAATGGCCGGATTGAACTCGATGGTCATCGCGCAGGACGCACCTCCGGCCAGCGGGGTCGGAGAAGAGGGGCATGTGGTCGAAGTCAGCAGGAAATCGCCATTGACCTGCGGCGCCCCGAACGTCACGCCCTGGCTCGGATTGCTGTTCGTGACGGTCACCGTCTGATAGGCGCTCGTCGAGCCGACACTAGCCGTGTAGTTCGTGATCGACGTGGGGGAGACCCTGAGCGGCGAACTTCCCGAGCCACTCACCTGCACGACCTGCGGGCTGCCTGTTGCGTCGTCGGCTACCTGAAGCGTCGCGGTTCGGGTCCCCGTGCCGGTTGGATTAAAGGTCACCGACAGGTTGCAACTGGTCGTAGCAGGGACGGGCGAGGGACAGGCACTGGTCACAGCGAAGTCGGCGCTGTTGGTCCCTGTGAAGGAAACTCCGCTCACGTGAAGCGGCACCGCCTGCTTGTTCGACAGTATTACGGTCTGCGCGCTGCTCGTGGAACCGAGGTACTGTGCCTTGAAATAAAGCAACCCGGGTGAGAGCACGACCGGGTTGACGGCATTGGCGCTCAGGCTAAGGTTCTGTGATGCCAGGCCCTGCATGGCCACGGTCACCGAGCCGTTTGTCGCGCCAAGTCCCGGTGCGGTCAGTTGAATCTGAATCACGCAGTTGCCGCCGGAGGGTACAGACCCTGGAGAGAGAGGACACGTCGTGCCGCTGCCCAGTGCGTAGCCGTTGGTGAATCCCGAAATGGACGTGATGACCACCGGAACGCTCTGGTTATTCGTAACCGTCACGTTTTGCGATGCGGCCACATTCCTGACCACATTGCCGAAGTTCACCGCCGCGGGATTGAATTTTACCGGCGGCTGGCCGTTGCCCATGAGCGAGACGGTTTGTGGGGAATTGGCGCCGCTGTCGCTGATGCTCACCGCACTGGCCGCCACCGGTCCAGCAGCGGTCGGCGTCAGTGTCACGCTGATCGTGCAGTTCTTACCGGCATTGAGCGTCGATCCGCAGGTGGTCGTCCCGCTGGCCAGCGCGTAGGGCGCAGGAACGGTAATCGAGATTCCTGTAATGGCGCTGAGCTCATTGTTCGTCAGCGTAATGTTCTGCGCGGCGCTGGTCGTATTCAGGACAACATTGCCGAAGTTCAGGCTGGCGGGAGAAGCGGTAACGGGAAGAAGACCGACTCCGGATAATGCTGTGAATTGCGGAGTGTTCGTCGCCGAATCGTTCACCGTAATCTGGCCGGTGAGGGGGCCTTTCGCAGTCGGACTCATGGCGAGCCCGATCTGGCAAGTGGAATTCGCGGGCACCGTGCCGCCGGTGATGGGACACGGGCTTGCTCCCGCTGCGACAAACGTGAACGGACCGCTGAGATTGACGGAGCTGATCGTCAGCGCTGACGGTTCGTTGTTCGTGAGCGTGAGGATTTTCGTCGTGCCGGTGGTGTTCACAACGACAGCGCCGAAATATTGGCTTGCCGGGGCGAGTCTAACCGGAGCCACACCTGTCGCGGTCAAATTCAGAACCGGAGGATTGTCCGCCTGTGCATCCTGCACGGTAACGCTTCCGCTCAGAGGACCGAGCGACCCAGCGGTAGCCGTCAGCGCGATCGAGCAGGTGGCTCCCCCACCCAGACTCGTGCCGCATGTAGTCGACGGATCCAGGGCAAAGCCCGCGCCGCTCATGTTAATCGTCAATCCGGTGAGCGCCGAGGACGTATTGTTCGTCAGTGTGACTTTGGAAATGGGACTGGTGAAGCCCTCCGCCTGGTTTCCGAAGTTCACTGCGGTGGGCGAGAGCGTGGCGCCGGCAATGCCGTTGCCGGAGAGGCTCACTCCCAGCGGCGTCGCACTCTGGCTGGTCGTCACCGACAGCCCCGCCGAGGCGCTGCCCAGGCCGCCCGGCTTGAAGGTGAGCGAAATCGTGCAGCTCGCCACGGATCCCAGAGACGAGCCGCAGGTGGTCGACGAAACGGCAAACCCGCTTCCCGGATTGCCGATCGGATTCACCGTGACCGATGCAGCGGTGTTGTTCGTCAGGGTCACGATCTGCGCCGCACTCGTTGTGCTCACTGCCTGATTTCCGAACGCCAGGGCCGATGGCTTCAGGGAGACCGGCGCCAGGCCGTTGCCCGATAACGACACTTCGACCGGCGATGCGTCCGCGCTGTCGGGAATTTGAACTGTTCCCAGACGTGTCCCCGCCGTCGACGGGGTGAAGGTGACGCTCACTTTGCAACTGGCGCCCCCGCCCAGGGATGACCCGCAGGTGGTGGACGACTTCAGGAAGTCGCCCGTGGCCGCAATGGTTCCGAGCGTGATCGACGAGCTGGTTTGATTGGTGAAAACCACCGTCTGGGCGGCTGTCGTTGCTCCGTCGAGGACGGACCCAAAGTTGAGAGAGACCGGGTTGACCTGGGTGCTGCCGCCGGTGCTCGCGGTTCCGGACAAAGGCACCACCACGAAGCTGCTGCTGCCGTAAGCGAAAGTCAGAGATCCGGTTTCATAGCCGGTCTCCGTCGGCATAAACACAACGGAGGCTGTGCAGTTCAGGCCTGGCCCAAGCGTCGTTGGCGCCAGTGGGCAATTCGTGCTCGCCAGCTGGAACGGCGCAGACGCACTGATGCTGTTCATGGTCAGCGGCGCCGCGGTCTTGTTGGTAAACGTCACCACCGATGCGGCGGACGTGGTGTTGACCGCCATCGTGGAAAAGCTGACGCTCGTGGGGCTGACCGCCTGAGCTACCGCCGCCGCAGATGCCAAAACTGAGAGGGCCGCCAGCGTGAGGGTGGAGCGAAGGCTGCGCGGCAGATGAAACGGCATTCCCGGGTTAGACATGAACGTTCTCCATGGAATTTGCGAGCGCGCTCACCCATCCGGAGCGCTGCTCTGTGAAATGCAGTCGGTGCGCGGCGAGAGAAGAAGGGCCGCGCGGGGACAGGCTGCCATCGCCTGTATTCTGCAAAGAATTTTTTCCGGGCCCGCGGAAACGGGCACACCAAGCCAGTCGCACCACGAGGTGCAAATGTCGCGGCAGGCCCGAGACGGGCTTGCGGACGCTCAGTACGTAGTCCAGACGGACCTCACTCGGGGGGAGGAGAGTATCGGACAGATGAGAGGGAGTGCAGAACTGAGCGTGGGCTCGGGAACAGAGGAGCGTGGGTTCTGACTGGAGTCGGATGATACGAACAGGTTCTGCAGAATAGCAAGAAGAAAATGAATGATCCCTGAGCTCTTAAAAATCGAACGGCGACGTTTCCCCGCAGCCTGCCATTTTTTTGCCGGATGAATTCTGGCGGGCGAGACAGATCCGCGCCCGTGCGAAGCCGACGTGGATTCCGCAACCGCCACCGGCGTCCTGAAGCCAATCGTCTGCCGCACACCCCGCTGCGAATTCGCGGAGCCGGTTTGCCGCACGGAGTAAGCCAGCAGAAGAAGAAGCGAGATGGCTACATCGACAAGCATGGTGGATGTACGCGGCCCGGCGCCTCGGGGCAGCGTTAACATCCGCAAAAGCTACGGACCGCTTTGGGCCAGGTCAATGGACAGTCCCTGATTTCTGTCTGAACTCTGCCTGAACTACCAAATACTTCATTCCGCATTGCTTACGACTGAGTTATTTACCTGTTCAGATACAAACTGTGCTATCGTAATGCCACCTCCCGGGCTGCAACTCCACCCATGTTCGCGTAGTGCTGCCTGGTTGCCGCCGGACTATGTCCACCACGATCATTCCCACCGGGTACCGCCTTGGGCCCTACACTCTGGAGCTTCGCTCCGGCGAGTTGAAGAAGAACGGCCGGCGCATTCGCCTGCAGGAGAAGCCACGCAGCCTGCTCATCGCACTGGCCGAGAGACCAGGCGAGGTGATTACCCGATCCGAGTTACACGAGCGCCTGTGGCCGGACGACACGTTCGTCGACTTCGAGGATGGGCTGAACACGGCCATGCGCAAGCTTCGGGAAGCCCTGGAGGACGACCCTCAGGAGCCGCGATTCATTGAGACGGTGCGCGGACGCGGCTACCGCTGCATTGCCGACATTCAGGTAATCCCGGGAGTGGACGAATTGCCCCTCGCGGCGAATCCGGAGCCGCCGATCGCTCCACCGGAGCTTGCGGCGATTCAGCCCGAAACGAGGCCCGCGATCACGAACGCCAGGCCTCGGTGGGTTCCGAGGGCCGGGATTGCGGCATTGTGCCTCCTTTTGATCGCAGCTACGGTTCTGACCGTGCGCTGGCGATTCGCTCGCCGGCCGGTCATTTCCGTCGCCGTGCTGCCGCTGGCCAACATGACCGGCGATGCCTCGCGGAATTACATCTGCAATGGCATCACCGAGGAGCTGATTGCCCAGCTGGGGCAGTTATCGGGCAGCCGCCTCCGCGTGATTGCCCCGACGTCGTCGCTGGCTTACGCCAATACGACAAAGCCGGCCCGGCAGATCGGAAGCGAGTTGGGCGTGCAGTATCTCATCGAGGGCAGCCTGCAGCAGCAGGGCGCCGATGTCCGCGTCGCCGTGGGCCTGGTCCGCGCTGAGGATCAGGCACGCTTGTGGGGTAACATCTACGACGGCGAGCTGAGCAATCTGTTTGCGATGGAATCGACGATCGCGGATTCCGTCGGTCACGCGCTCTCGCTGAACGTGCCGGCGGCGATGCCGGCCGATTATCGGCCGGCGAACGAAGCGGCGCACGACGCCTATCTGAAGGGCCTCTACTTTATTTCGCAGCGCTCCAAGAGCGGCTTTGAGCAGGCGATTGAAAGCTTCAGCAATGCGGTCGCCATCGATCCCAAATATGCCGCCGCCTATGCGCAACTGGCCTCCGCCTACAACCTGATGGGCCAGTACAGCTGGATGGACGCAAAGAACGCGCGCAGCCAGGCCTGGGCTGCGGCGGAACAGGCGCTCTCGCTGAATCCCAGCCAGGCCCAGGCGCACGAGGCGAAAGGCTTCTCACTCTGGTACTACGACTGGAACGCTAAGGACGCCGAAGGCGAATTCCGCAAAGCGATCGCGCTCGATCCGCGCACGGTTGACGCGCACCATCATTACGCCCAACTGCTCATGACGGAGGGACGGTTCCCGGAAGCCGAAGAGCAGATGCGCGAGGCCATGGAACTCGATCCGCGATCGCTGATTCTGCGCACGAATCTGGGCTGGCTCTATTCCTACGAGGGACGTTTTCCCGAGGCCATCCGCCAGATGCAATCGGCGGTGGAGGAAAACCCAGCGTTCCTGACCGCGCATTACAAGCTGTGGTGGACGTATTCTGCAGCCGGCGATTCGGCCAATGCTGAGGCGCAATTTCGCTGGGTGATTGGGGCGCTCGCGGATCCGCCGAATCAGCTCAAGATCGAAGCCTTGCTGGAGAAGAGCGGCTATGGGGCGGCGCTGAAGGAATTTGCTGCTGCGACAGATACAAACTATTACGGCAACAATGTGGATGGCGCGCGCTGCATGGCGTTTGCGGGCGACCGGGACGGAGCGCTGCGATACCTGGATCAGGCGTATCGCGACCGTGAGGGCTGGATGCTCTTTGTGCCCCGTGACCCGGCCTTCGCCCAGCTCCACGGCGATCCGCATTTCGAAAAGCTCATGGCGAGCGTGACCGGCGCCTCGTAAGACGGGAAAGCTGGACGGGCCGCCGCGCGGGCAGCCGTACGGTGTTCAGCGATTCCCGGTAAAGATCCGCTTCAATTCTTCCGCAGGCGCCACGTCCAGCTGCTCAAACGTGCAGCTCTCAGGCTTCTTGTCCAGCCGCCAGCGGCGAAACTGCGCCATGTGCCGGAAGCGCCCGCTTTGCAGATGCTCGTACGCCACCTCGGCCACCAGTTCCGGCCGCAGCGGCTCCCACGAGAGATCCTTGCCCTGGCTCCAGCGGCTCCGGCCCCCCGGCCTGCGATGCTCGCTGGCGTCATCAGGATCACCCGTCCCCGCCCAGGGATGATTCTTCGCCGCGTTCTTGCGGAACGGCTCGAGGTAGGCGACCAAATCGTAGCGTTTCTCCAGCGGAAAACTGCCGCAGACTCCCACGTGCTGCAGAACACCCTGGTCCGAATAGAGGCCGAGCAGCAGCGACCCAACCGCCGGCCGTGCGCTCTTGCGATACCAGCGAAACCCTGCCACCACACAATCGCAATCGCGCTCATGTTTCACTTTGAGCATCGTGCGCTTGTCCGATTCGTAGATACTCTTCTTCGCCTTGGCCATTACGCCGTCGAGCCCAGCCCCTTCAAAGCGAACGAACCAGTCCTGCGCGCGCTCCAGGTCGTCGGTTGCCGGCGTCAGACGAAGCGGAGCTTGCGCCCCTGCCAGGAGCGCTTCCAGCTTGCTGCGCCTTTCGCTGAACGGCTTCTTTCTCCAGTCATGCGAAGACTCTGCCAGCAGATCGAAGAAGACCACCGAAGCCGGCGTCTGCTGGCTGAGCAGCTTCACCCGCGACGCGGCCGGATGTATCCGCAACTGCAGCGCATCGAAATCGAGGGCGCCGTGCCTCGCAATCACAATCTCGCCATCGAGAACACAACGGCGCGGAAGCTGCTGCCGCAGCGGGTCCAGCAGCTCCGGAAAATAGCGGTTCAGCGGCTTCTCATCGCGGCTCTGGAGCTGCACCTCGTTCCCGTCGCGAAAAACTATAGCCCTGAATCCGTCCCACTTCGGCTCGTAAATCCATTCGGCTCCCGCAGGGAGCGCTGCGACTCGTTTGGCCAGCATCGGAAGAATCGGCGGATGAATGGGCAGGTCCATGGGCGTCTTCTTAAGGAGATGCAAGCCGCGGGACTGCCGTCCGGAAGCCGTCTTCCCGTGCTCTCACCGGCTTCGCAGTGACCGTGGTACATTCAACGCGGCCACAAGACCTATGCGATACCCGCGCCCAACCCTGCTCCGCAGCTCTGTCTGCTTGCTGGCCCTGCTTCTTCTGCCCCTCGCGGCCGCCCGCGCGCAGCAGGTCAGCTTCCGCATCACGCCGGTGCGTCCTGTGGCGGAGTTGCGCGCGGAGGCGCTCCAGGCGCAGCCGCCGCACGAGGCGGGACCGTTTCTTCCCTCGGAGCTGGTGGAATTGGTCAAGCTCGATCCCACCATCAAGCTCGACATCCGCTATGCCACCACGAACAACTTCCTCGGCACCCCGGTTTACACCCAGGCGCGGGCCTTCCTGCAGCGGCCGGCCGCCGAAGCGCTGGTGCGCGCCAGCCGGGAGCTACGCACAGAAGGCTACGGCTTCATCATCCACGACGGCTACCGCCCATGGTATGTCACGAAGATTTTCTGGGATGCGACCCCGCCGGACAAGAAAATCTACGTCGCCGATCCGGCGCAGGGATCGCGGCATAACCGCGGCTGCGCCGTCGATCTGTCTCTCTACGATCTGAAAACCGGCGAGGAAGTCGCCATGCCCAGCGGCTACGACGAAATGACCGAGCGCGCGTGGCCCGATTATCCCGGCGGCACCGCCGACGAGCGCGCGCGCCGCGCCCTGCTGCGCCAGGCCATGGAGAAGCAGGGGTTCTCCGTCTATCCCCAGGAATGGTGGCACTTCGACTATAAGGACTGGAAGCAGTACCCGATCCTCAACGTGCGATTCGAAGACCTCGGACGATAGAGGTCAGTGGATTCGCCACAGACAGAGACAGCCTGCATTCGCTGCTGCGAAAAATCCCCCAAAGTGTTCCTCGGGGGACTCCGGATTTCGCCGAATTCCGTCAGCTTTACTGGGGTGCGCCCACTTCGGTCGTCGCCGCGGTAGCCGGAGCCTGAATGGGCTCCTTCGCCGCGAAGTAGCTGCTGTCCCACAGATTGCGGTAGAACAGGCCCGTCAGTTCAGCCGCCTTCGGTCCAAACGTCGGCCGCCCGCCCTCAAGGAAGAAGACGGCGACGATGCGCCCGTACTGCGTATCGGCGTACGAGGCAAACCAGCCAAATCGCGTGCCCTCGTCGGAGCAGGTTCCCGTCTTCCCCAGCACCGGAAATTCATTGAAGTTGGCCCGCAGCGAGCGCGCCGTGCCGTACTGCACCGCCGCCTGCATGCCATCCTGAATTTCCGGCAGAATCGGCCCGATATTCAGCGTCCTCTTGATGCGCGGCTGGAGGTTGAGTGCCTCTTCGGGAGTCGTCGGGTGCTGCAGATAATAGAGCGTGCCGCCGTTCGCGATCGCCGCCACCAGAGCGCCCAGTTGCAGCGGCGTCATCGAGATCCCTTCGCCGAATGAGCACATGCGCCCCACGCCGCCCAGGTTCTCGGCCAGCGGTTCATCGGGATAGAGTCCAGGCTGTTCGCCCGCAATGTTGTAGCCGGCCAGTTCGCCCAGCCCAAACTGGGTCGCGTAGTGCCGGACCCGCTCGAAACCCAGCCGGCGTCCTACCGTCTCGAAATAAAGATTGTTGGAGTGCGCCAGCGCTTCGGTCAGGTTCAGGTGGTAGTTGCCGCCCAGATTGACCGGCGTGTCTTTTGTGATGATGCCCTCTTCCAGGGCGGCCAGCGCCACCGACAACTTAATCGTCGAGCAGGGCTCAGCACCGCTCGAGAGCGCCAGCTTCTGATTCACCATCGCCAGAATCCGTCCGTTCGATGGATCGATGGCGACTACCGTGCCGTTCATATTGCCCAGGGCATTGACGGCAGCCTGGCGGACGACCGGATCCTCGCCGGCCGTGATATCGCCGGTGGTCAGGTCGGTTGCCGCAAACGAGCTCGCCGTGAACCGCTCGTAATACCGGTGGCGCAGCACCGCATGGTGGTAGTAGGCGCCATGCGCGCCGCGCCGCGTCGTCAGCGTCGCCGAGGTCACATGCGCGCCCCTCACACGCGTGCTGTGCTGCAGGTTTGCGACATGGCGGTGCGATACGGCCGACTCATGCAGCCCGGCATGCGCCCGGTGCACCGGGTGATGGGTCGTGGTGGAGCTGGATGCAGCAAATAGCAGCGGCTGGCTAGCCAGCGCGGCAACGACGAAAGATAGAATCGGATGCCTCATCAGGAATCTCACTCGTAAAAGCCCAGACTCCCCTGCCATAATCGTCCTGCAGAACTGCCTGGCCGTTTCCTTCTTTTAGGCCCCTTGAAAACGATCGGGTTCCGAACCGGAATTGACAATCCTGATTCGGAAGAACAGGCCCCGTTCCCAATGCCAAAAGCACCCTCGCGCATCGCCAGTCGACGCCCAAACCGCAACTGCTTGGATGGCAAACGGGAACTCTTGGTCCACTATAACCGGAAACTGTTACCCGTCGAGTACATTTTTGCTCTCCGAAGTAACCCTTTTCGGTGATCCCTGCTACAGACTTCCTCGGCGCATAAACGCTGGAATCTCCAGATCTTCGACCGTCTCGTGGTCGAAGATCGCCGGCTGCGGGAACATGACCGGTTGAACCGGCTCTTCGGCTACCGCAACCACCACCGGATCAGCCTCCTCCTCAATCGCCAACTCCGGCTCCCCAGGGCATATTCCCGGATCGCCGCGCATCGGCTCCACTTCACGGGCGCGTTCCGCTTGCGGCGTAAACGCTGAGATCACATCCCGCGCGGTCACCGGAACCAACACCGGAGCTGCAGGAAGGTTGCGAGCCCCAGCGGCCGGCGCGCCCGTCCCATCCTCTTCGCTGGCAAAGCGAGGCGTGGCCGGCCGCACTTCGATTCGCGCCGGCTCCCCGCGCAATGCCGTGGTCAGCATAGGGTCGCGCCGTTCCCCCGAGGCCTGCCGGAACCCGGTAGCGATGACGGTGATCTTCACTTCTTCGCCCATCGCTTCATCGAGCACCGCCCCGAAAATGATGTTTGCGTCTTCGTGGGCCGCGCTCTGAATCAGCGTCGACGCCTCGTTCACCTCGTTCAGCTTCAGCGTGCTCGATCCCGTGATGTTGATCAGGATGCCGCGTGCTCCGTCGATGGCGCCCGACTCCAGCAGCGGCGACGCCATGGCTGCCTGCGCCGCTTCGATGGCGCGACTCTGCCCGCTGCGCACCGCGGTTCCCATCACCGCGTGGCCCATCCCCGCCATCGTCGTCTTCACATCGGCAAAGTCGCGGTTGATGATGCCGGGAATGGTGATGATGTCCGAAATCCCCTGCACGCCCTGGCGCAGCACGTCGTCGGCAATCCGGAATGACTCGAAGAACCCCGCGTCTTTCGCCACCGCCAGCAGCTTCTCGTTCGGGATCACGATCATCGTGTCCACGCTCTCCAGCAGCTCCTGCATGCCGCGCTCCGCCTGCATCATGCGCCTCTTGCCCTCGAAGGCGAACGGCCGCGTCACCACAGCGACGGTCAGCGCGCCCATCTCGCTCGCCAGCGATGCAATCACCGGCGCGGCGCCCGTCCCGGTACCGCCGCCCAGACCCGCCGTCACAAACACCATGTCCGCGCCTTCCAGCGCCTCGATAATTTGCTCCGAATCTTCCAGCGCCGCCTTGCGCCCGATGTCCGGATTCGCGCCCGCTCCCAGCCCGCTGGTCAGCTTCATGCCCAGCTGCAGCTTCACCGGCGCGTGCGACAGCTCCAGCGCCTGGCGGTCGGTATTCGCGGCAATGAACTCCACGCCTTCCATGTTGGCGGCGATCATGCGATTCACCGCGTTGCCGCCTCCGCCGCCCACGCCGATGACCTTGATCTTCGCGCCGCGGGGAAGTTCTTCTTCGATTTCGATCCTGATATCCTCTTTTTTCATCGGCTTCTGCTCCTTCATCGCTGCTGTTGCTCCCTGATTGATCTTCCCTGGCCTGCGCCGTTCACCTTGCTGCTGGATTGGCTTTTTGTCCCCTGCAACCTGTCCCTTAAACGCTTCCTGCAAAAATGGCGCGCAGCTTCGCGCGCAAACCCTGGTTCTCCGACGCCCGCGTCAGGCTGGTGCGGTGCGCATACAACAAGCTTCCGATCAGCACCGCGAATTCCGGCGCAGCCAGCTCCCCCGGCATCTGCGACAACGGCACCGGCGACGCAATCCGCGCCGGCACGCGCAGCAAACTCTCCGCCGTATCCATCAGCCCGGAGAGGCGCGCTCCGCCGCCAGTCAGCACGCAGCCGGCTCCCAGTGCTTCCAGCACGCCGCCCTGCCGCAGGTTGTCGCGCACCATCTGGAACAGCTCGCGCGCCCGCGGCTCGAGAATTTCACTGATCAGCCGCTGCCGCACCACGCGCGACTCATATCCCGGCAATCCGGAAACCTCAACCTCGCTCTCCAGCGGAACCGCCGTCACCACGGCGTGACCGTAGTTGATCTTCAGCCAGTCCGCTTCGGGCGCCGTCGCGTGCAGCCCCACCGCCAAATCGTTGGTGAAGTGGTCGCCGCCGATCGGCACCACCGATGTGTGTGCCACCGATCCCTCGAAGAACACCACCAGCTCCGTGGTCGATGCCCCAATGTCGAGCAGGCACACGCCCAGCTCGCGCTCGTCAGCCGTCAGGGTTCCTTCGGCGGCCGCGATGCCCTCGAAGACCGTCTCCGTCACCTCAAGGCCGGCGCGGTTCGCACAGGTCACGATGCTCTGCAACGGGCTCGCCGAGCTGGTGGCGATGTGCAGGTTCACTTCCAGACGGCTGCCCACCATGCCCACCGGATTATGAATCCCCGGCTGCTCGTCCAGGATGAACTGCTGCGGCAGCAGATGCAGCACTTCGCGGTCTTCGGGCAGCGAGATCGACCGCGCGCGATCCACGGCAGCGCGCACATCCTCTCGCGTGATTTCGCGCAGGCGCGTTCCCAGGCTGATGCCCCCGCGGCTGTTCACGCCGCGGATGTGCGGTCCGCCCACCGCGACCACGCAGCGTTCGATCGTCGTCTGCGCCACATCTTCCGCCATCGTGGCTGCCTGGTTGATGGCCTCGACGGCAGGCCGCAGGTCCGCGATCATCCCCTTGCGCATGCCGGCCGCGCTCACCACGCCATGTCCGCGATACCGCAGCGCGCCGTCGTGAATCTCGGCGATCAGCACGCGCACCTTCGCGCTCCCCGCGTCCAGCACCGCCAGCACGTTTTCCGGCTGCTGGCTCATCGCGTTCTCCTGGCGCCGCGCCGCACGGCCGGTTCTTTTCGCGCCCGAGTTGCTTGAGCCGGCTGGCCCGCGGGATGACTCGTCGTCTGTGCCTGAGTCGCTGGGGTCGAGCTCACTGCCGTCCCGGCGCTTGGCGCGTTCGTTCCCGCCTCGTGCGCCATCTTCAGGACAACTTCATGCTCGTAGCGCAAATCCACTCCGGCTAAATTCGGATACTGCCCCCGCCATTGCCCAATATGCGCCGCATAGTTCCGCCAGCGCGCCAAAAAGTCTTCCTGGCCGAACTGTAGTTTCATGTCGGAGTTGCCTGCCGCCACCGTCGCCCGCACATCTTCGGGATCCGACAGATCCACTTCGCTCAGCTGCGTCGAAACTTTCTCTCCCCCCGAATCCAGGTCGTGCAGGAAGCGCTGATAAATCGCCATCCGCGCGCCGCGCATCGAGAGCGGATCGCCCGGGTTGATCCCGCGCACCACCGGAAACGAATAGTGCTTCGCCGCAATTTCCTGCGGCGACATATTGAGGATCACGCCCGCGCCATCCGCCAGTTCGATCCTGCCGCCGACATTGACGAACGCGATCGGCGTCCGCTCCGCCACTTCCACACGCAACTGATTCGGCAAAATGCGCATGACCGTGGCGCGCTGCACCCACGGGTAATGCTCCAGCTCCGCGCGCCGGGCGGCCAGCGGCACGAAGAACAGATTGCGCCCGATATCCGATCCGAAGACCGACAGCAGGTCGTAGCGGCTGAGCTGGCTGTTGCCTACCGTTTGAATGGAATCCGCGGAGTCGATCCGAAAGCGTGGATCCGTGTCGAGGAAGTTGCGCGTCGCCATCGCCAGCGTCATACCGGCGGCCAGCGCAGTCACCGATCCCGCTGCCAGCCCGATCTTGCCCCAGCGCGTTTTCGCCCACGGAGGCAAAATGCCGCGCCGCACTGGAACCCGCCGGCGCGAGCGCAGAAAAGGCTCGCCCGCATCCGCTTCCTCTTCAGAAGCGGCGCGCACCGAACGCGCCGGACGGCTCGCCCCTTCCTGAGCGGCCTGCGGGCGGTAGAACTCCGTCCGCGGCTCGTCAGCAAAGGTCGCGCCTCCGTTATTTCCGCTGGTTCTGGCCACGCCTGAGCAAGGTCGCGGGAATCGCCCCTTTGACTATAGCGTGCAGCCTTGTGCGAATCAGCCGCGTTTTCCCCGGGGGGTATCCACTCAGGGAACACTCCCTCATCGCTCCCGGCCGCACTCCGGCCCTGCGCAGCGGTCGGCGCCATCCGTCCGCGCTTGTTCCCTGCCGTGCAATTCACACGGAAGCAACGATTCCGTAACGCGGTGTTGACGCGGCTTCTTTAAGGTTAATCCGATTTTCATCCCCAAAAGACACTGGGTTCCGACCCTTGCGTCCCCTAAAACCTGGAGGCTATGGCTTTGACACATCACGCAGGCTTACGCCGAGGTGTATCTGCTCATCACGCTCACCAAAACCGCAACTCTTCAGTGACCGAACGATCTGCATCAACGACACTGAGTCCGCACAGACCCGCAAAACTCAGCCGAATCATCCTTTCTGCTCTCGCATGCCTGTTTGTCCTCATCGCCGGCGCCGGCCTGGCAGCCGCACAAAACCGAACGGGCTCCATCCAGGGCTCTGTTTCCGATCCCTCCGGACGCGCCGTTCAGGGCGCCGCTGTCGCAGTCACCAATGACTCCCAGATCAAAATCAATGCAGTCACCGACGCCGAAGGCAAGTTCAGCGTCACCGGCGTCCCGGCCGGCACCTACACAGTCGTCGTCTCTGCGGCAGGATTCGCAACCAATGTCCGCCAGAACCTCGCCGTCAGTGCGGGAAGCTCGGCAATGGTTCCCGTTTCTCTGGTGCTCGCATCGGTCTCAGAAGAAGTGACCGTCGAAGCCACCGCGGATACGTCGCTGGCCTCCCGGCTCTCTCCAGTCAAGTCTGTCCTCGATGCCGGCTCGGCGCGCACGGAAATTACCAGTGACTACGTCCGCGATTTCACGTCCCCCGTCACCGATTTTGCCGACATCACCCAGGCGGCGCCCGGTACGGTCAGCTACAGCACGAACGGCATTGGGCTGGGCCAGGCCAAAATCTATTTCCGAGGCTTTGTCGACGACGACTACACCATGACCTGGGACGGCATCCCCTTCGAGGATGCGAATGATCCCAGCCACCACTCCTGGGCCTACGTTCCGGCGCCGGCTATTGGGTATGTGGACTTCGATCGCAGCCCCGGAACCGCTTCCGACATGGGCCCGGCCAACTACGGCGGCTCGATCCATATGTTCTCGCCGGAGTTGCCCGACAGCCAGAACATGCTCCTCTCCGAGTCCTACGGCTCGTTCAACACCAACGAGATACTCGGCGAGTTCAACTCCGGCTCCTTCGGCGGAAAAAACCCAAAGGCCAATTTCTGGTTTGAGGGCCATCACATGAACTCCGATGGCTACCAGACGGATAACTTCCAGGTGCGCACCGCGGCGTCCGCGAAGTTCACCTACAAGCTCTCCAACCGAACCTATCTCTCGCTCATTGGAACCACAGTCATTGTCGACAGCAATACACCCAACAACGACGCCACACGCGCCCAGCTCGGCCAGTATGGCAATAACTTCCTGCTGCAGAGCAATCAGCTCAACGCCGACGGCTCGTTGAACGGCCTCTACTACCGCTATTACACCTATCACGTGCCGACCGACTTCGAGATCGTCACCTTCACCAAAGACTGGGGACGCGGCTGGCACCTCGAGTCGAAGCCCTACACCTACTCGTACTCGAACCATCAGCACTACAACAACACCCAGGACACCGGCTCCGTCTCATCTCCCGCGGTGAGCGCCACCAGCGCCATCGACAAGATGAACCAGTACAACCGCCTCGGTGAAATCACCAGGGTGACCTGGGCCACGCGCTGGGGAGTCTTCCGCACCGGCGCCTGGTATGAGTACACGCCGACCAACCGTTATCAGATCAAGAGCGACCCGACGACGTGGATTGACTCCGCTCTGATCAAGAACCGCAAGTTCCACGAGAACTTCGATATCAACACTGTCCAGCCGTTCGCTGAATATCAGCTGGTAGCCATCCCCCGCTGGACCATTACCGCCGGCGTGAAGGACGCCTACTTCAACATGTGGCTGAAGCAGTGGGCCGACGGCAAGATCGTCGGGCCGCTGGGTTGCCCCAGTGGCGCCACCGCGGCCACCTGCCCCAACTACGTGACCCACGATGCCGGCTACAACAATATTCTTCCGTCGATCGAAGCCAACTTCCGCATCCGCAACGGCTGGTCGGTGTATGGCCAGTACGGACGCGGCAGCATCATTCCCTTCAGCAGCGTGTTTGACGTGACCGGCGCGCAGGTCGCGGTGACGCCGCCCCCCACCCTGGCCACAACGTATCAGGGCGGCACGGTGTTCAAGCTCAACCGCGTCAGCATGGATTACGACGCATTCCACATCCACTTCGTCAATCAGTACTCGACCTTCGTCCCCAGTTCCGGACCGAATGCCGGCTTCACGTATTACTACGCGACGCCGCCATCGGATACGAACGGGGTCGAAGGCGAGGGCAATATCGCACTCAGCCATGGCCTGGCCTTGTTCCTGAACGGCACGCTCGGCGAAGCGAATTATGAAGCCGCGGCGGCGCAGGCGGCCACGGCCACCGAACCGGCGACGCCGGCCAGCCCCGCGGCCTGGGTTGCCCTGACTCCCCACGACACCGAAAGCCTCGGCCTCACTTATCAGGACCACGGCTGGGATCTCGGCTTCTTCAACAAGCGCGTGGGCACGCGCTGGGAAGACGACGGCGCTTACCATCAGACCGTTCCACTCGACCCCTTCTGGATGAACAATATGTTCCTGAACTACACCATCCGCAACGGATCGAAATTCGATCAGTCGAAGATCAAGCTGAGCGTCAATAATCTGCTCGATCTTCACAATGTGGTGGATATCGGTGCGGCGAACGGCGTGAACTCGAACCTGCAGCTCTACACGCCGGACCCGGGCGACACGCTGGAACTGCTCCCAGGCCGCAGCGTCATGATCACCTTCCAGCTGGGCTTCGCCCCAAAGGGACGCTAGCGGCTTCTCTCCTGAAGTCCATCGTGGCCGTGCCGGGGTGATCCCTCGGCACGGCTTTATTCTTGCCCGGCAGTTCCCCGCCCAGCGCCTTCGCCCCGCGCCTGCAGCAGCGGCGCGCCCCACGCGCCCGCGGCCAGCAGCGCTCCGAACAGCACCACGGCGTCGATGCTCGAGCGGCCTTCGTGCGACCAGTACGCGTTCGGATCGAGATTCAGCCACAACGCAAATTCATCCAGCGCCAGTGCCGCTCCCATGCCGAACAAAATCGAAATCAGCCGGCTCACGAAAATCGATCCCGGAGTGCCCCTGTTCCCAAACTCCGCCAACTGCAGATACCCCGTCACCAGCAGGAGCAAAATCCCCCACACCAGGTGATGGATGTGCCTGCCGCCCATCATCACCCACCCGAACGGCCCAATGTGATGCGTGATCGCCGCCACCAGCAGCCGCACAAACAGAAACGTCACAAAGAAACTAAGCGATGCCACAAAGAGCCGCCGCCGCGGACGGTCCGGAATCCGGTCGTGAATGAGCCGCCCGGCCCGCGTCCGATGCAGCAGGAACAGCATCACCGCGGTGGCAAAGACGATAAAAAGCAGCAGAACCAGCGCGCCTGTCCAGTGCATAGCTACCAATTTTTAGCACACCTGCTCACCCTTCTATAATCAAACTGGGAGACTTTTTCCTGAAGGTCCATGGAGCACTCTCTGGCCTTCATCCCGGATACAGGCCTTGAGCGACGAAATCATCATCCGCGGCGCGCGGACCCACAACCTGAAAAACATCGACTGCGCGATCCCCCACGGGAAGCTCACCGTCGTCTCCGGCGTCTCCGGCTCCGGCAAATCGTCGCTCGCCTTCGACACCATCTATGCCGAGGGCCAGCGCCGCTACGTCGAATCGCTCTCCGCTTACGCGCGGCAGTTCCTTGAGCGCATCGAAAAACCCGACGTCGACCTGATCGACGGCCTCGCCCCGGCCATCGCCATCCGCCAAAAGAACTCGACACGCAACCCCCGCTCCACCGTCGCCACCGCTACCGAGATCTACGACTACATGCGCCTGCTCTGGGCCCGCTGCGGACAGGTGCACTGCACCGTCTGCAACGGCATCGTCAAACGCGACACCGTCGACGAAATTGCGGCGGCGATCCTTGCCCTCGGCGAAGGCGCTCGCCTTCACGCCATCTTTCCCGTGCAGCCGATCGCCACCACGCCGGTGCAGGCTGCCGCCAAAGACCCCGGCGCTCCGGCGAAAACTCCGCGCGGCAGTAAAAAATCCGTTGCGAAGTCCGCAGTCGCCGGCACAAGGTCGATTTCCGATGCCCTCCGTGAGCGTTTATTCGATTTGCGCAAGCGCGGCTTCAATCGCCTCTACCAGAACGGCAATATCTACGAGTTCTCCACGCCCGAGTCCCTCCTCGAGATCGACTTTGCCCTACCCGTCTGCGTCCTCGTCGACCGCATCGTCGTCTCGGCCGAGAATCGCGCCCGCATCGTCGACGCCGCCGAAATCGGCTACCGCGAATCCGGCGAAATTCTCTTCGAAGTGGTCAGAGGAGCAGAACCACCCGCCGATTCGGCGGTTGTACTCGGCGGCGAAGCCGCGTCCGCCCGTCCGGCCAGGACTCTGAGGTTCTCTGCAGCCTTCGAGTGCAAAACATGCCACCGCCAGTACAAGGAGCCCGAACCAAGTCTCTTCTCCTTCAACAATCCCTACGGCGCGTGCCCGCGCTGCCAGGGATTCGGCAACACCATCGACTTCGACCTCGACCTCATCATCCCCGACAAGTCGAAGACCCTCGACGAGGGCGCCATCGATCCCTGGAACCGGCCGAAATACCGCTCGTACTTCACCGAACTGCGTAAGGCCGCAAAGCAAAACGGCATCCCTCTCGATGTCGCGTGGTGGGACCTGACGCCCGACCAGCAGTCCTTTGTCCTCGACGGCGGCGGCGGGTTCATCGGCGTCCATGGCTTCTTCGAGTACCTCGAGCGCAAGAAGTACAAGCTCCACGTCCGCGTCATGGTCTCGAAGTACCGCGGCTACGCGCTCTGCCCCGACTGCAAAGGCCAGCGCCTGCGAGCCGAAGCCCGCGCCGTGCGCATCGGCGAGTGTGCCGCCGATACCGCCCGCGGCAGGAACATCTGCGACGCCGCCTCCCTCACCATCAGCGCCGCCGTCCGCTTCTTCTCCTCGCTCGCCCTCACCCCTATGCAGGAAGAGATCGCCGGCAGCATCCTCGAAGAGATCCGCCAGCGTCTCAAGTTCCTCGATGCCGTCGGCCTCGACTATCTCACCCTCGATCGCCTCGCCTCCACCCTCTCTGGCGGCGAGTCGCAGCGCATCCAGCTCGCCACGTCCCTCGGCTCGCGCCTGGTTGGCGCGCTCTACGTCCTCGATGAGCCCTCGATCGGCCTGCATCCCCGCGATACCGACCGGCTCATCCGCATCCTTGACGACCTGCGCGACCTCGGCAACACCATCCTCGTCGTCGAGCACGACCCCGACGTTCTCCGCGCCGCCGACTACCTGCTCGACCTCGGTCCAGGCGCCGGCGAATTCGGCGGACGCGTCCTCGCCGCCGGCTCGGTCGGCGAAGTCGCCGCCAATCCGGCCTCCATCACCGGCAAATATCTCAGCGGCCAGCTCACCATTCCCGTTCCCGCTCGCCGCCACGCGCCCGGCTCCTCCCGCGAGTGGCTGCGCCTGCGCGGCGCCCGCGCCCACAACCTGAAGGGTCTCGACGTCGACATCCCCCTGAACCTGCTCGTCGCCATCACCGGCGTTTCCGGATCGGGCAAGTCCACACTGGTCCACGAAGTGCTCTACAAAGCCATCGCCCACCTGCTGGGCCGCACCGAAGGCGGCGATCCCACCGCCGTCTACAGGGAAATCAAAGGCGTCGAGCGCCTCAACGATATCGTCCTCGTCGACCAAACACCCATCGGCCGCACGCCGCGCTCGAACCCCGTCACCTACATCAAGGCATTCGACGCCATCCGCGAGTTATACGCCGCGCAGCCCGAAGCCCAGCGGCGCGGCTACGCGGCCGGCCACTTCTCCTTCAACGTTCCCGGCGGCCGCTGCGATGTCTGCGAAGGCGACGGCACCGTCACCGTCGAAATGCAGTTCCTCGCCGACGTTGAGCTGCCCTGCGAAGAATGTACCGGTACACGTTACAAATCCAGCACCCTCGAAATCCACTATAAGAACAAGAGCATCCACGATGTTCTGCAGATGACCGTGCGGGAGGCGCTGCGCTTCTTCGCGGGCCACCCGAAGATCGTCGACAAGCTCGCCGTCCTCGAGGAAATCGGCCTCGGCTATGTCCGCCTCGGTCAATCCGCCACCACCCTTTCCGGCGGAGAGGCGCAGCGCGTCAAGCTCGCAGCCCACCTCGCCGCCGTGCGCTCCGAAAATCGCGGCGGCGACGGCAAAAAAGGCGGCAGCCGCGTTCTCTACATTCTCGACGAGCCCACCACCGGCCTGCATTTCGACGATGTGGGCAAGCTCCTCGTCGCCTTCCGCAAGCTCATCGACTCGGGCGGCACGCTGCTCGTCATCGAGCACAACCTCGATGTCATCAAATCCGCCGACTGGGTCATCGACCTCGGCCCCGAGGGCGGCGCGGCCGGAGGCCAGGTCGTCGCCACCGGCACCCCTGAAGAGATCGCCGCCAGCGAGCTCTCCCATACCGGCCAGTGGCTCGCTCGCGTCCTGCACGGCCACTCCGTCTCATCCTCAGCTCCTGTCGAAAGCGAAGCCGTCCTGTGAAGTTGCCCCGCATGTCGTTTCTGTGCCCTGCGCCCCGCGCTCTTCGCGCTGTTTTCGTGCCCTGTGCTCTGAGCTCTGTGCTCTGCTTCCTCGCCCCGCTCGGCCTCGCACAATCAACTCTTCCCCCCGGCGCCTCTTCACCCGACGAGCCGCCCCAGGCCGCCCCCGACCCCCTCACCCAGGCCGAATCCGCCATCGAGCAGCAGCAGTATTCCGTCGCTGATGCGCGCCTCGACATCTGGCTCTCCGCGCATCCGAACGACGCGCGTGCTCTCTTCGATCGCGGCTACGCCGCCCAGGCGCAAAACCACATCGACGCCGCGGAATCCTGGTATCGCAAAGCCATCGCCGCCGACGCCCAGCAGTTTGAGTCGCGCCTGGCCCTCGGCCTCATCCTCGCCTCCAAAGGAGACGACGCCGGGGCCCGCGAACAACTCCAGGCCGCAGCCGCCCTCGAACCGAATCCGCCCAATCCCGGCGCCCAGGCCCAGGCCGACCGCGCCCTGGCCCGCCTGCTCCGCAAATCCGACCCCACCGGCGCCCGCGACGCCCTGGTCGCTGCGCTCAGGCTCACGCCTGAAACCGAAGCCGACACGCTCCTCACCGCCGAAATCGCCGAGAATGCCGGCGATAACGACATCGCTGAGCAGGCCTACCGCCGCGTTCTCCAGCAGGATGCCGACTCCTCGGACGCCACCGCCGGCCTCGCCCACCTCTACATCGCCGAAAAACGCTACGCCGACGCCCAGCCGCTGGTCGAAGCCGCCCTGCGCCGCGATCCTGACGATCCCGCTCTGAACGCACAGCTCGCCGCCATCCTCAACGCTCAGGGCAAGCAGGCCGACGCCCTCGCGCTCCTTGAGAAGCTGCACCAGCTCGAGCCCTCCAGCCGCTCCGTCGCCTCCATGCTGGCCGACGCCGAACTGCAAGCCGGAAATCTCGAGGAAGCCGCCGCCCTCTACCAGCAACTCCTCGCCGGCGCGCCCGGCGATCCGGTCCTGCTCGACGCCGACGGCCAGCTCCTCATCCGCCAGCAGCGCTATGCCGACGCGGTCGCCGCGTTTCGGAAAGCCACCACCGCCAAACCCGACGACGTCGACGCCTGGTCCGGTATCGCCTTTGCCGATTCCGAACTTCACCAGTACCACGACGAGCTCACCGCTCTTTCCACCCGATCAAAACTCGCGGCGGAGAATCCCAGCACTCTGTTTCTCTGGGCAACTGCTTACGATAATCTCCATCAAACGAAGGCAGCGGCGGATTTTTACCATCGCTTCCTCGCCGCCGCCCAGGGAAAATTCCCGGATCAGGAGTGGCAGGCTAAGCACCGGCTTGTCGCCCTCGACAAATAAACGGGTGCTCGCAACCACGTACGTCACGGTTCTCTGTGAGTGGTCTGTGCGGGGCTCTGCACCGGCTTCCTGCAACTTTTAGGGGACGGTTGGCCGATTCCAGTGGCGCGGACTACGGGACTTGCGTTATCGTTTCGATCTCGCAGCTCCCCGGAGGTTCGCCATGCGGTATGCTGCGCTATTGGCCGTCGTCGTTCTCCCTGCGTCCCTCGCCTGGGCTCATGGCATGGACGATCGCGTTCCGGACGCCCGTGAGGTGGCCGATCTCCAGGCCAAAGCCGCTCTTGCGTCACCCAGCGAGCAGCCTTACCTCTACGCCGAGCTCGTTCACTCCATGACGGAAATTGCCACCGCCCAGTATCAGGCCGGCGACGATCGCCTCGCCTCGCAGTCGCTGAAGTCGGCGCAGAGCTATGCGTCGAAGATACAGATGAGCCTGCTGCACGACGCGCGCAAGCTGAAGAACGCAGAGATCCTCATCCGCCATACCGCCTTCCGCCTCCACGAGCTTCTCACTGGCGCCTCCATGGACGACCGTCCCACCCTCGAAGCCACCATCCAGCAGCTCAATCAGGTGCAGTCGGAAATGATGATGCAGGTCTTTCGTCACTGACGCGAAAACCTCCATCGAGTCATGGCGGACGAAAGAATTTTCAGGGCGCACCGAAATCACGGCAATTCTCCTGCTTTTCCCCCGGCAATCCACACCCTTTCAACAGGCCCAACCGCAGCCACACGCTGTATTCATCGGGCGATAACAAGGTCCTGTCATTCCGGTCACAAAAGTCACCCTGTTGATTCGCCTATTCTTCCCCATTGCCAGACCCGGATGCTCTTCGTACTCTGACGTGGCGTTTCGAACCTGCGGGTTGCAGTCGCCCTCGGGAATCTCCTGGATCAAGGGTCTCGGCTTCGCTTTCCATCGGGCATAACCAGCGAGTTTTTTCGCTCGCGCAACGATGGAGAACCGGCTCTTTCCCCTCATCCTCGCCCCGCCGGCAAAATCCTGCCGCACGCCGCTCGAAGCGACGCTTTCGCCTTTTGCTGACAACTGAATTGGAGCGGTAGCTGGAGCTTCCTCGCATCCGGGCTGCCCGCTATCTTTCCGGGATTCGTTCCGGAAATCGCGCGGGTCCTGGATCATCGTCGAGGTCTTTCCCCCTCCCGTTCCCCTGCATCCCGCGCCCGAAGCGGGAAGCCGTCGTGCGCGTGTACCTTGATCCGCGCCGGCGCTTCCTCTTTTGGGCCGGGATGCGGGCCACCGGAACCCTCTCGCGGGCGCACACGCTGGTCGTGTGTCCGCGTCCCAGCCGGACCGCCTTCCCTTGGGCTGTCGCAGGAGAATCATGAGACCCAAGAAAACCATCCTGTGCGTCGACGACAGTGAACCCATCCTCTCCGTTCGCAAATTCCTCCTTGAGACCCGCGGGTACCGCGTCGTCGCCGCGCACAGCGCCACCGAAGCCATTGAGCTCTTCCGCTCTGGCGGCATCGATCTCGTCCTCGGCGATCTGCTCATGCCAGGCATGGACGGCAATGAGATGGTGCGCCTCATGAAGGACATTTCCCCCGAAATCCCCATGATCCTCATCAGCGGCAGCGTCAAGGCCTTCGAGCGCGCCAACCGCGCCGACGCCTTCCTGCCCAAAGGCGCTTCCTCTCCGGGCGAAATGCTCGAGCGCATCCGCATCATGATCGCGCGCAAGCGCGGCCCCAAAAAGGTCTTCCGCCCCGTCTTCCCCCAGCCCGATACCGCCTTCGAAGGCGCCGCCCACTCCGTCGCCTCCTGATCGAAACCGAATACCTCCTCCCAGTCCGTGCTGCTCAGGTGGGCTCGCGGGCGCCCCACCCGTCTCGCCTCGAGCGGTCCGCCGCAACCGGGTGGGGGGCGCAGCTGCAGCCAGCTCAGGCCGCCCGTTCCGCCTGCGTATTCACCCGGTTCGAAATTTCCGTCAGCAGATGGTCGGCGTGACCCTCTTCCTTGATGGTCTTATCCAGCAACTCGGCATGTTGGGTCTCTCCAAGAAGCTGCGCCCAGTGCCGCACCGCCCCGTACGACGCGATCTCGTAGTGTTCGACGCGCTGTGCGGCGGCAATCAGCGCGGCGTCTCGCACATCGTCGTCCGCCGCATCTTTCACCATGTCTTCGGCTTCGGTCGCCAAAGCCGCCATCACCTTGCATTTCACTTCCTTCGCTTCGCCTGCCATCGCGCTCAGAATCTGCTCCAGCCGCTTCGCCTGTTCGCGCGTCTCCTGCAGGTGCGACTGGAAGGCCTGCTTCAGCTGCACATCCCGGGCCTTGTCGATCATCGTCGGCAGCGCGTCGGTAATTTGGTTCTCGGTCGACAGCAGCATCTGCAGCTGGTTGACATAAAGCTTGCGAAGGTTGTCCAGATTCGCGGAAAACACCTTCATGGTCGTTTCTCCTTTTTCAGATGGGTGGGGTGGTAAGCGCTCTGGCGCGTGCGGCGCCCGCACGGCTAAGTCGTTTCTGGTTTTCACTTCTTAAGATGCGCACCGCGCTCCGCGAAGCTTCCCCGGATTCACGTCCCCGGACAGCAAGATCCCGAAAGAACTGCCACAACAATGCCATTGACGGTTTTGCTACTCACCGCTACCATCGCCAACATCCCCCCATTTCATTACGAGCCCAGGCGAACCAGAACGTGAACATAACGATTCAGGAGCGTCGATTCACCTTCTCGTCGGAGTACGAGATATCCGGCTCGGGCCAAATCCTGCGCGCCCGCAAAGACTTTCTGTCGTTCCCGGCACGCATCCACGTGAAGTACGGCGAAGACCGGGTCGGCACGCTGCAGGGCCGCTTTTCGCTCATCCACTGCAAGTACGATTTTCAGTTCGCGGACGGCCGCGACTTCGCGTTCCAGTGCGAAAAGCTCCGCAAAGGGGTGTATGCCTGCAAGCGCGGCGACGAAGTGTACCGCCTGTACCACCACAAAGGCCGCCGGTACTCCATCTTCCGCAATGGAGACCAGATTGCCGCGGTGGAGCGGAACCGCTACGTCGCGGGCCGCAGCGCGCGATTCGATGTACGCATGAACCAGGACGCCGACGTTGCCGTGGTCGCGTCCATGGTCATCGCGATGAACTCCTCTGAACGGAAAGAGGGAGAAGACGAGGAGGCCGTCCGGGCGGAACGCGGCGGAACGCGCCGCGAAGACAAGGCGTTCGACGTCAACTGGCAGCCGAGCTGACCCCGCCATCGCAGCCGGATGACCTGCCCAACATGCTATACTCGGCAGTTGCGGGCAATCCCTGGAAGTCTCTCAATTTCCGGCCTTTTGCCTCCAAAATTCCACACAAAAAAGCGATTTTGAGGTTCTCATGTCCGGCCATTCGAAATGGGCGACGATTAAGCATAAGAAGGGTGCGCTCGACGCCAAGCGCGGCAAGATATTCACCCAGCTCATCAAGGAAATCACCATTGCCGCCAAGTCCGGCGGCGACCCGGACGGCAATCCTCGCCTGCGCAGCGCCATCGCCGCTGCCAAGGCCGAGAACATGCCCAACGACAACATCAAGCGCGCCATCCAGCGCGGCACCGGCGAGATTCCCGGCGTCAGCTACGAGGAAGTTTCTTTCGAGGGCTACGGTCCCGGCGGCGTCGCCATCATCGTCGACGCCACCACCGACAACCGCAATCGCGCCGTGAGCGAAATCCGGCACACCTTCGCCAAGCACGGCGGCAACCTGGGGGAACCGAACTCCGTGCGCTTCATGTTTGCGAAGAAGGGCCTCATCGCCGTCTCGAAAGAAGCGGCCGACGAAGAAAAGCTGATGAACATCGTGCTCGAGACCGGCGGAGAAGATCTGAACGACGAAGGCGACACCTGGGAGATCATCACCGATCCGCACGCCTTTGAAGCCGTCGCGCAGGCCGTGCGCGACGCAAAGATCGAAACACTCATGTCGGAAATCACCATGATTGCATCGACCTACACCAAGCTCGAAGGTCCCCAGGCCGCGCAGATGGTGCGCCTGCTCGAGGCGCTTGAAGACCACGACGACGTCCAGCACGTCTATTCCAATTTCGACATGGACGCGAAACAGCTGGAAGAAGTCACCAGCTAACGGCGGCAGAGTTTTTTACCGAGAGGCCGCCGCAACTCGGCGGCCTTTCCTTTGATCGGGAGTGGAACGCGCAGTGAAATTTCGCAGGATTGTTTCTGCCTTCGCCTTGCTGGTGGCCGCGGCCTCCATGCCGGTTGTCGCCCAAACCGATTCCGCTTCCAGGCCGTCGCCGGTTACCACTGCCGATCCGCGGATGACCGATGCCGGCAATCCGGCCCGCGCGGAGCTGGCCACCCGCCCCTGGGAATACGGCCCCTTCTTCCAGGGCGGCAAGGGCGTCGGCTACCTCATTTCCGACTACAAGCTCTACAGCGCAGGCATGCGCCTCGGCAAGGTGCTCACCGATCCGCTGCTGGGCGGCTTCTTTCGCGGCCAGTTCGAATACGCGGGCGAAATCATGCCGTACTGGCAGGCCTTCACCCCGCCTCCCCACCGGCAGCTCCTCACCTACCACGACCCCTCGACGGGACTCCTCTATTCCTATTACGCCCCGTATGGCGGGGGCACCTACACCGGCTTCAGCCTCACGCCCATCATCCTGCGCTGGGATTTCCTGCCGCACCACAAGGTCGCGCCATGGTTCCAGGGCGCAGGCGGCCTGATCTACACCACCCATAAATTCCCCCCCGAGGTGTTAGTGCCGCACGGTACTCCTGGGGGTACCAGCGTGTGGAATTTTAGCCCCCAGGGGGGCCTTGGTCTGCAATACTTCATCAGTCCGCAACGCTCCGTGATGTTTTCGGCCAACGCCGTTCACATCTCGAACGCATCCCTGGGTGACCGGAACCCCGGGGTCAACGCCAGCGTACAGTTTCAGATTGGGTACACCTGGTGGAGCCGAAAACCGTGATGGCGGAATCAGCAGGCAGCCGGAACCGATGAACGAGCGACCATGTCCGACGCGTTAATCGAATGCGTGCCCAATTTTTCTGAGGGCCAAAGGCCGGAGGTCGTTCAGGCGATCCTCGCAGCCATGCGCTTCGACGGCGTGTACCTGCTCGACTGGTCGTCGGATGCCGACCACAACCGCTCCGTCGTAACCATCGCCGGCCCTCCGCAGGCGGTCCTCGAGTCGGCCGTGCGCGGCGCGGGCAAAGCCGCCGAGCTCATCGACCTGACCACCCAGCAGGGCGTCCATCCCCGCATCGGCGCGGCCGACGTCATCCCCTTCGTCCCGGTGCGCGGCATCTCGCTCGAGCAGTGCGCGCTCATCGCTCGCCAGGCCGGCATGGAAATCTGGAAACGCTATCAGGTTCCCGTCTACTACTACGAGGCTGCCGCCGCGCGGCCCGACCGCGCCCTGCTGGAGGAAGTCCGCCGCGGGCAATTTGAAGGCCTGCGCGATGCCGTCCTCCGCGAACCGGCCCGCCGTCCCGATGTCGGCGGACCCAGCCTGCATCCCACCGCGGGAGCATCGGCCGTCGGCGCCCGCAGATTCCTCATCGCCTTCAATCTGTTTCTCGACACGGCCGACGTCGCCATCGCCCGCGCCATCGCCCGCGACATCCGGCAGTCCGGAGGCGGCCTGGCCGGGGTCAAAGCCATGGGCGTCTCCGCCCAGGGACAGGCGCAGGTCTCGATGAACATGACCGACTTCACCCGCACCCCGGTGGGTGAAGCCTACGCCGCTGTGAAGGACAAAGCCCGCCGCCACGGCGCGCAGCCCGCTCGCGCTGAGCTGATTGGCCTTATCCCCGAGGCAGCTCTTGAGCGAAACAGTGAGTGGATGCGTCTCCTGCATGAGTTTGATCCTGAAAAAAAGGTGCTGGAACGCCGGCTGGAGCAGCCCCTGGCATGGCCAGGAACGTGACCGTCGCTCGGTCCCGGAGGCGTAAAATTGATGAGAGGACCCGCGAAAGCAGCTTTTTCTCTGCCGGTCGGGTCTATATTCCCGCAGGTTCATTCTTCAAGGCTCAGCCGGTGACTCCGGCAGAGGGAGCAGGTTCGGCTGTGAAATTTCGCAAATATCTCTTCCTGGGTTCGATCATGGCGCTCTTGGCCGCGGCCGGCGTTTCCGCCCGCGCGGCGCAAATCGATACCGACGCGCGTTCCGCCATTCCTCACGACGTGCAGCAACTCATCGTCGTCGATTACCGCGTCATGCAGAACTCCCCCGCCGCCATGGATCTGAAGGCGCGGGTGCTGCCGCCGGAGCTGAAACAGCTGGAGACTGCCCTGAATAAATCCGGCATGAATGAGAACCAGGATGTGGAAGAGCTGGCCTTCGCGGCGTACCGCACCGGCGCCAGCGATGACGATATCAAGATCGTCGGCATCGCCCAGGGGCAGTTCCAGGTGAACGACATCCTTGCCACCTTTAAGAAGAACAAGGTGAAGGCCACCATGATCCGCAACAACAAGCTCTACCCCATGGGCGGCAGCGGCATGCTGGTCACCTTTCTCAATCCCACCACCATGCTCTTCGGCTCGAGCGACGCCATGAAGCCCGCGCTCGATTGCCGCGACGGACTCGCGCCCAGCTTTCTCACGAATGACTCCATGATGGCCGCCATGCAGCAGGTCGACACCGAGCCCATCTGGAGCATCCTCGACGCCAAGGGCACGCAGTACATGATGCACTCCCTGCTCGGCCAGGCATCGCAGCTCGCTGACTACGAACAGGTCAAGAAGCGGCTCCTCAGCTCCAGCTACACGATGAACTTCGCCACCGGGGTGAAGTTCACTCTGTACGTCGCCACCTCCGACACCTTCACCGCCGCGACCATGTCGTCGCTGCTGAACGCCGCGGCCATGTATGAGAAGGTGAGCGGCACGCCGGTCGAGAAGCAGGCCATCGATGCGACGACCATTGACTCGACGGCCTCGACGCTCTCGGTGAAGTTCGCCGCATCCGACAGCCAGTTCTCGAGCCTGCTTCAGTCGCCGCTCTTCCAGGACGTCGTGCACTAAGTCTCGGCTCAAACAATAAAGGGAGCGGGAAATCCGCTCCCTTTTGCTTTTTGGCTCCTCACTACCGCAGCGGCTTGCCGATCTCCCAGTGGTGGCCAAAAGGATCGACAATCCGCCCGACCCGCCAGCCATAGGATTGATCTTCGACAGGCCACACCTCGCGAGCGCCGGCCGCAATCGCACGAGCGAAGACAGCGTCCGGATCCTCGACCGTCAGGATCATCCGCACCGTGCTCCCTCCCACCGATTCCGGGCTCAAGTTCTGGTGCTGCGGCGACTCATCCGCAAGCCAGAACTCGGCGCCCTCGATCGAGAGGTGAGCCACCGCCCCGCCATCCTCGTCGAGCACGAAGATTTCCTTCGCTCCGAACGCCGCCTTATAGAAGGCCACCGCTCGCATGCCGCCACGCACGTTCAGCAAAGGCGCAAGCGTCGTCTGTCGCCGCGGGGATGGACTGGGACTCTGGCTCATAATCGACGAACGGATGGATTGGTGGGCAGTGCAGGGCTCGAACCTGCGACCTCCTGCTTGTAAGGCAGGCGCTCTAACCAGCTGAGCTAACCGCCCAGACCGCCTGAATCCTCATCCATCGCTGAACTCAGGCCGTCGGGTCGATTTTATCAGCCGCGCTGCGGAGCGACCGAGCCGCTACCGGCGCGCAATGCAGATGACGGGAGCCAGACGGCGAGCCGCAGCCGCCCGTCGCCCGCGAAGCGCAAAACGAAGCTGCTCAACCGAAAATACGACGGCGAGGAAACCAAAAACCACAAGATTGCAGAGAACCCAGGCGTACCCGGCCTGCAGGGTGAAATGGATCAGGCTGTGTCCCATCGGCGGACTCCTGGTCAGAAGTTGCGAGCAGCGAAGTCAGTTTAGGCATCTTGCCACCCAAATCCCATGCCCCGTCGGCAGCAGGCGACCGAACGCAGGCGTCACTCCCCATTCCCGCCTCGACGCTGCCTGACTTCGCGCTCACGAGCCGTCGCGCACATGGCGATTCTGCTGCGCCTGCTCCAGCAGCATCCGCACCTCGTCGTCGCCGGTCGGATCGAAATGACGATAGAACTCGCCCACCGCCAGGAAATGCTGAGACTCCTCAAGACAGACGAGCCCATCCACCTCCCCGCGCAGCTGCGCGCAGGTGGTTGCGGCTCCTACGGGCGCCGCGGCCATCACCCGCCGCGCCAGAGGTCGAACCGCGCGCACGGCGGCCTTCATCGTCGCGCCGGTCGCCAGGCCGTCGTCCACCAAAATCGCTGTGCGTCCTTCGAGGGAAAGCGGCTCGCGGCCGCCGCGGTAGAGCGCAGTCCCGCGCTCCATCTCCTGTCGCTCGCGGGCAACGGCCTCATCGATCGCACTTGGTTCGATGCCGAACGCGCGAATCACCGGCTCGTTGAGGACCACGATGCCGTTGCCGGCAACGGCCCCCATCGCCAACTCCTCCTGCCCTGGAACCCCGAGCTTGCGGACCATGAACACATCGAGCGGCGCCTGCAGTTCCTGTGCCACTTCAAATGCGACCGGTACGCCCCCACGCGGCAGAGCAAGAACAATCGGGTCCACCAGATCGGCCGCTGCGCGCAACGCCCGGCCCAGCGCACGCCCCGCCTCGCGACGATCATGGAAGATCATGCCGTCCTCCGCAGGTGCGGTGCGCGTGGGTAGGCCTGCGTCACGACCGGAACCTTTTCGAATCCATCGCGTATTCTATGCCAGATGCCGGCCTCGCACCCGCCCCTCAGCCGATGACTACCGCTGCTGTTCATCCCGAAGTCTTGCCCGCGCAACGCGAGCAGTTTCGCCGCTTCCTGGGTGTATGTCTGGCGCTGGCCGCGCTCAAACTCGCCATCCAGATCATCGGCAATATTCTCGCGCAGCGCGCCGGCTACGGAATCTTCCGCGACGAGATGTACTACCTCATCTGCGGCCGCCATCTCGCCTTCGGCTACGTGGACCAGCCGCCGATGGTCGCTCTGCAGGCGCGCGCGTCCGAGCTGCTTTTCGGCTACGACCATCTCTGGGCATTTCGCCTGCTCTCCGCCCTCGCCGGCGCCATGAAGGTCTTTCTCACCGGAGCCCTGGTCTGGGCGATGGGAGGCTCGCGCCGAGCGGCCGCGCTGGCCATGCTGGGCGTCACGGTTGCCGGCGTTTATCTCGGCATCGACAGCTTTCTCTCGATGAACTCCTTCGAGCCCGTCTTCTGGCTGCCCTGCGCGCTGGCGCTGATTCGTATTGTCCAGCTGCGCGGCGATCCGGCTTCCGGGCGCGCCATTCGCAACTGGTGGCTCGTGCTCGGCCTGAGCGCCGGTCTCGGTCTGGAAGACAAAGTGAACGAGGTGTTCTTCCTCGTTGCCGTGCTGATTGCGCTGCTCCTCACGCCGCAGCGGAGAATCCTCGCCAGCCGCTGGTTCGCCGCGGCCATCGCCATCATCGTCGCCGTCGCGTTGCCGAATCTCTTGTGGCAGATTCATTACCACTGGCCGACGCTCGAGTGGCTGGTGAAGATCTCGCACAGCGGCAAGGATGTCAAGCTCGCACCGCTGGCGTTTCTGATCGAGCAGGTCATGATGCTTACGCCCTGGACCGTCGTGCTGTGGCTCAGCGGTGTGATCTGGCTGCTGGCCGCGAAACGCGCGCGGCCCTGCCTCTTCCTCGGCGTGCTGTACCTCGTCTACCTCCCGCTGATGATCGCGCTCCATGCCAAGGACTACTACCTCGCCCCGGCGTATCCCATCTATTTCGCCGCGGGAGCCGTATGCTGGCTGCCCGCTGGAAGCCTCAGCCGGTTGCGCCGCATCCGGGCCGGCGTCTACGCAACCTTGCTCGTGGTGGGCTTCGTTCTCACCGTGCCCTTCTCCATCCCCGTGCTGCCGCCGCAATCCATGGTCGCCTGGGAACACACGATGCACTTCGCGCCCGCCGATTCTGAGACGCACGACGCAACGATTCTGCCGCAGTTCTATGCCGACCGCTTCGGCTGGCACGAGATGGTCGACAAGGTCGCCCGCATCTACAACGCGCTGCCGCCCGGCGAAAAGGCCGTCACCGGCATCTTCACCGGAAATTATGGCGAGGCCAGCGCGATCAATGTCTTCGGCCCAAAATTCGGCCTCCCCACCGCCATCAGCGGCCACCAGAACTACTGGCTCTGGGGACCCCACGGCTACACCGGCGAAGAGATGATCGTCATCGGACCTCCCGAGGATCGCGCCCTGTTCGAATCGTGCGCCGTGGCCGCGCAAATGGACAACCCGCTCTCCATGCCATGGGAGAAGAAACCCATCTTTCTTTGCCGTGGCAGAAAAGTCCCGTATGCGGCAGACTGGAAGGACCTGAAGAACTACTACTGAGTCTTCGGAGCTGCCCGGCCTTTGCAAAGTCCTTCTCAGCCGCAACAAAGCGTAAGCGCGCCCGAACTGCCCCGCGTGCTCAACACCTCGCACGCCACGGCCATCGTGGTGGGCACCATCATCGGGAGCGGAATCTTCCTCGTCCCCCAGGAAATGATGCGCGCCACCGGCTCCTCCGGCATGGTCTACCTCGCGTGGATCGCCGGCGGCCTGCTGTCGCTCTTCGGCGCCATGACCTATGCCGAGCTGAGTACGCTGCTGCCCTACGCCGGCGGCGAGTACGTCTACATCCGCGGCGCGTATGGCGACTGGCCCGCATTCCTCTACATGTGGACCTGGTTCGCCGTCGCCAAGCCCGCATCCATCGCCAGCGTCACCACCGGCCTGGCGCGAACCCTGGCCATCTTCCCCGCGCTGCGCTGGCTCGATGCACCGGCGCTCCACCTGCCCTTCGTCATCGCCTGGTCGCAGCTCTTCGCGATCTTCATGACATGGATCATGACCGGCCTCAACTACCTGGGCATGCGCAAGGCCGGCGGATTCCAGCTCATCTTCACCTGGCTCAAGGGCGTGCTCATTGTGGTGATCGTCGTCCTCTGCTTTGGCACTGGCGCGGGACACTGGGGCAACTTTGCCACCAGCTTCACCGGCGCGCACGGCGGCTTTGGCGGTTTCATGATTGCGCTCATCGCTGCTCTGTGGGCCTATGACGGCTGGAACGACCTCACCATGGTCGCGGGTGAAGTGCGGAATCCCGAGCGCAGCTTGCCGATCGCGCTCATCGCCGGCCTCGGCATCGTCGGCGTGCTCTACATGGCGACCAACGCGGCCATCCAGTACATCCTGCCCGCCGTGGACATCGCAGCGTCACCCCGGCCGGCCGTATCGGCCCTGCAAGTGATCACAGGGCCCTGGGGCGCAGCGCTGGTCTCCGTCGCCATGGCTGTCAGCATCATCGTTTCCATGAACGGCACCATCATGTCGGGCGCGCGCGTCCCCTACGCGGCAGCACGCGATCGATTGTTCTTCCGGCGGATGGCCGACGTGCACCCTCGCTTCCAAAGCCCCTCGACCTCGCTCGTCGTGCAGGCGCTGCTGACCACCATGCTGCTGCTCGCGGTCGGCCGCTTCCAGCAACTGTTCGAGCTGGCGATTTTCGCCGAGTGGCTCTTCTACATGATCACCGCGACGACCATCTTCTATTACCGGCGCCGCGAGAAGAATGAGCCCGTCTTCCACGTGTGGGGCTACCCCGTCATTCCCGCGCTCTTCGTCGCGGCGGCCGCGGTCCTGCTCGTCTATTCCTACGCTGAGAACCTGAAGAACTCCCTCATCGGCACCGGACTCATCCTGCTCGGCGTTCCTTTGTTTCTGATATTCCGTAAACGCACGGCCGCGCCTGCGGGATAACCTCTTCGATCATCCCCTCATGAATCCTCTTAGCTGAACAGAAACTCCTTCGTCCGCAGCTCCTTGATCGTGTCGCGCAGCTTCGCGGCCTTTTCGAATTCAAACTTCTTCGCAGCCTCGCGCATGTCGGATTCAAGTTTCGCGATGTAGGCGTCGAGTTCATTCTGTGACTGAATCTCCGGCATCCCCTCGGCCTCTTCGGCCAGATCGGCATATTCGGCCTGCAGAATCTTCACCAGCGACATATCGATCGAGCGAATGATCGATTGCGGCACGATGCCGTGTTCCTCGTTGTACGCGCGTTGCACGGCGCGACGCCGATCCGTTTCGCCGATCGCCTGCTTCATCGAATCCGTCATGTTGTCGGCGTAGAGAATGGCGCGGCCACTCAGGTGGCGCGCCGCTCGCCCCATCGTCTGAATCAACGATCCAGCTGACCGCAGAAACCCCTCTTTATCCGCATCGAGAATCGCCACCAGCGAAACCTCCGGCAGATCCAGCCCCTCCCGCAGCAGATTGATCCCAATCAGCACGTCGTATTCGCCCTTGCGCAGATCGCGCAGCAGCCGCACCCGCTCCAGCGTCTCAATCTCCGAGTGCATGTAGCGGCAGCGCACGCCCACCTCGGAGTAGTAGCCCGCCAGATCCTCCGCCATCCGCTTGGTCAGCGTCGTCACCAGCACGCGCTCACCCTTCTGCGCGCGGTCGCGAATCTCATGCAGCAAATCGTCAATCTGCCCGCGCACCGGCCGAATCTCCACCTCGGGATCGACGAGGCCCGTCGGCCGAATGATCTGCTCCACCACCACGCCCGCCGACTTCGTCAGCTCATACGGTCCCGGCGTCGCCGACACGTAAACAAGCTGGTTCGTGCGCGCCTCAAACTCCTCAAACTTCAGCGGCCGATTGTCCATCGCCGAAGGCAGCCGAAATCCGTAATCGACCAGGTTCTGCTTCCGCGAGCGATCCCCATGCCACATGCCGTGTAATTGCGGCACCGTCACGTGCGATTCATCCACGAAGAGCAGATAATCGCGCGGAAAATAATCGAGCAGCGTCGGCGGCGGCTCGCCCGGCATGCGCCCGGAAAAATGTCGCGAGTAATTCTCGATGCCATGGCAGTACCCGACCGACTTGATCATCTCCAGATCGAACCGCGTTCGCTGGTGGACGCGCTGCGACTCGACCATGCGCCCCTGATTCTCCAGCTCCTTTTCCCACCACTCCAGCTCTTCGAGGATGCTGTCGATGGCCGTCTTGCGGCGCTCGGGCTGCACGACGTAGTGGCTCTTCGGATAGATCGGCAGCCGCGAGTATTTCTGCCGCACCGTGCCAAAGAGCGGATCGATCTGCGCCAGCGAATCGATCTCGTCCCCAAACATCTCGATCCGGTACGCATTCTCGTCGTACGTTGGGTAGACTTCGATCACGTCGCCGCGCACGCGAAACGTCCCGCGCCGGAAATCCGCATCGTTGCGCTCGTACAGGATCTCCACCAGCCGGCGCGTGATGTCGTCGCGCCGCACTTTTTGCCCTCTTTCCAGCAGCAGCAGCATCCCGTAATACGCTTCCGGGGAGCCCAGCCCGTAGATGCACGATACCGACGCCACGATGATCGCGTCCCTCCGCTCAAACAGCGACCGCGTCGCGGAGAGCCGCAGCTTGTCCAGCTCCTCGTTGATCGTCGCTTCCTTCTCGATGTAGAGATCGCCCGCGGGAATGTAAGCTTCCGGCTGGTAATAGTCGTAATACGACACAAAGTATTCGACCGCGTTGTGCGGGAAGAACTGCTTGAACTCGTGAAAGAGTTGCGCCGCCAGAGTCTTATTGTGGGCCAGCACGAGCGCCGGGCGATTGAGCCGCTCGATGATTTTCGCCACCGTAAAGGTCTTGCCGGAGCCGGTAACGCCGAGCAGCACCTGATGCTTCTCCCCCGCCTCAATCCCCGCGAGAAGTTCGTCGATGGCGCGGCCCTGATCGCCGCGCGGCTTATAGTCGCTGACTAGCTGGAAGTCCACACCTCATTTTAGGGGAGAGCGTCACGCGGCCCCAACCGGCTCGGGCGTTTCACGATGCTGCCGCTTCTTCGCTCTTCCGCCGATCCACAGGCACACCGGCCAAATGCCCAGCCACAAGAGCGAATTCCAAAGTGGATAGTGTCCTGGATTCACGATGGTGAAAACCACGCCGACCGCTTCCCCCAGAATGAACAGCGCCAGCAGGTGGCGCCCCGGTTTTGCCGGCGCGATCCCCACGCATAACCAGCCGCCCAGAATCGATGCCACCGCGAAAACCGCGGCGCTGATCCAGAGTAGAAACGTCGGCGGCACTTGCCCGCGGACATATTGCCCTGGAAATATCCGCTCCAGCAGCGGATCGCTCAGCAGCACCAGGCAGAACACCACCAGGTAGCACCCCACAACAGAAGCGATGGATCGCAGGACTTTCATGCCAACCCTCCAGCTCCGCATATGTCAGCTTGTTCAGGAGGTCCGCATCATAGCGCACTCGCCGCGCTGCCCGAAAGAAAAAACGCCCGCAGCTTTTGACCGCGGGCGCTCCCGGAAACAGAGTTTACGTCGCCGCCACTGCCTCTTCGGCCGCGACCTTCTGCGACTTCGGCACGCGCAGCTCGAAGCGATCGAGGTTCATCACCTTGTCCCAGGCGGCCACAAAGTCACGCACGAATTTCTCCCTTGCATCCGAGCTTGCATAAACTTCGGCCACAGCGCGCAGCTGCGCGTTCGATCCAAATACCAGATCAACCCGCGTGCCGGTCCACTTCACCTCGCCGGTCTTGCGGTCCTTCCCTTCGAAGACCTCCTGCGCATCGGTGGTCGCCTTCCAGATCGTCCCCATGTCGAGCAGGTTGACGAAGAAGTCATTGGTCAGCACCTCAGGCCGCTTCGTGAACACTCCGTGGTTCGATCCTCCGACGTTGGTGTTCAGCACGCGCATCCCGCCCACCAGCACCGCCATCTCAGGACCCGTGAGCGTGAGCAGTTGCGCTTTGTCCAGCAGCAGCGCCTCGGGCTTTTCGTTGCTGCTCCGCTTGCTGTACGAGCGGAAACCGTCCGCCACCGGCTCCAGCACGCCGAACGACTCCACATCCGTCTGCCCCTGCGAAGCATCCATACGCCCCGGCGTAAACGGAACCGTGACGTTGACGCCCGCATTCTTCGCCCCCTGCTCTACGCCCGCGCAGCCGGCCAGCACGATCAGGTCCGCCAGCGACACCTTCTTGCCGCCTGTGGCCTTCGCGTTGAACTCGCTCTGAATGCCTTCCAGCGTCTTCAGCGCCTTCGCCAGCTTCTCCGGCTCGTTCGCTTCCCAGTGCTTCTGCGGCTCCAGCCGGATGCGCGCGCCGTTGGCCCCGCCCCGCTTGTCCGATCCGCGGAACGTCGCAGCCGATTTCCACGCCGTCGCAACCAGCTCCGAGACACTAAGCCCCGACCCCAGCACCCTGCTCTTCAACGCCGCCACATCCTGCGCATCAACGAGCTTGTGATCGACCGCTGGAATCGGATCTTGCCAGATCAGCTCTTCCCCCGGAACCTCCGGACCCAGATAGCGCGCCTTCGGTCCCATGTCGCGGTGCGTCAGCTTGAACCACGCGCGCGCAAACGCATCCGCAAACTCGTCCGGATGCTCCATGAAACGCCGCGAAATCTTCTCGTAGATCGGATCGAACCGCAGCGACAAATCCGTCGTCAGCATCCCCGGCGCGTGCTTCTTTGCAGGATCGTGCGCGTCCGGAACCGTGCCCTTGCCCGCATCGCCCTTCGGCTTCCACTGGTTCGCCCCGCCCGGGCTCTTCGTCAGTTCCCAGTCGTACTGGAAAAGGTGCTCGAAATAGCTGTTGCTCCATTGCGTCGGCTGGCTCGACCACGTCACTTCGATCCCGCTGGTGATGGCGTCGCCCGCGATCCCCGTCTGGTACGCACACGACCACCCCAGCCCCTGCTCTGTGATTTCGGTGCCTTCGGGCTCCTTGCCCACGTGGCTCGCGGGACCCGCTCCGTGCGTCTTCCCGAAGGTGTGGCCGCCGGCGATGAGCGCGACCGTTTCCTCATCGTTCATGGCCATCCGTGCAAAGGTTTCGCGAATATCGACGGCCGCCTTCACCGGATCGGGAACGCCTTCCGGCCCTTCGGGATTCACGTAGATGAGTCCCATCGTCGTCGCGCCGAATGGCTTCGCCAGATCGCGCTCCCCGGAGTAGCGCTTGTCCGTCCCCATCCATGTCGTCTCCGCGCCCCAGTTCACGTCCTGATCCGGTTCCCACACATCCGCGCGTCCGCCGGCGAAACCGAACGTCCTGAACCCCATCGTTTCCATCGCAACGTTGCCCGCGAGGATCATCAGATCGGCCCACGAAATCTTTCGGCCGTACTTCTGCTTAATCGGCCACAGCAAGCGCCGCGCCTTATCGAGGTTCACGTTATCCGGCCAGCTGTTCAGCGGCGCGAAGCGCTGCTGTCCTCGCCCCCCGCCCCCGCGACCGTCGAGCGTGCGATACGTGCCGGCGCTGTGCCAGGCCATGCGAATAAACAGCCCGCCGTAATGGCCGAAGTCCGCCGGCCACCAGTCCTGCGAGTCCGTCATCAGCGCGGCCAGATCCTTTTTGACCGCGAAATAGTCGAGGCTGCTGAACTCCTCGGCGTAGTCAAACTCCTCGCCCATCGGATCGGAAAGCTCGGAGTGCTGGTGCAGGATATTCAGATTCAGTGCATTCGGCCACCACTCGGCATTGGACCGTGGCGAATTGGCGGCATGATTGAACGGGCATTTTGCTTCGGCTGCCATAAATCTCCCTCAATTTTGGCGGTTGGATCGGATCAACCGCGCAGTTTGCCCTGAAATCGGGGCATCGCATCGCGTTGACGAGTCGCATGAGTCCGGAACAGATGAATGTATCACCGCGGCGATGCATAGTTCCAATAGCCATATCCGATGCTTCGCATAGGATATTCCTATGGAACTCCAGCAGCTCCGCTATCTCTGCGCCATCGCCGATACCGGCAGCTTCAGCCGCGCCGCCGAGCACTGCCACGTGGCGCAGCCCTCTCTTTCCCAGCAAATCTCCAAACTCGAAGAGGAGCTCGGCGCGCGGCTGTTCGATCGCCTCGGCCGCAGCATCCGGCTCACCGAAGCGGGCCGCGGGTTTCTGCCCCACGCCCGCGCCGTGCTGCACCAAACGGAGCTGGCGCGCAGCGAAGTCGATGGCCGCCGCCGCGACGCCCGCGGAACCGTCACGGTCGGCGTTATCCCCACCATCGCACCGTATTACATGCCCAGGCGCATCGCTGCCTTCACGCGCCGTTTTCCCGAGGCGACGCTGCGCATCGTGGAGGAAACCACCCCGCTCCTCGTCGAGAGCCTGCGTTCCCTCGCCGTCGACGTCGCAATTCTTTCCCTCCCGCTCAAGTATCGGGACTTTGAGATTCTTCCGCTGTTAACGGAGCGGCTCTTTGCCGTGCTGCCTCCCGGCCACCCGCGCGCCGGCGCGGCAACCCTGGCCCTGCGGGAACTGCGCGACGAGCCGTTTGTCCTCCTGCGCGACACCCACTGCTTTCGCGGCATCGCGCTCACCGCCTGCGAGCGGGCACGCCTCGACCCGCGCATCGCCTTCGAGAGCGGCCAGTTCTCGAGCCTGCTCGGGATGGTCGCCGCAGGCGTGGGCGTCACCATCGTCCCGGAGATGGCCATCGATCGCAGCGCGGCCTGCCGCTATGTGCGCATCTCCGACCCGCAGGCCTTCAGGACCATCGCCGCCGCGCGCTTAAAGGGCCGCTCGCTGGGCCGCGTCCAGCAGGCGTTTTTGCAGCTACTGCTCGCACCCGCGAAGGCTCGCCCGAAAGCATAGCTGCAAAAAACAGGGCCGGCTGCTCGCCGGCCCCTGCTTCTCACTTCCGGTTCGGCATTACCTGTCGTGGCTACCCGTGGTGCTCCACGAACATGCGGTATCCGCGACGGAATCCTTCGCGGAAATCGTGCCGCTGATTCGGCGGAACATCCGGATGACGGAATCGCTCGTGATGGTCCGCATCGGGCGGGCGCCCGGCTTCGCGATCGTGACGAGCCGCTTCCACTCCCTCATGAAACCCGCTGTGCCACGCCTGCGACCAGCTTCCGGGCGGCTCCTGTGGCTGCCACGCCCCCGGAGGCGGCGGCCCTTCCTGCGCCGCAGCCGTCATCGCCGGAGCGCCCGCGAGTGCCAGTCCGATCAGTGCAACCGTGAGTTTTGTTCTGTTCATCGTCTCTCCTCGCACTTCCTGAATTCGCCAATCCTCATAGTTGGGATGCGAACCCTGCGTACGAGGACGTGCTGAGGAGCGCAAGGAAAGCGCCAGGTGACCGAGGCAACCCACCGGC
>DATDHZ010000044.1:0-5441 GCA_036521315.1 Acidobacteriaceae bacterium
CAGCAGGGGAAGATCGCGAAGTCGCGCCAGCAGCTCAACATCGTGCAGAACCAGGCGCAGGCCACTGCGCTCGAGCACCAGATCACCTTCGCGCAGCAGGAGATCAGCCGTTTCGAAGACACCGAGCTCGAAAGCATGGAACGTTCCGACATCCTCGAGCGGGACCTGCTCGCCGCGCGCCAGCAGCACGCGAGCCACGCCGCGTATCTCGAAACGGAAAAGTCCGCCGCGGCGCGCAGCACCGCGCTGGAGCAGGCCGACCTCAGCAAGTGGCAGGAGGAGCGCGCCGCGCTTCGCCCCCAGATTGACGAAGATCGCCTCGCCGAGTACGACCGCATCGCCGCCGCGCGTGGCACCGCGCTGGCCCGCGCCCGCGATCAGCGCTGCACCGGCTGTCAGATGGGTATCCGCCCGCAGCTCTGGAATCAGCTACGCGACGGCCAGTCGATGAAGTGCGAAAGCTGCGGCCGCATCCTCTATGTGGACAATCGACGCGAGCCGCAAATTGAAACCGGCCGGCCCGGCGGCGCCGGCAGCATACCAAACGCCCACACCGCATGAAGCGAATTGCCGTCGACATGGACGAGGTGCTCGCCGACGCCCTCGGCAAACTCATCCGTCTCTACAACACGGAGTTTTCCGAAGACCTGACCGTCGAGGACATGTGGGGCCACTGGATGGTGAACGTACTCCCGGCCGAGCGCCAGGACCGGCTGATGGCTTACCTGCAGGAGCCGGACTTCTTCGAAGACCTCGACGTGATGCCGGACAGCCAGCGCGTCCTCGAACGCCTCTCAGGCCGCTACGAAATCTTCGTCGCCACCGCAGCGATGGAATTTCCCAACTCCTTCGGTCCGAAGTTCCGCTGGTTGGAGCGGTATTTCCCATTCCTCTCGCCCACGCGCTTCGTCTTCTGCGGAGACAAGAGCATCCTGCATGCCGACTATCTCATCGACGACATGCCGCGCCACTTCCAGCGCTTTGCCGGCCAGGGCGTACTCTTCACCGCCGCGCACAATGCCAACGTCGTGGCCAAGGTGCGCGTCAACAACTGGCTGGAAGTGGAAGATCTATTCTTCCCGAAGTGATCGTCACGAAGTGCCAACCGTCTATGCCTTCTGCACCGGGCCGCCGTTCACAACTGCGCGCACCGGCGGCATTCCATTGCTGCGCGCCGCGCCCGGCTTCACTCCGTTGCGAATCCCCATTGGCGCGCCCATCGGCCGCAGGCTATACGCTGGCTGCGCTACTGCCTGCTGATGCATGGTCACGATGATCGCTGTCGCCGGCTCCTTCCCCGCGCACCGGTAGCTATGCGGTGTGCTGGCGTCGAAGTACACTCCGTCGCCCGGGTTCAGTACCTGTATCGAATCGCCATGCCGCACCTCCAACTCTCCTTCCAGCACATAGAGAAACTCGAAGCCCGGATGGACATGCGGCCGGATCTCCTGTGTCTTCCGCACCGGCAGGAACTCCGCATAATACGGATCAAGCTGGCGGTCCGGCACCATGAAGCCGATGCTCTCGAAGAAATAAGTCGGGTCTTCGACGCCCGTCTGTGGCAGCCGCACGCGATCGCTCTTGCGATGCACGCGAAATAGCGACGCCGGCTCGGGCTCGAAGAAGAACGAGAGGTCCTTGTTGAAGACCATCGCGATGCGCGCCAGGTTGCGCAGCGTGGGCACCACGCGGCCGGTCTCCAGTTGTGAAAGGAAGCTCGCCGACAGTCCCGTGTGCTTCCCCAGCTCCACCAGCCCCATCGATCTCTTCAGCCGCAGCCGCTTGATGCGTTCGCCAATTCGCTTCTCTATGATGAAGGCCTCTGCCGTTGCGCCATCCGCTTCCGGTGTGCTCATCGAGTACACGGAGGCCGCTGCCTCCGGTTCAGTCCGCTTCGCGGAGTCATCCTTGCGTTGTATCGTTACAGGTTGCATCGGTACGCCTCTCCAGATCGGCTTTTGGATGGCCCTGGACCGTTTTCACGAAAAGATGCGGCCTCTGTGAGCTGCTGATGCGGTTTTCCTTAGCAAAGGCTGCTTGGCTGAAATACGAGTAAGGCCCCGGAACTCGGAAAACGGTGGATCGCCTTGTACGGCAGTCCGGTACAGCAGTAAAGATGTGGCACGCTCCCGGCGAAAAGAGCGCTCCCGCAGGAAAGCGTCGAAATGGATGCGGCATGGAACGCCATCATCAGTTTGCCGCCGTCGCATCCAATGCGCTGGGCAGATCTGACATGACGCGGAAGCTTCTCGTGTGCGGCGGAACCGGTCTCATCGGCAGAGCGCTGACCCAGCACGTCACCCGCGATGGCGTGCAGATTGTGCTGCTGGTGCGGCGTCCCACGCGCCGCCACTCCGATCCGAACCTCGTCGAGATCGAATGGCACCCGGACCGGCCCCTGCCCGTCGCCGACCTGGCGCCCCTCGAAGGCTGCTATGCCGCCGTGCACCTGGCGGGAGCCAACGTCGCCGGCCATCGCTGGACGCCCGCCTACAAGCGCCTCATCCTGAACAGCCGTGTCGATACCTCGCGTGCTCTCGGCCGCATCTTCACCACACTCACGGCTCCGCCGCCCGTGCTGGTCGCGGCATCGGCCATCGGCTACTACGGAAATCGTGGCAATGAGGTGCTCACGGAAGCCTCGCGTCCCGGCAAGGGCTTCCTGCCGGAGGTCTGCCAGGCATGGGAGTCGGCTACCGCCGGGCTCGCACCGCGCGTGGTCCACTTGCGCTTCGGGGTCGTTCTCACCGCGCGTGGCGGAGCGCTGCCTCGCCTGCTGCCTCTCTTCCGCCTTGGCCTCGGCGGCCGGCTGGGCAACGGCCACCAGTGGATGAGCTGGGTCTCGCTGGAGGACGCGATCGCCGCCATCGAGTTCGCCATTGCGCAGCCTGAGTTGAGCGGCGCCTTCAATACCACGGCCCCGCACCCGGTCACAAACGCCGAGTTCACCCGCACACTCGGCCTCATCCTGCACCGCCCCACGCTGCTTCGCGTACCCTCGCTGGTGCTGCGGGCTGCACTCGGTGAAATGGCACACGAAGCGCTGCTGGCCAGCGCCCGCGCCATTCCGGAGCGCCTGCTTGCCGCCGGCTTCCTCTTCAGCCATGAGCGGCTGGAACAGACCGTCACCGAGATGGTCTGACGACAACAGCCGCCCCGCCCCGTCTGCTACGCTGGAGCCCAGCAATGCAGCGCGATCAGAGAGAACAACCGTGGCCTTGGATTGCGCTTCTTCCGGCCGCTCTTCTGTCGGGGTTTTCGGCTGGTTGCGGCGCGCCCGCCGCGCCCCTGCCGCCCACTCTGAACCTGCCCCAGCCGGTGCGGGATCTCGCCGCCGTACGCGCTGGCGACATCGTCCATCTCACGTTCTCTGTCCCGCAGAAGACCACCGACAAGCTGCCCGTTCGCGGACCCATAACGGCAACGCTCTGCCGCAGCGTGGACACCGGACCCTGTCAGCCCGCTGGTACGCTCGCCATCCCGGCGCAGGCAAAGTCCGCCTCCATGGACGACGCCCTGCCGCCCGAGCTTCGCCAGGGACCGCCTCGTCTCCTGGTGTATAAGGTCGCCATCCTGAATCACGCCGCAAAATCCTTCGCCGAATCCGCCCCCGCCTGGACGGCCGCGGGAGCCGCACCAGCCCCGGTCACCGGCCTTACCGCCACGCCGCGGCGCAACGGCATCATGCTGTCCTGGCACGGAACGGCTGCACCCGCCGATGTGGTTCGCTTCGACCGCACACGCACCTCCGCGCCGCCATCGCAACCGGAGTCCAAGGAGAACAACACCTTCATCGGCCGCAAAGCGGCACCCGAAGAACCGGCTGAGCAAGTCCTCCGCGTGCCCGAAACCGCGTCCGGACACCTCTCCTTCGCAGTGGACACCACCGCCCACACCGGCAGCAGCTACCGCTATGTTGCGCAGCGCGTCCAGCAGGTCACGCTCGGCAACCGCACGTTGGACGTCGCGAGCTCTCCAGCTTTGCCTGTCGAGACTGCGTACCGCGACGTCTTCCCGCCGCCGGTGCCGACAGGGCTGGTTTCCGCCTCGGACACGGCCGCCAAAGCCATCGACCTCGACTGGACCCCCGACGTCGATCCCGGCCTCGCCGGATACATTATCTACCGCCGAGTCGCCGGCTCGAATCGGCCGCCCGAGCGCATCTCTGCGCCCGGCAAGCCCGTGACAACCTCATCTTGGAGCGACACCAGCGCCACGCCCGGCCAGCGCTATGCCTACTCGGTCAGCGCCATCGATACCTCCGGAAACGAGAGCCGGCGCTCCGCCGAGATTGAAGACGAATGGAACCCGCCTGTCCCATCACCCAATCCCCAACCCTGAAACTGAGGAGCAACCACACATGCGCTACTGCCGCCTCGAAACCGCCAACGGACCCCGCTACGCCGCAGTCGAAGACCGTGAGGGCGGCCCGTGGGTGATGGCGCTCATCCCTCCACCGCCGGAATCACACACAACTTACGATCCGGCCGAGTCCTTCACGCCCGTTGCGCTCGCCGGCGCCGCACTTCTGCCGCCCGTCGAGCCTTCAAAGATCGTCTGCGTCGGCCGCAACTATCGCGACCATGCCGCCGAACTGGGCAACGACGTCCCCACCGCGCCGCTTCTCTTCTTCAAGCCGCCGTCCTCGCTGCTCGCGCCCGGCGCTGCCATCCGCCTGCCCGCGGAGTCCTCGAACGTCCACTATGAAGGCGAGCTCGCCGTCGTCATCGGCCGCCAGGCGCGTGCTCTCAAAGCGGACACCGATCTGCGCCCTTACATCCGCGGCTACACCATCGTGAACGATGTCACGGCGCGCGATTTGCAGAAGTCCGATGGCCACTGGACGCGCGCCAAGGGGTTTGACACGTTCTGCCCTTGCGGCCCGGTCGTTTCGAGCGAAGTCAATCCCGCCGCCGGCCTCATGCTCGAAACCCGGCTGAATAGCGACCGAAAACAGTACGGCACCACGCGCGATTTCATCTTCCTTATCCCGCACCTGCTGGTCTACATCACGGCATGCATGACCCTCGAGCCCGGTGATCTCCTTCCCACCGGCACACCCGCCGGTGTTGGCCCCATGGCTGCGGGCGATACAGTGGAGGTCGAAATCGAGGGCCTGGGCGTGCTAAAAAATCCCGTTGTCTAAGCGACTCTATGTGGCGTTTTTTTTGGATTCTTCATCCCGGCCGGAGCGACGAAATCCGCAGTGATTTCGCGTCCGCCGGGCCTTCGGCGTCTTTGGCCGCATCTTAAAGAGAAAGCTATCCGCGCAAGTTATAGAATGGAGGAGACAGGGGAAATCATCATGGCTAAATCAGTCCTAGAGCAGCTTCGCAGCATGACCACGGTCGTATCCGATACCGGCGATTTCAACTCGATCAAAAAGTTCAAGCCGCAGGACTCTACAACGAATCCGTCGCTCATCGCCACCGCGGCCCAGA